>CAZAOI010000114.1:0-10305 GCA_964486705.1 uncultured Oleiharenicola sp. | reverse complement strand
TTGCGTTCCACCGGCGACAATGGGGAACAAGTGGTCTTCACGATCGACTGGGCGGTGATGGCGTGGGCCTTCGCCGCCTCGCTCGTCACGGCGGTCGCTTTCGCGATCGCGCCGGCACTCTTTGCCATGCGCCTCGACCTGAACGACACCCTGAAAAGCGGCGGGCGCGGGACGACGGGCGGCCGCGGCCACCAGCGCTTTCGGCAAATCCTGATGATCGGCCAGTTCGCTTTGGCGATGGCGCTGCTCGCGGGCGCCGGCATTTTTATCCGCGGGCTTAACGACTTGAACAACCGGCGCTCCGGTTGGGCGTCCGAACAACTCGTCACCGGCTCGATCGTCCTGCCCGTCGGCCTCTACGGCGACCCGGAAAAAATCACCGCCTTTCAACGGCTCGCGCTGGAGCGCCTCGCGGCCTTGCCGGGCGCCGGTTCAGTCAGCATCGCGGCGTTCACGCCGTTCTTTAACTGGCCGGACGTGCGGAAATTTCTCGTCGAAGGCCAGTCGCGTCCCCCGGTCGGGCGCGAACCGCCGGCGCTCGTCAACACGGTCAGCCCGTCCTATTTCGACACCTACAGCACGCGCGTGCTGACCGGCCGCGCATTCACCGAACGCGATATCGCCAACTCCGCCCGCGTCTTCATCGTCAGCCAAGCCACCGCCAAGGGGCTGGTCGGCGCCCCAAGTCCCCTCGGCCAACGGATTGCCCACTTTGACGGCGCCAATCTCCACTGGGGCGAGATCGTCGGCGTCGTGGCGGACGTACAATCGGTCGCCCCCGAAGGGAACCCCGTCGTGTTTCAAGTCTATCAACCCATGGCGCAAGAGCCCGTCCGGCAATACGAGCTGGCCGTGCGCGCCGCCGGAGTCAGCCCGCTCGCACTCGTCGACCTCATCCGCACCACCCTGGCGAAACTCGATCCCGATCTGCCCGTGCGCAATCTTCAGCCGGCCGACGCCACGATCGATCGCTTCAACTACCAACTCCGGGTGCTGCGCGACATGCTCGGCGCCTTTGGGGTCCTCGGACTCGCCTTGGCCTCACTCGGCATTTATGGCGTCATCGCGCGCACGATGGCCCAGCGCACGGGCGAATTCGCCATCCGGCTCGCGCTCGGAGCCAGCGCGCGCGACATCACGCGGCTCGTCCTCGGCTCCGGTGTTCGCCAGGCGGTGATTGGTTCCGGCATCGGGCTGCTCGGCGCCCTTGGCGTCGCCCGGCTCCTCGCGGCGGCCTATCCCGGCATCCGGACCAATAACCCTCTCATCCTCGTCGGCACGACCCTCGTGCTCGTGGGCGTCGCGCTCCTCGCCTGCTGGCTCCCCGCCCGCCGCGCCGGCAAGATCGACGCGATCCAGGCCCTGCGCGCGGAGTAAACGTGTTTGGACTGTGAATCTCATTCGACGTCGCAACCCCGGCACAATCCCCAAATCCCCCTCCCTTGAAAATCGAGCCCGTTGCACCTTCAGCCGCCTCTGACCGCGGCCGCCTCGCCGGCGTGCTCTACCTCGTCATCATTTTCGGCGCGCTCTTCGCCGAAGTGTTCGTCCGCCAAAAAATCATCGTCCCGCGCAACCCGGCAGCGACGGCTGAAGCGATCCGCGCGAACGAGTTTCTGTTCCGCGCTGGTTTCGCCGTGAGCCTGGTCTACCTGTTCGCGCATGTGCCCCTGGCCTTGATCCTCCGCGACGCCTTCGCGCGCTGCGACCGCACCCTCGCCACGTTGATGATGGCGTTTCTCCTCCTCGCCGCCGGACTCGAGACGGTGAATCTGGCCCACCACTACGCGCCGCTGACTTTCCTGCAAAACCCCGAGCGCCTCGACCCGGCGAGCGCCGCCGTCATGCAGACGCTCGCCTACCGCTCGTTCCAGACCTTTGGCATCGGCTTCGCGGTCGCACTCGTGTTCTTCGCCGGATTCTGCGTGTCGGTGGGGGTGCTCGTGTGGCGCTCCCGCCTGATGCCTCGGCTCATCGGGGCGCTCCTGGTCGTCGCGGGGGTTTGCTACTGGGTGAACAGCTTCGCGCTGATCGTCGTGCCGGAATTCGCAGGGCGCTTGTTTCCATTTATCCTGCTCCCATGTCTGGTCGCGGAATTGTCATTCGCGCTCTGGCTGGTTGCCAAGGGCCTGCGCCCACCCGCGGCCTGACCTGCCCGCACGCCCTCGGCCCACCATCCGTCGCCAGCCTCGCTGCTTCACTTTGCCGAAGCCGCCCAGCACCCGGGTTCCGTACCGATTTACGACGCCGGCGCCAAAAGGCGTTTGACCGCCGTGATCGCGGCCTGCTCCCGTTGCAGCCAGTCGCCGCGGATTTCCTCGAAGGGCAGCCCGCGACGCTCCAAGGCTCCGCGCCAAACGCGCATGGCTTTCTCCCGGTCGGCCCCTTCGGGAAAACAACGCTGCGGGTCGGGCGCGAACGGCACGTCAACATCCAGCAGCAGGTAAAGCGCGTAGTTCTTCGCCCGCCGCTCGGCCCCGCGACGGATGTCGTCCGGACAAGTGCCGTAAAGCAGATCGCTCCACAGCACGGTCGTCAGGGCCTCCGTGTCGCAAAAAATCAGGGAGGAAAGTTTGTCATCTAATAGATGACAAACTTCCCCGGCGGCGGCGTCTTCGCGCCGCCATTGCTCGCGGGCGAGGGCGGGAATGTCCTCCAGCGTGATGACGCCCTGCCGGTCCCAAAGCTCCCGGGCATATTCTGGCACCCAGCGGGTCTGGAAGTGTGCAGCCAGTTTCGCCGCCAGCTGCGTCTTGCCGGTGGATTCGGGGCCAAAGATGGCGACGCGCAGCGGCACGGCGTTCATCGGGCCGCCTCCTTCGCCGGGGCCCGCCACTCGCGCCAGCCCCAGACGGCCATCACCCAAAAGATCGCGTAAAGGCCGCTCGTGAGCCGGAGGTCCTTGGCCCAGAAGACGCCGATGGCGACCGTGTTGACGATGAGCCAGGCGGGCCAGCACTCGAGGACCTTGCGCGCCTGCAGCCACTGCGCAATGAGGCTAAAAGTGAGGATAAACGCGTCCCAGCGCGGCAACGCCGCATCGGTCAGACGATGCATGAACTCGCCCCAGCCCGCCGCGACCACGGCGCCGAGCGTGATCCAACCGGCGAGGGCCGCGATCGACAGTCGCGTGACCGGCGAGGTGCTGCGCGCAGCATCATGCGCTCCCCGCTGCCAAAACCACCAGCCATAAGCCTGGATCAAAAAAAACGCCCCTTGGAGGATCGCGTCTGAATAGAGCTTGGCGTCAAAAAACACCCAGCCATACACCGCCACCTGCACCAACCCGACCGACCAGCCCCAAATATTCTGCCGGATCATCAGCCAGACGCCAATGACCCCCAACCCGGTGCCGATAATCTCCCAAACACTCATCACTGAAAGGTGGGTGGGGCGGAACGTCCCGACAAATTAAAAGAGTCGGGGCGTAAAGCCCCTCCCACTCAAGCCCGACCCGCTCATGCCTCCTCCACCCCCGGAGTCTGCTCCAGATAGGCCTCCATCGCCTCTTTCGTCAGAACGTGCGCCGCCGCACAGCGCGGGCATTGCACGCGGATCGACTCACTGTCGCCGAAAATCCCATCCGGGTCGCTGCGAAAAGCGGGCGCGATGGCAGCGAGGATCTTCTGCTGCGTGCAGCCGCAGTCCCAGCGGTAAAGCCGGCGGTCGATCCGGGTAAGGGTCTCGGCCTCCGCCAGGCCCTTCACGCCGGCAATGTCCAGGGAGTTGAACCACGGCAGATCGCAGTCCGGGTGCGAAACCAGCATCGCAAATTCGTCCTCGCCCAATTCGAAATGCCGCACCGGTCTCTGCTCGCTCGTCGCGTAAAAGGCCCGGACGGCGGCAAAGATGTCGGCGCCGGAAAAATTGACGACACTGCGGCGCTTTTCCGATCCGCGCCGCGGCAGACTGTCGCAGAAGAAAATATTTTGCGCCGCTTCCTTCACGCCCTCGGTGAAAAGCCGGCCGATGACGGAACAGTCCTCATTATCCCCCGCCAGAAATACATTCAGCCGCGGCTGCTGCAGGCTCAGGGTCCAGCCGGTGTACTCATGCATCGGCCGGGAGCCGCAATACAGCGTGAAGGCCGCCAGCGCATCCTTGAAAACTGCATCCTGCTCCGCCGTGTAATGCAGACCGTGATCGGCCAAGTGAAGGTAGTAGTCGGTGAACAACGGGCCGAGGTCGGCGCGCACCACCAGCGCGTTGCGGTGGCGGACAAAGTCCACCGTCACAATCGCACCGGTCGGCTCCGCTGGGTTGCTCTCTGCCATGCTCCGCTGTGGAGGGAGAAACCCGGAATGTCGAGCCGGGGCGTCATTTGTTGTGGGAGGGGCTTTACGCCCCGACAGGGAGGATCACCCTGACCATGGTACTGTCGGGGCGTAAAGCCCCTCCCACATTTCGTGGTCAACCTGTCCGCGATTCATCCGTGTTTCTCCTCAACTTACCCGGCCCACCGCCTGTCGCTGATGGGGACATCGGCGACCACCCATCCGAAGAAACGACCCGACCGTTCAATTTTCCTGGGAATTTTTTCTGGATCGGCAGTTGCCATCGCCCCGAATGCATGGACCGTTACTGATCATGCCAGCCCCTTCCGTGTCCCCCGATCATCCCGAGGAAAAGCTCTCGCTGCCTTTGTTTTTTTTCACCGTCAGTGTCTCGTTGGCGGGGTTCTATCTGCTGTTCTGGTTCTTCGCCCCCCAGTCCGTCTGGCTGGCGCACGTCGCCACCGGCGGCGTTGCTTTTGGCGCGGCGTTCGTCGCCGTGAAAATGGGCACCTGCTTCCTAGAGTTCTTTTTCCACCGCTATGTGCTGCACAAGCCGGTCGTGACCTTCCTCAGCAAATTCTACCGGCAGCACACCCTCCATCACAACCTGACCCGGATCGGCCGCAAACGCACCCCCGGCGGCCGCGAGGTGCCGTACGTGGAGAATATTTATCCCATCACCACGGAAGAGCAGGGCGAAGCCTCGTTTTTCCCCTGGTACACCTTCGCCATTTTCGGGCTGATCTACACGCCGGTGTTTGCCTTGCTGCAATGGCTGGCGCCGGCCTTCCCGTGGTTTTTTGCCGGCTATCTGTCGCTGGCCACGTCGCTTGCGTTCTACGAGATTTTTCACGCCATCGAACACTGGTCGTTCGAGCGCTGGGCGCCGCTCATCGAGCATCCCCGCTGGGGATTTTTCTGGCGCAAGCTCTACAGCTTTCACCTGCGCCACCACGCGGTCATCGACTGCAATGAAGCCATCTCCGGTTTCTTCACGCTGCCGATCGCCGACTTTGCCTTCCGGACGTGGATCTTCCCGAAGAGCCTCTACGTCGAGGGCGGCGAATGGGAGGCCAGTGAGTTTGTGAGTCCGCGGCCCTGCCGCCTCATCCGCTGGTGCGACGAGGCCACCGACGATTTGGTGCGCCGGCGTCGACTGGAGGCGCAAGGCACCACGCCGCCGGTCGCGGAACCGGCCGCGCCCGCCTATTCCCTGGGCGAAAAACTGGCCCACGCGATCACCGACAGTGTCGGGCTCACGCTCGGGGCCGGCGGCCTCGCGCTGCTGATCGTGTTCGCCTGCCTGCGCGGCGACGCTTGGCATATCGCCAGCTTCAGCGTCTTCGGGGTTTCCCTGGTGTTGCTCTACGCGGTCTTTGGCCTGTACCACAGCCGGGAAACTGGGGAGTGGCGGCGCATGTTGCGCCAATACAACCACGCGGCTGTCTTCGTCCTGATCGCGGGCACGTCGACCCCGTTCCTGCTCGTCGGCATGCGGGGAGCGTGGGGGTGGTCGCTTTTTGGCATCGTCTGGGGGCTCTGCACGGTCGGCGTGCTGTTTCAACTGCTCTTCGCCGGACGTTACCGGATCGTCTCGTCCCTCGCCTACGTGCTCGTGGGCGTATTGGCGGTGGTCGCAATCAAACCCGTCGTGGCCATGCTACCGGCCGGCGGGTTGTGGCTGATGCTGGCGGGCGGACTCTCCTACCTGACGGCGATTGCCTTCTATTTCTGGCGGTTGCCGCGCTACGAACTGCTGCCGCGCCAGCTCTTCGCCATCGGCGGCAGCGCCTGCCATCTGCTCGCGGCGGTGCTCTTCCTCCTGCCGACAGCGTGAGACATTTCACTGTAGGAGCCTGCTTGCAGGCGATTTGGGACGCACGCTAACGGACCATCCGCTGGATCGCCTGCAAGCAGGCTCCTACAAATTACCGCCGGCGCTCACTCCTTGATCACACCTTTGCTCTGCAGCTTCTTCACCTTGGGTTTGATCACGAAGGCGCAGTAACCTTGGCCGGGGTGCTGGTTGAAATAATCCTGGTGGTAGGCCTCCGCTGGCCAGAATTTCTTCAAGGGTACAATCTCGGTGACAATCGCATCCTCGTGGTGCGCCTGCGCGGCAAGTTTGGCGCGGCCCGCCGCCTGCTGCTGCTCCGCGTTGTGGTAGAAAATAACCGAGCGATACTGGTCGCCCTCATCTCCGCCTTGGCGGTTCAGCGTGGTCGGATCGTGGGCCTCAAAGAAGATTTCCAGCACCTTCTCGTAGCTGATCACCGCCGGGTCGAACTCCACCTGGATGACCTCGGCGTGGCCGGACTTGTGTCCACAGATATCCTCATAGGTCGGGTTCTGGGTGTGGCCACCCGAATAGCCGCTGACACTGTGGAGGACGCCGGGCACGCGCTGGAACACGGCCTCGGTGCACCAGAAACAGCCGCCCCCGAAGGTGGCGAACTCGTGGGACGACGCAGGTTTGGTTTCAGCCTGAAGGGTCATAGCGGTAAGAAGGGACAGGAAAACAGTGAAGACACGGACTTTCATGGACGTGGGAGCAGGCTAGCCAGCTTTTATTCCGGCGTAACCCGCCAAGGGTTTGGCCCTCACAAGCCACCCCCGCGGTTGGCCAGGGAGCGCCGGCGTTTTCCTGGTGTCCATAGCCGGATCGACGCAGTTGAGAAGCGATTTCCCTCGCAGGGCGGCCGCACTAAAAGGTGGTCGCCGATTTCCCAGCCGCAGCGCAGGCTGCGTGACTGGTCTTGGGTTCGCAGCAGCGAACAACAAGGCATATCGGCGACAGGCGTCGGTATGGAAACACGACGCCCACCCAATTGCATGATCCCGCTGCGTGCGGCGGCAAATGCTTAAGGATGCCCCAGTAGCGCCGCCTTCAAATTTCCGTCGACGGCGTGATCCCCGATCCAGATGGCGAACAGGGCGCGGGCAAAATCGGCCCCGGGCACGGTTCCGCGGACGATGCCGTTGACTCGCATGGTGGTACCAACACTCGGTTCATAATCGATCGCCATCACGTCCCCCTTGGCCACGGCGGGATAAAACGTGTTGAAGGCCTTGACCTCCGCGGCGATGGCCGCGACCGCCGGCCCGCTGCGTCCCTTGGTGATGGTCCGGTTTGTGGCCTCAACCAACTGAGCGGCGGTGAGTTCGTGGCGGTAATGAAACTCGAGCCGGCGCGGCACCTCGCCCAGCGCCTCCGCCGCTCTCAATTCCGGCGGCAGATAAAGCGCGGCCACATAGATTTTCACCAGCCATTTCCACCGCAGGAGTTCGGCCCCCCGCAAAGCGAGTGCCTGACCGCCGACCGTCGACGCACTCGCCAGACGGACCCCGGCGATTTCCAACGCCTGGACTGGGTTGACGGCAAGCACGGATAGAACAACCAACAGCCGAGGAAGAGACAGCGAGGCCATGGGCCTGATCTCGACCGTTCCACCGCTCGCGTCAAGATTCCGTTGCCGGGTCGGCGGCGGCCCGCACTTCCTTCGCGCCCGCGCCTAGCTCGCGGCCGGAGATTTCTCGTTTCGCCCGGAATGACAGTTTTCGGCCCCTGAGTGGGTCCGAAACACCCCCGAACGCGTTAATCTTCGGCGATACTTGCAACTCACACTGGGGCTTCCGGGTGATAACCTGACAATCTGCGCCGTCGGTCCGGCTTCGCTCCTGCGTAGCCCGTCGATCGCGCCACCCACCCGCCCGACCGATGATTAATGATCTCCGTTTCGCCTTTCGCATGATTGGCACGCACCGGTGGTTCTCCGCCGCCGTGGTCGTGACCCTGGCTCTCGGTATTGAGATCAACACCACCGTGTTCACGCTGGTCAACGCCGTGCTTTTCAAGCCCGTGTCGGTACCCGGGGGCGAGCGCCTGGTGCTCGTCAGCCAGCAGGACGCCAAGAACCCAAGACCAGTCGCGCAGCCTCTGCTGCGGCGGAGACATCGACGACCCCCTCTTTGTTGGCCGCCTGATCGAGACAAATTCGTCGATAACTGCATAAGTCCGACTCAGGTTTCGCCACGTGGGCCCTGATCCCCTGGGATCAGGGCCAGGTCAGTTTCCCGGATCAGCCGGCCGTTCCTTGTCTTTTTCGAGGCAATGAACTTTCGTTGTCGAATGGACGACCCTCGCCTCGACAAATGGCTCTGGTGCGTGCGCGTCTTCAAGACGCGCCCGCTCGCCACGGCCGCCTGCCGCGCCGGCAAAGTGCTGGTGGGGGAACTCGAAGCTAAACCCGGGCGCGACGTCCACGTCGGCGAAACCATCACGGTGCATCTCGGAGTCATCACCCGCACGCTCAAGGTCGAGGCGCTGCCGCGGGCGCGCCTCGGCGCGAAGTTGCTGCCGGAGTTCATGACGGACCTCACTCCGCCGGCCGAGTACGACCGCGCCAAGCAGGCCGGCATCGAGCACCTGCTCGCCCGCCAGCGCGGCATGGGGCGGCCGACGAAGAAGGAACGCCGCGATATGTCAGAGCTGTTCGATCACGAATGAGCCTTGAGGAGGGACGCCGCCAAGCGGCGGGCCTTCGCCGGCCGATCCTTGATCACTTCTTCGTCAGCTCGTCTTTGTAGACGACACCGCCCTTCATCACGAAGCCGACCTTGGCGAGCTGGGTGATGTCAGCCACAGGATCTCCGGTCACCGCGATGATATCCGCGAACTTTCCCTGCTCCAGCGCACCAACCCGGTCGCCCCAGCCCATGATCTCGGCGTTGAGGCTGGTGGCGGAAATAATGCCCGCCATCGACTTCTCGCCCAGCCGCGCGCGCTCGACGAACTCCTGGGCGTTTTCGCCATGCGGAATGACCGCCGCGTCCGTCGCGAAGCCGATCGGTAGGCCGGCGGCCACGGCCCGCCTGAACCCGAGGTCCTTGGTCTCGCTGATCATCTTGCTCCGCAGAATTTCCGACTCCGGGATGCCGGCCTCGCGCCCCTGGCGGGCGATGACCGTGCTCGTGTAGAGCGTGGGGACGTAGAAGGATTTCCGGTTGCTTGCCTTGAGCATCTCGATGGCCTCGTCGTCGAGGAAGGAGCCGTGATCGATCGTGCGCACACCGGCGCGGAGCGAGGTCTTGATGCCGCCGATGCCATGCGCATGCACGGCGACCTGCCGGCCCCAGCGGTTGGCCTCCTTCACTGCCGCCTGGATTTCCTCGTCCGAGAACTGCTGAGCCCCCGGCGACTGACCCTTGGAGAGCACCGCGCCCGTCGCGAGCAGTTTGATGAAGTCAGCCCCGTGCTTGAAATTCTTGCGTACCTGCCGGACCACCGCCTCCGGCGAATCGGCAAGGTTATCCACGCTTGGGACCTGCACGTAGACCGAAAACTGCTGCGCGTCGCCGGCCCCGCCCGTCGAAGATACGTAGGAGCCGGCCACAAACATGCGGGGACCGGGCACGGCGCCGGCGTTGATCGCATTGCGCAACTCGACATCGACGTACGGCCACGCCGTGCCCATGTCGCGCACCGTGGTGAAACCGGCGAGCAGCGTCACCCGGGCATTGTGCGCGCCCCAAAGTGCCGAAAACGCCGGTGTCGTCTTGATGAGTTCGTCCTCCCAATGCACACCGTACTTGCCGCACAGGTGGGTGTGCAGGTCGATCAGGCCGGGCAGCAAAGTCGCCCCGCCGAGGTCGATGACCTGCGCGCCTGCTGGCACCTTGAGATCGGAACCGACGTCGGCGATGCGTTCGCCGTCGACAAACACCATGGCCGGCGAGATCACCCCGCCGCGTCCGTCCAGCAGCCGCGCCGCTTGCAGGACAATGATCTTTGAGGGGGCGGCCGAGGCGGGGAGCGCAGCGACCAGCGCCAGCGCGAGCAACAGGTTAAGGATTCGCATGGCCGCCACCATCAAGTGCGCCCGTTAAAAACTCAAGACTGCGCGATAGTCCCCGCAGTTTTCCGAATTCATCCCCTAGCGGGGCCTGATTCGGACTCATGCAATTGGCGTCGCGAGCTTCCAGATGAGTTCAGGTGCAAGTCTTTCATCGCCACGAGTGAAAAACCAGAAGC
>CAZAOI010000113.1:0-10539 GCA_964486705.1 uncultured Oleiharenicola sp. | reverse complement strand
TTTTGATGGCGACTGGGACCCCTACACCCTTCATCGCAATCCGGTCTATATCGCGACCCGGGCGCTCTACGTCAGTCTGCTTTCCCAATGGGAGCGCGTCGCGGCCCAACCGGACCGGATCCCCCCCGCCCTCGGCCTCACTTTGCAATCGTCCCTTTACCGCGGGAACGAGCAGGTGATGCAGGCGGTGCAGGCTCTGGAGATGGGCGACTACACCCTCGCGGTTTGTCTCTTCAAACTGGCCTTGCAAGAACTCAATGTGACGCTCGCCCGCCTCAGCCAGCCCGATGTCGCCGCGACGCCGCTCGCGATGCGTTACCGTGAATTCGCCCTGCCCCGCCTCTTTGATCTGCGGGAAATCTGGCTGCGCGTGATGAGCGAATGCCGCCAAAATCACAGCGACGAGTCCGCGGAGGACTGAATCCCGCGCCCGCGCGCCGCCACGCCGGCTAATTCTGCCGGCGTTTTTTCTTGGCCGGATAGACCGCCGGCGTCCGCCCGGTCTTCTTGTAGTCACCCGACTTGAGCGAGTTGATCTGGTCCCGCAGGAGCGCGGCCCGCTCGAACTCGAGTTTGTTGGCCGCCTCCTGCATCTCCTCTTCCAGCTCCGCAATGACCGCCGCGACGTCGTCCGGCCCGGTCTCCGCCACCACCGCGTCGGCCGGCGCGGAGCCGTCGTACACCCGCAAACTCGCCTGCACGCCGCGCTTCACTCCGCGCGGGGTGATGCCGTGCGTTTCGTTATAGGCCAGTTGCTTGGCGCGCCGGCGCGTCACCTCTTCCATGGTGCGCCGGATGGATCCGGTCACCACATCCGCATAAAAAATCACCCGCCCTTTTTCGTGCCGGGCCGCCCGCCCCGCCGTCTGCATCAGGCTGGTGGCGCTGCGCAAAAAGCCCTCCTTGTCGGCATCGAGAATCGCGACCAGCGCCACCTCCGGCAGATCGAGCCCCTCCCGCAAAAGATTGATCCCGATCAGCACATCAAAATTGCCCTGCCGCAGATTGCGGAGAATTTCGACGCGTTCGAGCGCATCAATGTCCGAGTGCAGATATTCCACCCGCACCTTGGCCTCGCGCATGTAAGTGGTCAGATCCTCGGAGAGTCGCTTGGTAAGCGTCGTCACCAGCACGCGTTCCCCCTGCGCAGCGGCCAACCGCACTTCGCCGATCAAATCCTCCACTTGACCCTTGGTGGGCCGCAGCGTGATCTCCGGATCGAGCAACCCCGTGGGCCGAATGACCTGCTCGGCGACCACGGTGGAAGCGGTCAATTCAAACTCGGACGGAGTGGCCGACACATAGACCGTCTGGCCCGCAATCTGCTGAAACTCCGCAAAGCTCTGCGGGCGGTTGTCGAGCGCCGAAGGCAGCCGGAAGCCGAAGTTGACGAGGGTTTTCTTGCGCGCGATGTCCCCATTGTACATCCCGCCCACCTGGGGCACGGTGACGTGGCTCTCGTCGACCATCAGCAGGTAGTCCTTGGGCAGAAAATCGATCAGGCAGAACGGACGGTCGCCGGTTTTGCGTCCCGTCAGATGCAGCGAATAATTCTCGATGCCATTGCAGAAGCCCATTTCCTGCAGCATTTCCAAATCGTAATGGGTGCGCATCCGGATCCGCTGGGCTTCGAGATACTGTTGATTGCGCTCAAAGAAAGCCACCCGCTCCTCCAACTCGGCCTTGATCCCGGCGATCGCCGCGTCGAGCCGCCCCTTGGTCGTGACATACTGGTTGGCGGGATAGAGGTCGAACTGGTCCGTCTTGCGCAGCACCTTGCCACCCATCGGCTCGAATTCCGTCAACGCCTCGATCTCGTCGCCAAAAAACTCCACCCGCAGTCCGTGCTCCAGATAGGCCGGCATCACGTCGACCACGTCGCCGCGCACGCGGAAACAGCCGCGCTTCAGCTCGTAGTCGTTCCGTTCATACAGATTCTCAACCAGCCGTTCGAGCAGCTTGCTGCGGTTGAACGTGCCGCCCTGGCGGAGCTCAATCCGCATCGCGGAAAAATCCTCCGGGGACCCGAGTCCGTAGATGCACGAGACGCTCGCCACCACGATCACGTCCCGCCGGCTGACCAGCGAACTGGTCGTCGCAATCCGCAGGCGTTCGATCTCCTCGTTGATCGAGGAATCCTTTTCGATGAACGTGTCGCTCGCCGGCACATAGGCCTCCGGCTGGTAGTAGTCGTAATAGCTGACAAAGTACTCGACGGCATTCTCCGGAAAAAAGCTTTTAAACTCGGAGTAAAGTTGCGCCGCGAGGGTCTTGTTGTGCGAAATCACCAGGGCCGGTCGATCCAGCTGCGCAATCACGTTCGCCATCGTGAACGTCTTCCCGGAGCCTGTCACGCCCAGCAGAGTCTGATGGCGGTTGCCGGCCTGCAACGAGCGCACCAAGGAAGCGATCGCTTGAGGCTGGTCGCCCGTCGGGACGTAATCCGAGTGCAGCTTGAAAAGCATCTTCCACCCCTACCCATTCAATCGCGTTCCGCAACCCCCGCATTCAGTAACCAAGATTAAGCGTCGCGGCGCCGAAAGCGAGACCGGGACCGCTCGGGGGCTCGACCGGGTCGGGCGGGACCGCCCCCGCCCGCAGGGCGCCGCGGCTTTTTCGCAAAAAGGGGAACCGGATTCAGCCCGAATCACAGGACCGGCCGCGTCAATGAGCTCCGGCAAGAAGTCCACGACCCCGTCCGAAGCCAATTGCTAATGGGTCCGGGATCCGCCAACCTCCGGAAAAATCAACTCCCCGTTTCGGCCCCTAAACCCCATGGCTCTTACCCAAACCATTTACAGTTCGCCGGTCTTCCAGCAGGCGTGCAACCAATTCGACATTGCCGCCGATATTATCGGCATGGAGGCCGGCCTGCGCGAACGCACAAAGCGCCCGCGGCGTTGCGTGATCGTCTCCATGCCCGTGCGCATGGATAGCGGTAAAATTGAAATTTTCGAAGGCTACCGCGTTCAACATAACCTCTCGACCGGCCCCGCGAAGGGCGGCATCCGCTTCCATGAGGGCGTGACTCTTGGCGAAGTCGCCGCCCTCGCGATGTGGATGAGCTGGAAATGCTCCTTGGTCGGCCTGCCGTACGGCGGCGCCAAGGGCGGTGTGGTCGTGAACGCCCGCGACATGTCGCTGACCGAACTCGAGCGCCTGTCCCGACGTTATATGCAGGAGATCACGCCTTTCATCGGGCCGAACATCGACATTCCCGCCCCGGATGTCGGCACGAACGAACAAGTGATGGCTTGGATGATGGACACCTACTCCAATCACGTCGGCCACTTCCTCCCCGGCGTCATTACCGGCAAGCCGATCGCCCTCGGCGGATCGCTTGGGCGGCGCGAAGCGACCGGCGAAGGCGTGGCTTGGTTCGTCAAAGCCTATCTGCAGGACCTCGGCATCACGCCGGAAAAGACCACGGTGGTCATTCAGGGCTTCGGCAACGTCGGCAGCGAGGCCGCCCTCGCACTCTATGACTGGGGCGCGGAAATCACCGGCATCTCTGATTTCACCGGCGGCATCTACAATCCCAAAGGCATCAACCTCAAGGAGGCGATCGCCTATACCGCGCAGCACAAATCGTTGCGCGGGTTTCAAGGTGGCGAAGCCGTCACGAATGAGCAACTGCTGGAGATGGAATGCACGGTGCTGATCCCCGCCGCCTTGGAGCGCGCGATCACGGAAAAGAACGCCGCCAAACTGAAGTGCCGCGTGCTCGCCGAGGGCGCCAACGGGCCGACGACCAACGAGGCCGACCAGATCATCACCGCCCGCGGTGATATCGAGTTGATCCCCGACGTCCTCTGCAATTCGGGCGGCGTCATCGTCTCCTACTTTGAGTGGCTGCAGAACCTGCAGAACTACTATTGGAGCAAAGGCGAAGTGTTCGACAAACTTTACCGCATGCTCGCCAAGGCCAAAGCCTCCGTGGACGAGACGCAAAAAAAATACGGCTGCAGCCGCCGGACCGCCGCCCTTGTGCTCGGCATTTCGCGGGTGGCCGAAGCCAAGGCCAAGCGCGGCCTCTTCCCTTAAACCCCACGCCCGCGGCCGGCCCCGCGGGCTTTTTTGCGCCGCGCGCATGCGACTCTCCTTCCTTCTCGGCTTCGTGCTGGCGTCCACCGGCGCCCTGCCGGCGGCCGATTACGACCTCGTCATCCGTCACGGCCGGGTGATTGACGGAACCGGACGCCCCGCTTTTGCCGCGGACCTCGCGGTAACCAACGGCCGGATCGTCGCGCTCGGCCCGATCGCGGGCCAAGGCCGGACCGAGATCGAAGCTGCCGGTCGCGTCGTCGCGCCCGGCTTTATTGACGTTCACACCCACTCGGAGGACATCGCGGAAACCCCCGTCGCGGAGAATTTTCTGCGAATGGGGGTCACGACCCTTATCACAGGCAACTGCGGCACGTCACGGTTGGATGTCGCCACCTTCTTCGCGGAACTCGTCCGAACGAAAATCGCCATCAACGTCGCCACCCTGGTTGGTCACAACACCGTGCGATTTCAAGTCATGGGTGGCAATTTTATGCGGCCGCCGACCGGCGCCGAGCTGGCGCAAATGCGCGGATTGGTGACCACGGCGATGCAGGACGGCGCCATCGGCCTGAGCACCGGGCTGATCTATCTGCCGGGAACTTTCGCCACGACCGAGGAGCTCATCGAACTGGCGAAGGCGGCCGGCGCTGAGGGCGGCATCTACGCCAGCCACATGCGCTACGAGAACTACCGGATCCGCGAGGCGCTCGATGAGGTGGTGCGGATCGGGCGGACCGCCCACCTTCCCGTCCACGTTTCCCATCTCAAACTCGGCGGGCCCGCCGCGTGGGGCCAGGCCGGCGAGATTCTCGCCTACCTCGACCGGGCCCGGGCGGACGGTCTGACGCTCACCCACGACCAGTATGTCTACACGGCATCGAGCACGAGCCTCGGTAGCCGCATCCCCTCCGAAGCCAGGGAAGGCGGCGCCGAACAGTTCAAGGCTCGCCTGGCCGATCCGGTGCAGAAAGCCACCCTCATCGCCGCGATGAAGGAATCGCTGCGCCAAAACCAGCAAGCGGACTTCGGTTTCGCGGTCATCGCCAATTTCTTCTCCGACCCGTCACTCAACGGCAAATCCGTGCCCCAAGCCGCCCGGATGCTGCGCGGCACCGCCACCGTCGATGACCAGATCGAAACGATCCTTGACCTTGAAGTCCGGGGCGGCGCCGCGGCCGTGTTTCACGGCATGAACGAAGACGATCTGAAAAAATTCCTCGGTCACCCGTTGACCATGATCGCCTCGGACTCGAGCCCGCGGAAATTCGGCGAGGCGGTGCCCCACCCGCGCGGCTACGGCAACAACGCCCGTGTGCTCGGACGTTATGTCCGCGACCTCCAGCTCTTGTCGCTCGAGGAGGCGGTGCGCAAAATGACGGCGCTGCCGGCCCAGACGTTCCACCTGGCCGGGCGCGGAACGCTCGCGCCGGGCAACGTCGCGGACCTTGTGATCTTTGATCCCGCCACGGTCAACGATCCCTCCACTTTCGCCGACCCGCACCATTATGCCACCGGGTTCAGCGACGTCATCGTCAATGGCGTGCCGGTGATCCGCGCCGGGCGGCTCACAGGCGAACGCCCAGGCACACCGGTCCGTCGGAACTGACCGGCGAGTCGAATCGCCGTTGCCGGCACGCCCCGCTCAAAGCACCAAGAACGAGAACGCGACGATCAGCGTGGGGACGAGCGCCCCCAGCAGCAGGCCCAGCGGCGAAACTCCGTCCGGGAAGTAGCGCGCCAGAATCGACTGGCCGGCGGGGTTGGGGGCGTTGGCGATCACCGTCAGGCCGCCGCCGGTCACCGCGCCCGCGACGACAGCGAACTTCAGATTTTCGGTCAACCCGGGCACCAGCGTGGCCAGATAAGTGATCAGCGCGTTGTCGTTGAACGCCGTCAGAATGGTGGCTCCGGCAAAGAGAGATTTATCGCCCAGCCGGCCGAGCAAAGGCTCGATCCACCAACCCTGCAGGCCGCCGTGAATCACGAGGCCCGCGAGAAAAAAACCGACCAGCAACGGGCTGCGCAAGTCCAGTTTGTTTTGGTGGTGGGCCGTCGCTTGGGCGAACGCGAGATAGAAGAGAAAGCCGCCGACAAACAGCGGCGGATGGTGCGCCATCCAGACGGTAAAGCCGAGAAAGCCCAGATGGACGGCGGTGATCCACCGCGGAATTGACTCTTCGATCTCCCGACCAGCCGCGGGCGCGGTTTGCAGCGCCAGCAGCTCTTTCCGGAAGACAAGAAAGTAGCAGACATTGGACAGGAGGATGCCGGAAATCGCATGCCACCCAAAATGCGTGAACATGTAGGCCATGTCCCATCCCCAGGCCGCCGCGACCATCAGGACCGGCGGGGCCGCGAAGTGTGTGAGGGTGCCGCCGATGGAAATATTCACGAAGAGCAGCCCCAAGGTGGCATAACGCAATCGAGCGCCCGGCTGGAGGGCATAAAATTGTTTCGCGAGCAGCAGCGCCGCGATGGTCATGGCCGCCGGCTCGGTAATGAATGATCCCATCAGCGGGCCGATCGTGAGAATGGAAAACCACCAGGCCACCGGCCGGCCGCCACCAAGCGAGGCGACAAGGCGCAGGCTCTGCTCCGCCAACCGCATCACCGGCCGGGTCGAAGCCAGCGCCATGATGATCACCACAAAAAGCGGCTCGGTGAAATTGACGGTCTCGCCGATGTAGTGCACCCCCGTGTCAAGGCCCTTGAACCAAACGATGGCCGCACCCAGCGCCACCGCCCAAAGGCCAAACACGGCTTCCACTTCGCCAAAAAAATGCAGCACCTGGCCGCCGAAACTGACCTCTTCCAGATGGCCGTCACCATTGGCTGAAGCCGGTTGGATTTTCATTCGCGCGCGATGCCGTTCCTCCACCACGTGGCCCCAGTGTTTGATCTTGGGGGCGAGAAAGGTATGGATCACCGCCAGCGCAAAGATCAGCGTCGCGACCAGGTTGAAAGGTTCGGCGGCGGCCCGCGCGCGGAGAATCGCCCCCACTCCCGCCGCGGCCGGGTCCGCATAGGTGGCCAAGGCCCGCGGGAACGGCTCGGCGGCGATGGCGGCTGACGCCAAGGCCATCGGGGCCGTGCCCAGCAGCAAGCCGAGGAAAACAAAGCGAGAGACAAATGAACTCATTGCAGCAGGGGGTGAATTTCCTTCAACGAATGGACGAAGGCCTGCGCCTCGGCCTTGACCTTGGCGCGTTCGAGATAGCGACCGAAACCGATGAAAAAATCCACCTCCGATTTGCTCTCGAGGTCGCTCACGCCGTCGCCGACCATCACAATGCGGACGGGGTGCAGCTCCCGCTTGAGCGCGGCGATGCAGTGCGGTTTACCGCCGGAGCGCGTGGTGGGGAAAGCCTCGTCGTAACCGACGTATTCCCCCTGGCCGTCAAACTGAAAATCCACCGCCTCCACCCGGGCGATCCCCAGATAGTCCGCCAGCGGCGCGATCGCCTGGCGGAATCCGCCGCTCAGAATGAGCGGGGTCCAACCCTCGGCCTTCAGCTGGCTGATCGTGGCGAGCGCGGTCGGCTCGACCCGCTCGATGTAAAGGCGCCCAACCGCTTCGACATCGGAACGGCGCGGCCGAATGATTTCGAGCCGGCGGGCAAAGACGCTCTCGACCGTGATCTTCCCCTCCATCGCTTCATTGGTCATGGCCTCCACGCGGGCGAAGACCTCCGGACCGCGCAGGCGCCCAAGTTCGTCGATGCCCTCAATGGCACTCAGCGTTGAATCACAGTCGAAGAGAATGAGCTTGGGAGGAATCACCGGACACACGGAAGACAGAGAACAAATCCAAGGCAACAACTCCATTGCCGGTTGTCCCGGCCACGCGAAAAATCCCACCCCAAATCACCGAAGTCCTCCCCGTGATCGAAAACCTCCAGCCGCAGTCGGACCTGAGCCGAAACCATGCAATTAAGCGCCCATTTCGATCGCGAAATCGGTGAACTGAAAGGTGGAACCCGGCCTCCGGACGGGTTGGCTCGATGCGCACAGGAGAAAACGCGTCCGGAGGCCGCGTTCCACCAAGAGGAGCCGAATAGGGTCGGCTCGCATCGTCGCTGGCTGAAGCAAGCGGCCCGCGGCGCGCCCGCAAAGCGGATACGTCGCTTGCCTCGTCCGTCCGCTCCGCTGTCGCCTTCGACGTACGACTGGCCGCGGCGGCAAAAAAAGCCCTCCGCAATGGGAGGGCTTCGGCGGGTCCGGCAGAGAGGGTCTTACTTGACCTTCGTGGCGCGCTTGAACTTCGTCGTGAACTTCTCGACGCGTCCCGCGGTGTCGACCATGCGCTTCTCGCCCGTATAGGCGGGATGCGAATCCATGGTCACGTCACGCAAGATGACGAAGTAGTCCTGACCGTCGATCTTCTCGGTACGGGCGGACTTCATCGTGGACTTGGTGAAAAATTTCTTGCCGGTTCCAATGTCGAGGAAACAGACGTTGTTGAGAGCGGGATGGCCTTCGGTCTTCACGGTAAAAGTGTGTTTGGGTCAGCCTTGGCGCGCTTTGTAACGCGGCTCGACTTTATTGATGACGTAGATGCGCCCTTTGCGACGAACGACCTGACAGGCCGGGTGACGCACTTTGGCGGATTTGATGGAGGAGACGACTTTCATAAAAATTAAGAAAGAAGATGTCCGACTCCGACCCTGTCAAAACAAAAGATTTTTCTCCTCCACCAGCCGTGGCCGGCGGTTCACCGGAAAAACCTAAACTGCTGGACAGGTTAGTTTAGCGTCGGGTCGTCAGGTTCGTCGGCGAGAAGTTTAAGTTCGGGGTCCAGGGTGCCCAAAATCGCACGCCAGAGCGCCACCCCCTCAAGGCGGCCCAAAAGCTCGCCGTCCACGGTGGCCGGGAACCAAGTATCCTGCTTCATCTCTTTCTCCAATTGCCCCTGCCCCCAACCGGAATAACCGAGGAAGGCACGCACCGTGACCCCGGGCGTACCGATCAACTCGGCGGCTTTTTCCGGTTCGAGGCCAAAATGCAACTGGAACGCGCCCTCCGCCTTGAGCCATTGCCAGGAAACCATGATGAGCTGCTCCGGTTGCACCGGGCCGCCGGCGTAAACCGGAACCCCGGCGAGCGGACCAAAGGCAAAAACGGAATTCACTTCTCCCAACTGTTGGTCGAGCGGCCGATTGAGCACCACGCCCATGGCGCCGTCCGCGTTGTGCACCGAGAGCAAAATGACCGTCCGCTTGAAATTCGGCTCCCGCAAGGCCGGACTCGAAAGCAGCAACTGCCCGGCGAGCGTCTTGGCTTTGCGCGCTGTGCGTCGTTCCTTCATCGGTCACAGCTGGCTGATTTTCACGCGGGCATCCTTGAGAATGGGCCGCACCAACGGGTCGTTGTGATAGTCTTCGTGGTACCGGATCTCAGCGAGACCGGCGGCCGCCAGAATCTTGGCGCAATTGATGCACGGGTAATGCGTCACGTACGCGACGCAGCCCTCGACGCTGGAACCGCGGCGGGCCGCGTCCGCGATCGCATTCTGCTCGGCGTGCACAGTCGCCTGTTCGTGGCCGGCGCGCACCCGCGAGGTATGCGGCGTGCCGGGCAAAAAACCGTTGTAGCCGGCGGCAACCAAGCGATTTTTCCGCGCGCCGCCCGTCACGATGACGCAACCCACGTTGAGGCGTTCGCACACGGATCGCGAGGCGATGAGTTTGGCCGTCGCCATAAAATATTCGTCCCAACTGGGGCGGTGGGAAAAGGCCTCGGTCGCCTGCGCGATGAGGTCGATCGGATTGTTTTTGCCGGCGGCCATGGGATTAACGGTGGGAATGAGCCGGCGGGTGGCAAGATGGAACGATTGCCACCCGCGGGGCCGCGAGGACAACCCCGGACCGCGCGCACCCGGCGACGCGGTCGCGTCCGACCACCACCCGCGGCTTGCGCGCGGCCCGATCGACCCTCAACCTGCCGGAATGGCTTCGCTTCAACAGCTCGTGGACTATTGCGACAAACGGACCCGGCGCGCCGGGTTCAAGGATTTTCCGGGCGCACACAACGGCCTGCAGGTCGCCAACGACGGTCGGGTGACCAAGATCGGCGCCGCGGTCGACGCCGGCCACCTGCCCTTCGAACAGGCCGTGGAAAGCGGCGTCGATTTTCTGATCGTCCACCATGGCCTCTTTTGGGGCGGCGTGCAGCCGCTGACCGGTCCGGTCTATGCCCGCTTCGCGGCGCTCGTCCGCGGCAACTGCGCGGTTTACTCCAGCCACCTGCCGCTCGACGCCCACGAGGAGATTGGCAACAATGTCCTGATGGCACGCCAACTCGGCTTAAAACCCAAACGCCCTTTTCTTTTTCATGAGGGCGAGCCGATCGGCTGGATCGCGGCCAACAAGTTCAAGCGCTCCCAACTGCAGGCGCGGCTGGAGGAACTCTACCCGCGCGTGGTGGCGGTGGACTGCGGACCCGCCGTGCCCAAGCAGGTCGCCTTCTGCAGCGGCAGCGGCAACAGCGCCGTGC
>CAZAOI010000112.1:0-10687 GCA_964486705.1 uncultured Oleiharenicola sp. | reverse complement strand
GGTCGGGGTTAACCGCGACCAACTCCGACTCTGTCGCGAGTGAAGTCGCCTTTCCGCGCTCGTCGGGCGTGGAAAGCGGCGGCGTCAGATTGGAAAGACTGTGGTTCATCCGGGTTCGCGTGGATGAGCGAAGATGAGCGGTTAACCAAATGGATCAGGTTTGAAATGCCGATTCCATCTCTGGATATTCCGTGTCTTCCTGTAATCCGTGGTTCCAATTCCTTGGATCCGATCTAGCCTGCCTCATCCTCCCATGCCCACCCTCTACGAAACCCTCCGCGCCGACATCATCATTGCCATAAAGGCCCGTGACCCGGTCACGGCCACCGCCCTCCGCACCATGGACGCCGCCATCCAGCGCGCGGCGATGGACACCAACAAGCCCATCGATGAGGCCCTCGCCCTCGCAACATTCCGCAAGGCCGTGAAAAATCTCACCGACGCGCGAACCGAGTTCGAAAAGGGCGGCCGGGCCGATCTGGTCGCGCTCAACACCGCCGAGATCGCCATTTTGGAAAAATACCTGCCGAAGGGCCTGGCGCCCGCCCAGCTGGAGGCGCTCGTCGTGGAGGTTATTGCCGCCACCGGGGCCACTTCAAAAAAAGAAATGGGCAAGGTGATCGGCGCGCTCAAGCAGCGGCCGGAGGCCGCGCTGATCGACTTCGGCGCCGCCAGCAAACTCGTCCAGGCAAAGCTGCCGTAGTGGGTTTTAACCACGAGGGAGTGTTTTCAAACCCTTTAAACTCTCAAAACCTGGCATTCTGAGCGTAGCGAAGAATCCAGTTGCGAGTTCGCTTCCCATGGAACGCTGCCCAAACCCTGATGGATTCTTCACTACGTTCAGAATGACAATCCGGGTTTGAAAACACTCCCTAATGCACACTAATGGGGCACTAATCTCCGGCCCCATCGGCTCAGACTTGCTACGGCCCTACTCTGTTTTCCGCTTAATTAGTGCATCATTAGGGTGAATTAGTGGTTCCACTTCCATGCCCCTCATCGACCGCCTCTTTTCCATCAGATCGATCCGCAAGGCGATCTGGCGGCTCTGGTATCCCTTTCTCACCCGGCGGCTCCACGGCGAGGAGGTCCTGTTTCTCAACTACGCGTTTGAGACCGATCCGCCGATGGGCGTTCCGCTTTCGTCCGCTGACGAGCCCAACCGCACCTGCATTCAGCTCTATCACCATGTCGCGACGCAGGTGGAGCTGCGCGGCCAAAATGTCCTTGAGGTCAGCTGCGGACACGGCGGCGGCGCGTCGTACCTCGCGCGCACGCTGCAACCCGCGCACTACACCGGGCTCGACCTGAACCCCGCCGGCATTCGCTTCTGCCAAAAGCGTCATCAGGTGGCCGGGCTTTCCTTCGTCCAGGGCGACGCGGAGAAACTTCCCTTCGCGGACGACACGTTCGATGCCGTCCTCAATGTCGAGGCGTCGCACTGTTATCCTGACTTCCCGCGCTTTCTCGCCGAGGTCGCCCGCGTACTGCGACCCGGCGGCCACTTTGTCTATGCCGATTTCCGTTTCAAAGACGGCGACGTCGCCGGCGATTTCTCGGAGTGGGAGCGCGCCTTGGCGTCTGCGCCGCTGACCCTGGTCCGCACGCGCGTCATCAATCCGGAAGTATTGCGCGGCATGAACCTGAATTCTCAGCGTTCGCAGGCCCTGATCGTCCGGCACCTGCCCAAATTCATGCACGGCCTCGGCCGGGATTTCGCCGGAATCCGGGGCTCGCGCGTCTACAACGCGCTCGACCGCGGCGAGCTGTCGTATCGCTCGTATTGCTTGGTGAAGGCGTGATCCGCCGCCCGGCCCCGCAAGGAGGCGCAACCGAAGCGCCCGGCCCAAACGCGCTCAAGCCCCCGGCGCGGTGAAATCCACGCCCAGCAGCGCGACGTCGTCCGGCAAGCCCGCCCCGGCCGGCGCCGCGCGGTAGGCCTTCACCTCGGCCAGCAGGCCGTCCAGCAATTGCGCGGTCGGCAGCGCCAATCGGGCGGCCACCGCCGCGCGCAGGCGATTTTGCCCGAATTCCTCCCCGCTCGCGCTCTCAATTTCAAACACGCCATCGGTGAACGCGAGCAGCGTGTCGCCCACGGCCAGCGGGTGCCGCGTCGTCTCAAAAGCGAATTCCGGCAGCAGGGCGAGGGCCGGGCCCGGACCGTCGGGCGCCGTGCAGGAAACCACGTCGCCCGCCGAGCGGCGCAGAATCAAGGGCGCCGGATGGCCGGCATTGGCCAAGCGCACCTCGCCCGCCTCCGGGTCGACGACCAGATACACCGCCGTCACAAACACGAGTTCGCCGGCGCGTTCCAGCAGCGCCTTCAATTCACGGTTCAATTCGCTGAGGAACGCTCCGGGGTCGCCCGCCAGAGCATGGTGCTCGCGAAGCAGCCCGCGAAGCAGCGTGGTGATGAGCGCGGCGCGCACGCCATGGCCCATCACGTCGCACAGGAAGACGCCCGCCACCGTGTCCGTGACCGGAAACACCGAGAAAAAATCGCCGGCGACTTTATGGCTAGGGACCCAAAGGTGGCAAAAGTGCAGCCGGCTGCAGCCGCGGGCCGCGCCCGCCGGAAAAACCGGATACTGGTGCGGCAGGAGCGCCTCCTGCACCTCGCGCGCCATCGTGAGGTCGGCCTCCAGTTGCGCATGGTAGCGATGCAACTCCGCCGTTGATTCCGCGAGCCGCTCCTCCAACCGGTGCCGCTGTAGCGCCCCGGAGATCACCCGCCGCAATGCCGGCAGATTCACGGCGGTCTTGACCATATAGTCCCGAGCGCCGCGTTTCATCGCCTCGACCGCCACTTGTTCGCTGCCGCTTCCCGTCAACATGATCACCGCCGGGCGGCGCTTCTCCGGCAGCGCACTCACCGCATCGAGCAGCGCGAGGCCGTCGTCGTCGGGCAACAGGTAGTCGAGCAGCACGAGCTGGTAGGAACCGCGCTGAAATTCCACGCGGGCCGCCGCGCCCGTCGCCACACAGGTGGGCACACACACCAAACCCTCGCCCAAATTGCGCAACAGGCCGCGAAGCAACGCCGTAATCGTCGGATCATCGTCGACAATCAGAACAGGAATGGGGGACGGTTCCATGCGGGCAAGAGGCAGCATCGACTGCCGGCCGGCTCACGCGAGCGAATTGTATCCCCGCCGGCGCGCCGCCCGGCGCCGACCGCGGGCGCACGGCCGGGCGCGAGGGCAAAAGATTTTGCAGGATTTTGCCGCGACCCGGTGTTATACTTTCAGACGTCAGCTTCTCCTCCTCCTTTCCCATGAATATCCCCCCCGATCCGCTCGATCCGCTGCTGGACCGCTGGGCCGAGGCTCCCGAGCCTCCAGCGCGCCTGTCGGCCGAAGTCTGGCATCGCCTTGCCCTGACCGAAAAAAAAGAGCCCGGCCCGCCACGTGGGTGGAGAACAACCATTGAGTCCTGGTTTGCCCGGCCCTCGTTCGCGGTGATGTTCATCGCCAGTTGCGCCCTGCTCGGGCTGTTTCTGGCCGAGCTCCGGGTCAGCCACCTCCAGCGCGACCGCAATGAACAACTCGCCCGCAGCTACCTGCAGCTGATCGATCCCCTCCTCACCGCGCAGAACCAGGAACCTCGCCCATGAGCCGCACCGCCCTCACCCTGCTTTTCGGCCTCGCCGTGGGTCTTAGCGCCCATTTCGGCTATTTCCGCCTCCAGGCGCCGGGACCAACCAACGCCAACGACGGGGAGCTGGCCTGGATGAAGACCGAGCTGCAACTCACCGACTCGCAATATCTCCGGATCAAGGAACTCCACCAGGCCTCGAGCCCGCGGTTGCGCACGATGGCGGCCCAAGTGGCTCGCTTGCAGACGGAATTTTCGGAATTTGAAAAAATCCGCCGGACGAGTGACCGCGTGGATTTCCTGGAATTCGCCCGGTTTGTGGAGACTCGCCGGCAAATCAACCGGGCGTGCCTGGCGTCCACGCGCGAGCTGGTGCTCGCCGCGGCGGAAGTCATGACCCCGCCGCAACGAGAACACTATTTGCGACTGGTCGCGAGCGCCGCTCCGGTCGCCCAGTCCCTGCTCAATTAACCCGGATGCATCCCGCTTTCTCCAATCTGACGCATCCGCTTTCCGCGCCTGACGAGCGCGGAAAGGCGTCCCCATTCGCGACGGAGTCGGAGTTGTCGCGGTTAACCCCGATCAGGTCAGCCCGACAGGGTGCATCCGTCACCCCTCTGGTGGTGAGGGATGCAGGTTGATGCGCCCTTCTCGCGCGCCGTGTCCGACGATCCCATCACCGACCGCGCCAGTCTCCTTGCTCTCCAGCAAGGTGAGGTTGCCGCGCTCAACCGCCTGATCGCACGCTGGCAGCGTCCCCTGCACCATTTCGCCTATCGCTACGTGCAAAACACCGCCGACGCGCACGATCTGGTGGCGGAGGCCTTCGTGCGTCTCTACCAACAGCGACAACGGTTGCGGCCCGACACCAAACTCAGTGCGTGGCTCTTCACCACGCTCACCAATCTCTGCCACAACCACCACCGGTGGAAGCGCCGGCATCCCACGGTGTCCCTGGACGCGCCCGCCGCCAGTCCGGACGTGGCCTGGCATCGTCCGGCGCTCGAGCTTTCCTCCGCCCAACCGGCGCCGGACGCGGCGCTGGAGCGCGACGAGACGCTCGCCGCGGTCCGCCGCGCCATTGAACAACTGCCGCACGACCTGAAAGTCACGCTGCTGCTGCACCACTACGAGCGCCTGTCCTATCGGGAAATCGGTGAGATCACGGGCTGCTCTGAGCGCGGCGTCGAAACCCGGCTCTACCGGGCGCGGCGCCAACTGCGGCAATTGCTCGCCGGATTTATCTGCGAATCAACTCCCTGTTGAAGCCCGCGTCCTGGGCCAGGGAACGCCCGGCCCAGCCGCCCGATCGGCCCGGCGACCGCTCCGCCCTTACGACTTGGGCAGAAACTTAAATTCCTGGCGCGCGAGCACCAGCACCGGCCGGCCGGCGTGCAGAGGGGGTTCAAATTGCCACTGTTCCACCGCGGCCACGGCAAGTTCCGCCAGCGGGTCGCTCGGCCACTCCAGGGCGGCCGGCATCCGCACCTTGCCGGTCACATCGATGTAGAATTCAACCGTGACGGAACCTTTGACCCCGGCGGACGCGAGGCTTTCCGGGTAGGCCGGCGAAACCACCCGGCTCGGGACCGGAATGCGGTCGAGCTCCCGCAGCTGAAAGACGCGGAAGGCATGCTGGGACGGCATCATCCGCTCCATTTGATTCTGAATGTGCTCCGTGCTGGTGGTGCTGATGACCACCCCGGTTCGGCTGAAACTGAATTGGACCTCGCGCACGGTATTCCATTTTTCCCCATGAAAGACGGCCGGCTCATATTTCCAGCGCTGCAACACCCGCACCGCCTCATCGGCGAATTCGCTGCGCGTATAGCCGGTCACCAGCCAGTCGACGAGCCGGCCAGCCTGGTCGACATTGACGACCACCCGCGCTTCGCCGTCCATGACGGGTGAATTCTGCAGGCGAAACGGAAAGTGCGGGTCGATCGTCTGGATGATCTTCAGCGGGGTGTAGCCAGCGGAAGCCGGGGACGGTTGCGCGAAGACCGGCCCGGCGAGGGCGAGCGCAAGAACCGGGGCGAAATAGATCATGTTCTTCATAGGCACAGGGCGGCGATTCAGCATAACACCGGTCCCGCCCGTTTCCCTTCATGGCCTCGGGTCTCCGAACCGGCGTCACGGCGCCGGTGTTTCCGTCGGCTTGCGGAGGAAATTATCCCGCCGCGCGCACCGGTCGCCCGCGGCGAGGCGGCGGTCGGCGGGATCGCCGTAAGGTTTCCGCCGGTAGCCCGGCCGGGCCGGATCGGCCGCACACTTGATCTGGAAATCCTGCATGCGCTGAAAAATCCCGAGCAGCAGGTCGGGCTGCGGATAATGATCGAGCCCGGACCGCTCCAACACGGTCAGCAGTTCATGCACCGCCTCCAAGGTGGAGAGGCAGCCCTCCTGCGGCTGTTGTTTGATGATATAGCGGCTCGGGGCCGCCGGAATGAACATGATGCGCGGCAGGCGCTGCAGGCTCGGACTCAACCGAAGCATCTTCCGCGCGCCGCTCCACGTGGCATCAAGCAGGAAGACCACGAGTTGGCGGCCCTGAAGTTGAGCGTTGAGGGATGAGCGTTGTGAACTCTCGGAAAGGTTCGTCGCTTGGGTCCCGGGATAAAGCAGCACGCAGTAATTGCGGGGATTCTTAATCACGGCCTGCACCGCCTCGTGTTCGTCAAACCCTTTCCCCATGTGCAATTCGCTGTTCGGCAGGCAAAGGTGCGTCAGCCGGCCCGTGCCGGCCTTCTCCTCCTTGAATTCCTTCGGGTGCAGCAGAAACACAAACCGCGTCTGCGTCGGCATGGGCAAAAGCGACGGGCACCAGCAAAGCTGCTTTGGCCAAAAACAACGGTAGCACATTTCCCTCATCGAGAAGGAACGAACACCAAGGCAGCGAAGAAGCGAAGACTGAACTTTGTCCTGAGTGTGGCCGCAGTCCGAGATTCCGGGTGGGCGTCGATTTCCACATCGACGCCGTCGCCGGTCGGAAAATCGGCGACCACCCTGCAACCCCCGGGCGTGGCTGCTTTCCCCTTCGTGTTCATTCCCGCTCCACCTACCACTGCCCGGTCAGCCTTAACGCCCCGACGATCGTCCCCGCCCAGATCACGAACGCTCCGGCGAACTTGAGTTGAAAGGACGGCTTGGCCGACTTGTGCCGGAACACGATCAACCCCAACAATCCGCCCGGCCAGCCGCCCAGCGCGCTCGCCAAGCACAGAGAATTCTCCGCGATGCGCCGGCCGTGACTCCTGCCGGCCTGCCATTTGTCGTAGCCGAACAACAGAAAAGTCCAGACGCAGGCAAGGCCCAGCCAGCCGAGGAGGAGTTGAAACCGCATGACCATCGAATAGGGCACCGTCGAAGCCGACGCAATCGCCGGCGCCGGTCGGCTTTCGGCACCGGTGGATTGGCCCTCACCCGCGGACATCGACAAGTGCACTCGATCCTGCCAGTGATGCCGGCATGAAAACGCGGATCGGCATTCTCACCGGCGGCGGGGACTGCCCCGGCCTGAACACCGTCATTCGCGCCGTCGTCAAGTCCGCCGCCAAGCGCGGCTGGGACACGCTGGGCATCCTCGGGGGCTTCGAGGGCCTGCTGGAGCCGACGCGGACCCGCGCCCTTGACTATCACGAAATGGACGGACTCCTGTTTCTCGGCGGCACGATTTTGGGTACGTCCAATCAGGGGGCTTTTTCCGGCAAGGCCGGACACGGGGAAACGCGCCGGGTCGACCCGGCGGTGCTGACCGCCGCCCGGAACGGATTCCAGGCGCTCGGCCTCCGCGCCCTCGTCGTGGTGGGCGGCGATGGTTCGCTCACCATTGCCCAGCAGTGCTTTGAGGCCGGCATTCCCCTCGTCGGCGTCCCCAAGACCATCGACAACGATCTGGCGGGCACGGTCATCACGTTCGGCTTCGACAGCGCCGTAGCGTTTGCCACCGAGGCGCTCGACCGGTTGCGCACGACAGCGCAGAGCCACGAGCGGGTGATGGTCTGCGAAATGATGGGTCGTTATGCTGGCTGGATCGCCGCGCACGCCGGGATCGCCGGGGGCGCCGATATCATTTTGATTCCTGAACTGCCGTTCAACTTCGAGTCGGTCTGCCAGGTCGTGACCGACCGCGAGGCGCAGGGCAAGCGGTTCACCCTGGTCGTGGTGGCCGAGGGCGCGCGCGAAGCCGGACGCGACTTCGTCACCGTCGGCGACACCGGGGCGATCCGCGAGGCGCGGCTGGGCGGAATCGGGGCGGTGATCGCCGAGGAGATCGGCCGGCGCACCGGCAAAGAGACGCGGGTCTGCGTGCTCGGGCATTTGCAGCGCGGCGGCGCGCCGACGACCTTCGACCGGCTGCTCTGCACGCGCTTCGGCGCCGGCGCCGTCCGGCTCATCGCCGAGAAGAAATACGGCTACATGGTTGCCCACCGGCCGCCCGATACCGACGCCATCCCCTTGACCGAGGCGATCGGCCGGCTGCGCACCGTGCCGCTCGATGGTGATATCGTCCGCACCGCCCGCGACCTCGGGATAGGTTTCGGGGACTAAGCGTCGCGAAACGGCCAGCGCGCAAAAAACGCCAGCTGCGCTTCGCGGTCGGGCAGGCCGTTCATCTTCGCGGGATCCTGCAGGAAGCGCGGCGGATAACCCGGCTCCAGGAGTTCCACCCGCACAGCGCCCGCGGCGGCCGTGAACACCGCGCGCCACGCCCCACAGCCGATCACGCATTGCTGCTCGCCGCGCCGGCTGATCCGGCGCGTGCGATGCGGGGTGGGATCACGCGCCAGCAATTCGATCAAGCGGGGACGGAAATCAATCTGCCAGCCGCCGAGCAGCCAGGCCGCCTGCTCCTCCGCCAGCGGCGCAAACTCCACGGTGAATTGCGGCGGCACGCTGAGCGCCGTGTCCACCTCGTCGATCCAGCCGGCGCTCGCGTCGGGAAAAGCATCGTAGGCGGGGATGTAAGGCTTGAGGTCAAAAACGGGCGTGCCGTCCACGAGATCGCAGGGGCCGAGGATGAGTTTGCGCCCCTTCACTTCAATCAATTGGACGGGCGTCAGGCCGAGCGGATTCGGCCGGTGCGGCGAGCGCGTGGCGAAAACCCCGCGGCGTTTCGCCGGGCCGCGGGGTGGGAGCACGCGCGGTCGCCACTCGGTGTTGCGATGGAACCACCACACCAGCCAGACCCGGGAAAATCCCGCGAGGTCGTGCAGCGCCTGCTCGTAATTGCAGCCCGGCAGCAGCTCGAGCACGTTGCGCTCCGGCTCGATTTCGGACGGCTGATGCCGCGCCTGAAACTTCACCTGTTTCTGGGTGCGGATGAAACCGATCGGGCGGAGGGTGAGGTCAGACGACAAGTCCCCAGCCAAGGCGGAGATTGCGCGGACGTCAAACCGAGGGAGACCACCAGCGCCAGAATATTTACCACCGAGACACAAAACCACCGAGGCTTCCCAGAAAGAACGCGCCATGGATCGTACGGATGAAAACGACCGGGGCACTTGAGGCAGATCCCTGAGCTATCCTCACCGCCCGATTCGCCGCGCGATGGGATTCATCCTGTGGCTCTGGAATATCCGTGACCTCCGCGGAATCGCTGGTTTCAGATGCATTGTTCGGGCCCGGCATTTTGCGGCACGCCTCCCTCTGTGTCTTGGTGCCTTCGTGGTTCAAGATCTGTCCCGGTCAGGCAGCAAAAACCCTGCTCGAGCATAATTACCTCCCCTTGGGCCGCGGTTGCGCCCATATTGTGGAAAAATGGCTCTCCTTGGTAAACGAAATCTGCTGCCGATCGTCCGCGGCGCTCCGCCGGGATTTTATCTCGATGGCGGCCCGCTCGGCGAGATCCTGCTGCCCGGCAAGTTCATCCCGCCGGGCGCCACCCCGGGCGGCAAGATCGACGTGTTTGTCTACCGCGACTCCGAAGACCGCCTGGTCGCGACCACGCAGAAGCCCCTCGCAACCGTCGGCGAGTTCGCCGGCCTGCGGGTCGTCAGCATCAATTCCCGCATCGGCGCCTTCCTCGACTGGGGCCTGGACAAGGATCTCCTCCTCCCCATCCGGGAAACGTCGGGACCGGTGAATGTCGGCGACGTCGTGGTGGTGCAGGTGCTGCTCGATGAAAAGACCGACCGGCTCATCGCCACGGCGCGGCTCAACCGCCGGCTCGAAATCACTCCGATCGACGCCTACCATCCGGGCGACGCGGTGAAGCTGCTGGTGATGAGCGAGAGCCCGCTCGGCTACAACATGATCGTCAACGATGCCCACCGCGGCCTGCTCTATCACACCGACGTGGCGGGCAAGCTCGAGATCGGCCAGCGCGTCGAGGGCTACGTCCGCTCGATCCGTCCCGACGGCAAACTGGACCTGGCGATGGGCCGCACCGGCTATCGCCGCATCGCGCCGCTCACGGAGCAGATCATCGAGGCCCTCAGCGCCAAAGACGGCTGGCTGCCCTTTCACGACAACAGTCCGCCAGAGAACATCCGGAATTATTTCGGCGTGAGCAAAAAGGCCTTCAAGCAGGCCATCGGCGCCCTCTTCCGCGATCGCCGGATCTACATCGAGCCCGACGGCATCCGGCTGGTGGAGCCGGATCAAAGAGGCTGATTTGGGAGGACCGCTTCCTTGGCCGCCCGTGGGTGGACCGGCAGGTCCCTCAGATGGCAAACTGCCTGTTTTTTTCCGAATAGTCACGGCCCGAGTCTCCAGCGCGGCCGGCGTCAGGCCCGATGGGGAGAAGTGAAGGATTGAGCTTTATGTCTTTGTGTTTAGAAATGCCTCAAATGACCGTCACGAAGGCCGCTCGCAGTTCCATCCAACCCACCAATTCCTCCAGTCCGCGCAAAATCGCGGTGCGGGAGGTTCCGATCGAGCTCTGCCAATTCCTCAAGTTCGGCGGACTGGCCGCCACCGGCGGCGAAGCCAAGCAGATGATCAGCGAAGGTCTCGTGCTGCTCAACGGCGCAGTGGAAACCCAAAAACGCAAGAAGCTCGCGGTCGGCGACCAGGTCAAGGCCAACGGGCACACGATCATCGTCCAACTGGCCTGAGCGCCACCCGGCGTTTTTTCTGATGTCTTTTTCCT
>CAZAOI010000111.1:0-10703 GCA_964486705.1 uncultured Oleiharenicola sp. | reverse complement strand
GGTTCGAATCCCTCCCTCTCCGCCATTTGGCGAAGCCAAATGGCGGTACCGCGGAACGCGGTAAGTTGACGCGTAGCGGCAATGGAGGAGGGATAGGGGCAAAGCCGAAGGCTTTGGGGCGCAGCTCCGAGGAACGAGTCAATCCCTCCCTCTCCGCCATTTGGCGAAGCCAAATAGCGGTACCACGGCCCGCGGTAAGTTGACGTGAAGCTCCCGGGCATCAAATCTTAGGTTCGGAACGGAAATCCTCCAGACATTCATGAAACGTCTCACCCTCTGCCTCCTCCTCCTCCTCGTTGCCTCGGCCGCGGCGCAAAGCGATCAACCGACCCGGGAAAATCTCCAAGCCCGGGAGTGGTTTCAAGACGCCAAGTTCGGCCTCTTTATCCATTGGGGCGTTTACAGCGTCATGGGTGAGGGCGAGTGGGTGATGAATAAAAACAACCTTTCCATCTCCGAGTATGAAAAGCTCGCCCGCCAGTTCAATCCGGTGGACTTCGATCCAGTCGCCTGGGTCCGCATGGCCAAGGACGCCGGGATGCACTACATCACCATTACTAGCAAGCATCACGACGGCTTCGCCATGTGGCATGCCAAAAACAGCCCGTGGAACATCGTTGACGCGACGCCTTACCATCAGGATGTGATCAAGCTGTTGGCGGACGAATGCCAGCGGCAAGGCATCAAGCTCTTCCTCTATCACTCCCATCTCGACTGGCATCACCCTGACTATTTTCCACGCGGTCGGACCGGTCGCTCCGCGGGGCGGCCCGAACAGGGGGATTTCAACCGCTATCTCGACTTTCTGGACGCGCAGCTCACCGAACTGCTGACCGGCTATGGGCCGATCGCCGGCATCTGGTTTGACGGAGTGTGGGACCGGCCCGATGCGGATTGGCGTCTTGCGCAGACCTACGCGCTCATCCACCGCCTGCAACCCGCGGCGCTCGTCGGCAACAATCACCACCTCAAGCCGAATGCGGGCGAGGATTTCCAGATGTTCGAAAAAGACCTGCCGGGCAAGAACACCACCGGATTTTCCGGCGAGTCGGTCATCGGCCAGTTGCCGCTGGAAACGTGTGAAACGATGAATGGCGCCTGGGGTTACAATAAGGGAGACAAACGCTACAAGAGCACGAGCGACCTGATCCATTATTTGGTGCGAGCGGCCGGGAACAACGCGAATTTCCTCCTGAATGTCGGGCCGATGCCCGATGGGAAGATCCAGCCCGAGTTCACCTCGCGCCTGGCGGAGATGGGCCAGTGGCTTCGAATCAACGGGACCTCCGTCTATGGCACCCGGGGCGGCCCGATTCCTTCACGGCTGTGGGGCGTCAGCACGCAATCGCCGACCCAGATTTTCATTCACGTCCTCGATTGGAGCGAGGAACTTTTGCCTGTGCCCACGCTCGGCGGCGGCCGGAACGCTCGGTTTCTCGTCTCGGGCAAACCGGTGAAAATATCGATCTTGGGATCCAGTTCGGTCCTTCACCTGCCCGAAGCGGAGCGCGACCCGATCGATACTGTCATCGTGTTGGATAAGTAAGAGCGGTTGGGTTCGCGCGGTGGATCCTTAATACAAACATTTCAGGCGCGGTCGTTAAAGTTAACACCGACCAAGTAGCCAACGACGCCTATTGGACTTCCGCAGGCGTACTGGCGCCTACATGGTAATCGAGATCGCCGGTTATGCGCCGAACAATGCCTTTGGCATCTACAAGAGCGGATCGACGGCCGACGCTGACAAATATCAGGTTTTTGCGGGCAGCGCCGCGAGTGGGGCGACGAACAACCCGATCCTCATTCCAATCGGGTGGTCGTCATTCGGGTTCTACTTTAAGAATACCAATGCCGGGTTCACCTGGTACTCCGATTCGGCCCTGAATGCCGGCGGTGGGCTCGACCACTTTGTGGCGTTTCAAGGCACGGCCGGGGCGACGATCGGCCTGCTCGGTTTCGGGCTCATCGGCGTCCACTTCCTGCGCCGGCGTTTTGCCGCTGCCAAGTAAGGCGCACTGAAACTCGCTCCGCTTTTTCCAGCGCCGCTCTTCATGGGCGGCGTTTTTTTGCGCACTTGCCAGACGGCACTCTCGCCCGCGACCGAAGCGGATCGATCACCGGAGCCCGTCAGGTTCGAAATCAGCCGGATTGATACAGCTGAAGTTGAGGGAGCGAGCTTGCTCGCGACGTCGCCCACGCTGAAACGCGATATGTCGCTGAATCGCGAGCAAGCTCGCTCCCACCGCCAGGCCACTGAAAGGGGGTCGCCGATTTCCCAGCCGCCGCGGAGGCGGCTCGACTGACCCCTGGGTTCACCGCCGCGAACAATCGGACCCATCGGCGACCGGCGTCGGTCGGGACACCGACGCCCACCCCATTGCATGGATCCGGATCAGCCTTCGCGGAGGAAACGCGCGAGGGCCTTGCGCAGGTGTTCGCGGGCCCGGTAGAGGCGGGTTTCGACTGCCTTCGGCGAGGCTTTTACCAGCGCGGCGATCTCGGCGTGCGATAGGTTTTCGTATTCGGACAACAGCACCGCTTCGCGCAGATCGGCGGGCAGCCCGGCGATGGCTGCGCGGACGGCCGCGATTTTTTCACTTTCCGCCAGTTGGACTTTGGGCGTCAGTTCGTGCGCCTGCTCAGGCGCATTCTCCAACGGTTCCGTCGGCCGCCGCCGCTGCCGCCGGGAGTGATCGCGGGCCAGATTCAGCGCGATTTGAAACATCCAAGTCGAAAATCTCGCGCCGTTCCGAAAACGCCCGCGATGCTGGTATACCCGCACGAAGGTTTCCTGCGCGAGCTCGAGCGCGTCGGCCTCGTTCTGGGTCCGGCGGTAGAGGAAACTTCGCAGCGGGACCTGCCAGCGTTCCATCAGCCGGTTCAACGCCAAGTCGTCGCCCCGCTGGAGGGAGAGCATGTGGACTTCGTCGTTGGCAGGGGAGTCAGGCGTCATTTCAGGCCGAGCGGGCCCTGATGTTGATGACGCGAAACCTTGGGTTCGACAAGAGCGAGAAAACGGGAGCCTTGGTTGGGCGGCATCTGCGCGGCGAGCTCGCGCAGGTGTCCGAGGGTGGCTTCCTGGCAGACATCCTCCAGCCGGGCCACCTCCTGCTGCGCCGGGGCATCATTGGGACTGGCGGCCAGACGGTCGCGGGCCGCAATGATCAGACGGCAATGTTCCGCGCACACCGGCTGGTAGGCGGCCTGCATTTTTTCCACCGCCGCGGTTTGGGCGGGGTTGAGTTTGAATTCCCGCCGCAGCCAAGCTTGCTGGTCCTCGTCGCCCTGCGGGGCCAGCCCCCGGGCCAGAAAAAAAGCAGCCGCGGCCAAACCGATGGCAAAAACCGAAAGGATCAGGGAGCGTTTCATGGCGCGTGGCGGTGGGCCGTCATCTGGAGTGGATCGACGGTGCGCACATAAGCCGCGGCCATGCGCTCGGTATGCTGCTGCCGGGATTTCCACTGCGCGGTGCTGACTCCGAGCATGATCGCCAAAGACGCGGCGAGCGGCAGAGCCCACTGGTAGAAGGAAATGGCGCCCGACTCCTTCCGGCTGGATTCGATCCGCGACCAGACCCCGGCATTGAAACGCGGCGCCGCCGGCGGCTCAGGCCGCCAGGTTTTCAGCAGATCGGACAGGGGGTCGCGATGGTTCACCAAGAGTAATACGTCCCGCCCGCGGAAATCCCTCGACCCTTTTACGAGGAAATTTCGGAGGCGTCCCCGTCGCCCCTGAAAGCGGAAGACGCCCCCGAGGCGGACTCATCGTGCGCGGGCGTCCGCGTTAACCAAAATTCCGCAGAAGGAATGGCCACAAAAAGCACAAAAAACGCAAAAACAGAGAGTTGTATCAGATTGATCACAGAAATACATTCACTCGGTGGGTGAGTCTGCACTTGAGCGCATGGCCTGGTGGAACCCGGCCTCCGGACGGGTTGGCTTGAAAGCCGGGTCGGTCAGCGCGTCCGGAGGCCTCGCTCCACCTCATTCAACGGCACGAGCCCGGATGAGTCCTCGCCTACAAATCGTAATGGCAGGCCACCTGATGGCCGGGGTCACCGGCCGCGCGCAGGGCTGGCACTTCGGCCTTACAGCGTTCGGTGGCATGCGGGCAGCGGGGGTGAAAGGGGCAGCCGGAGGGCGGATTAATCGGCGACGGCACCTCGCCCTGCAGCACGATGCGTTGCTTGCGGCGGGCCGGATCCGGCGTGGGAATCGCGGAGATGAGGGCCCGGGTGTAGGGATGGCGCGGTGCGCGATAGATCGTCTCGGCGGCAGCGAGCTCGACGATGCGCCCGAGATACATGATGGCGATCCGGTCGGACACGTGCTTCACCACGGCGAGGTTGTGCGCGATGAACAGGTAGCTCAGGCCCATGTCGCGCTGCAGGTCGAGCAGGAGATTGAGGACTTGGCTTTGGATGGAAACGTCGAGGGCCGAGACGGGTTCGTCGCAGACGATGAGCTTGGGCTCTAGCGCGATGGCGCGGGCGATCCCGATGCGCTGGCGCTGGCCGCCGGAAAATTCAAAGGGGAATCGATCGCTGGCGTTGGCGGGCAGGCCAACCTTGTCGAGCAGTTCCCGGACCCGCGCCTTGCGCCAGACGGGGTCCCCCAGCGCGTGAATGACGAAGGGCTCGGCGATGATATCGCCCACGGTGTGGCGCGAATTCAGTGACTCAACCGGATCCTGGAAAATCATCTGTAGCTGTCGCCGTTGGGCCTTCAGGGCGGCGCCGTGGGCGTGGGCCAGATCATGGCCCTGAAAGATGATTTGCCCGGTGGTGGGTTGGTGCAGCCGTACCACGCATTTGCCGAGCGTGGACTTCCCGCAGCCCGACTCGCCGACGAGGCCGAGCGTCTCGCCGGGAGCGACGGTGAGGTTAATTCCATCCACGGCGCGGCAGGTCTTGCTGGCGCGCAGGAGGACGCCTTCGCGCACTGGGAAGTGCATCGCCAAATCGCGCACCTCAAGCAGGGGGGAGGGTCGGTCGGTTGGGTTCATGCGGTGTAGGCCGGCAAATCCCGCCAGTGGTGGCAGGTGACGTGGTGGTCGGGACCGACCGGATCGGCGGCGGGCAGTTGGGCGCAGATTGCGGTGCGGAAGGGGCAACGGTTCTGGAAACGGCAGCCGGCGGGCATTTGGTCGAGGGCCGGCACCATGCCATCGATGACATTGAGCCGGGATTTGTTTTCCCCCTCCAGCCGGGGGATGGAGTTGAGCAGGCCGCGGGTGTAGGGATGGCTGGGGGCGGCGAAGATCCGGGCCACCGGACCGAATTCCGCCACCCGTCCCGCATACATGACGACCACGTCGTCGCACATCTCGGCGATCACCCCGAGGTCGTGGGTGATCAGGATGATCGCCAGGCCCATCTCGTCCTGCAGGGCCTGCATCAGCTCGAGGATTTGGGCCTGGATGGTGACATCGAGCGCAGTCGTGGGCTCGTCGGCAATGACAACCGCCGGCTTGCAGGCGAGGGCCATGGCGATGACGACCCGCTGGCGCATGCCGCCGGAGAGTTGATGCGGATATTCACCGACCCGCACTTCAGGCGAGGGAATACCGACCTTCCCGAGAATCTCGATGGACATGGCCCAGGCGGCGCGACGGTCGCTGGTCTTGTGCAAAAGGAAGACTTCGCTCAGCTGACGGCCAATGGTATGCACCGGATTCAGCGCGGTCATCGGCTCCTGGAAAATCATCCCGATGCGGTCGCCGCGGATCTTCTGCATTTCCTCCCCGGACAGGCGCGCCAGATCCCGGCCCTCGAAAAGCACTTGCCCACTGTCGATATGGCCCATTGGCCGCGGCAGCAGCTGCATGATGGAAAAGGCAGTGACACTTTTGCCGCAGCCGGACTCGCCGACAATGCCCAGCGTGCGCCCGCGCCGGACTTGAAAGCTGACCCCATCGACGGCCGTCAGCCGGCCGGAATCGGTGTCGAAGCTGGTGACAAGGTCGCGCACTTCCAACACCGGCGGGGTGGAAGAGGCGGAAGAGGCAGGTAAGACAGGCACGGTTGCTTAGTGTTGCCGGTATTGGTCAAAGACGCGGATGCCCGGTGGGAAGGTTTTGCCGGCGCTGATCGCCGCCTTGGTTTCCCGTTTCAGGTCCTCGTCGATCCAATAGAGCGAGTATTCGTAGAAGGTCGTGGCCAGCTTGACGTTGCTCTCGGCTGGCATGCCGATCCAGCGCCAGACGCCGGAGCGGAGGAACGTGATATCAAAGCCGGGCGAGAACGAGGCGTCGTCATAGAGAAACCGTTCGATCTTGAAGGCCAGTTCCTTCATTTCCGCGATGTCGTCGGACTTATCGTACGCCTCGATCATGCGGTCGAGCGCGGGGTCAGCCATCGCCTGCAGATTGTTCGTCTGGGTCTTGAGTTTTCGGTCGGGATTCACGGAGCCATCGGGCAGGAAGGCGTCGTCGTAGGCGTTGGCCGAGTGGTTGGTTTCCCAATAGCGCGGGAACATTTCCGGCGAGACGTTCCAGGCGGAGAATTTAATGTCATGCTTCTTTTCCAGGCCCTTCTTGAAGGCCGTGGTGTTGTCGAGAACCTCGACGCGCAATTCGAGGCCGGCCTTGATCGCGTCCTCCTGCAGAATGGTCAGGACATCCTTCAGGTTGTCATAGCCGGTGGTGATTTGAAGCGACAGCCGGGTGCCGGCGTCATTGACGAGGATGCCGTCGGGCCCGCGCTTCGTGAAGCCGGCCTTGGCAAAACTGGCGAGGGCCTCGTCCACGGAAAACCCGCGCGCGTGAACATCCGGGGCGGTGAATTCACCGAAACCGTCGGACGCTGTCTGCATGCGCGTCCAGTCGCCCCGCGAGAACTTCCGGATGACGAGGTCCCAGTTCAGGGCAAACTGGATGCCAACGCGAATGTCGCGGTTGTCGAGCAGGGGACGGCTCTTGTTCATCCACATCCCGTACGTCGGATGGGGGATGTCATTGAAGAACTTTGTTTTGTGGATGTAGCCGTCGCGCACTTCGGGGGCGCTGTCGGGCAGCTTGTCGTACCAATATTCCGCCATGGCGAGGCCGAAGAAGTCAATGTCGCCTTTGCGAAAGGCCTCGAAGGCTTTGGACGAGTCGCGGATGACCGTCAGCCGGATGCGTTCCGGATTGAAGCGGTGGCGCCAGAACTTCCGGTCTTGGGCCCACCAATTCTTGACGCGGGTGAGGGTGACGGCGCGCCCCTTGTCAATGTTCTCCGGGGTGACTTGGTAGGCCCCGCTCGTCGGCACAAATCGCCACTGATAGCGTTCGGGGTAGTCCTCGCCGACCTCGGCATAAAAGTGCGCAGGGGTCGGTTCGTTTTCCAGCGCCAGCGCGAAGATGTCGGGGCGGAGCTCGGGGAAGTGGAGGGCGAACGTGTGGTCGTCGAACCGGGTGATGCCGCTAAACTTGGTGGTGTAATAATTGTTATACCACGGGGCCTTGATGTACGTGCTGCGGTAAAAGAAAAAGGCGAAGAGCGTATCATCGGTAGTGATCGGCACCCCGTCCGACCAGCGGGCGGCAGAGTCGAGCGTGATGTAAACCGTCTTGGTCGCGCGGTCCAGGGCCCATTTGGCGGCAATGCCCGGGTAATAATGAAAGCCAGTTTTCGTCAAGTCGGTCAGATTGGGATGGCGTCGCGCGTAATACATCACGTTGTCATCCAGGATCCAGGCGCGGAAGCTGCCATTGGAGTCGGGCCCGACCGTGCGCAGCGTCCGCGGAAAGTCCGGGATATAATAATTCAGCGTGCCCCCCCGCTTGGCTTCGGGGGCGGCGAACTCGGGGAGCTCGCTGCCGTCTTCCCATTCGAGATTCGCCGGAATGTCGGCCGTCGTCTTGAAGTGGAAGAATTCGGGCCGGGCGGCATAGTAGGCCTTCGCCTCCGCCCGTGCGTCATGTTTCGAGGCCCCGAGGGGATCTGCCTTGGAGCAGGCGCTGAGAAGGAGCAGGCTGACGCCCAGCAGGAAACTCAGGACGGGACGGATGTTTTTCAAGGAGGACACAGGGTTATTGGTAAGTGGTGAATTTCTTGGGGTCAAAAGCCTCGCGCACGGCTTCACCGATGAAGGTGACCAGGACGAGAATGAAGACGAGAGCGCCGAACGCGCTGGAGACGATCCAGGGCGCGGTGGTCAGGGTTTGGGTGCCCTGCTTGAGCAGTTCGCCCATGCTCGGCGTCGGCGGGGGCAGGCCGAAGCCGAGGAAGTCCAGGGCGGTGATCGACGTGATGGCCGACGCCACCGTGAACGGCATGAAAGTGACGATCGTGGAGAGGGTGTTCGGCAGGATATGATGGAAAATAATCCGGCCGGGACCGGCGCCGAGCACCACCGCGGCGGCGGTGTAGTCGCGCGCCTTCTCCCGGTAGGTGGCCGTGCGCATGTAGTAGGTCATCGACGTCCACGAGAAAAGCACCAGCACCGCGAGCAAGAGCCCGACGCGGGCGGTCACGCTGAAGGTGGAGGGCACCACCGAGAACAGGATGATGATCATGTAGAGGAACGGAATGTTCGACCACACTTCGATCAGGCGCTGTCCCACGAGGTCAATCACTCCGCCATAATAACCCATGAGGCAGCCGATCGTGATGCCCACGAGATAGGTGAGGACCATGAAGCTCAGGGAAAAGAAGATGGCGATGCGGAAGCTATAGAACAACCGGGCGAAGATATCCCGGCCGGTGGTGTCGGTGCCCAGCCAGTGCCCGGGTGGACCGCCGAGCCACGAGGGCGGGGCGGGCTTGAAGACGCCCTGATAGCTGGTGGTCTCGTTCGGGCCATACGCCACCAGGGGCATGAGCACCCAGTTGTCCCCGCGCTCCGCGCGGAATTTCTCCTGCAGCGCCCGGTAGTCGGTCTCGTAGGTGTACCCGAGTCCGAAGGTCGTGCCGGGCAGATTGGCCCCGTAGATGGGGCAATACCAGCGGCCCTCGCTCCGCACGAGCAGGGCGCGATTGTTCACGAGCAGCTCGCCGAAGAGGGTCAGCACGATCAGGCCCAGCAGAATCAGGAGCGAACGGTAGCCCCGCTTCAGGGAGCGGAAGCGGCGAAGTTTGCGGACGGTAAGGGGATTGAGGGCCATGGCGCGTCGGTGGTCTCAGCGGAAGCGGATGCGGGGATCAATCACGGCGACGAGGGCGTCGGAAAGGATGTTGCCCAGCAAGAGGAGCAGGCTGGCCAGGAAGATGATGCCCATGACCACCGGATAATCGCGGTCGAAGATCGAGGTCAGGCCGAGAAGCCCGAACCCATTGATGTCGAAGATCGTCTCGATCAGGAACGATCCCGTGACCAGCGCGGTGATGTTCTGGCCGAAGGTCGTGGCGATGGGGATGAGGGAATTGCGCAGGGCGTGGCGCAGGACTGCCTGCCGGAACGAGGAGCCTTTGGCGACGGCCGTGCGCATGTAGTCGGCCGCGAGATTGTCCATCAAGTGGTTTTTCATCAGCAGCGTGGTGACCGCAAAACTGCCGACCAAATAGCAGATCAGCGGGAGCATGGAGTGGTGGAGCAGATCAAGCCCCTTGCCCCAGATCGACAGATCGGCAAATTCATGACTCGTGAATCCGCCCATGGGGAACCACGCCAGCCGTGCGGCGAAGAACAGGAGCAACAGCGCGCCCAGGACGTAGCCCGGCACGGCGTAGCCCATGAAAATGAAAACCGACGTGACGTTGTCCAGCAGTGAGCGGTGATTGATCGCCTTGACGATGCCGAGCGGGATGGAAATCGCGTAGGTGATCACCAGGGTGATCAACCCGTAGAACAACGAAACGGGAAAACGTTCGCGGATGACATGCCACACGGGTTCATTGAAGCGATAAGAGGTACCCAGGTCGCCGCTGGCGATCTTGCCGAGCCAGAGGCCGTAGCTCACCAGGACGGGCTTATCGAGGCCGTAATACGCTTTCAATTGCTGGATCTGCTCCTCCGAGATCGCCATGTTCCGGCCCCCGCCGGCTGCGCCGTGGCCCGAGGCCATGTCCGCCTGCTGCATTTCCATGATGGCGCGCTCGAGAGGGCCTCCGGGAACCAGCCGGGTGATCATGAATACGATCAGGGTGATGCCCAGCAAGGTGGGCGGAATCAGGAGAAAGCGTCGGATGAAATAATCCCGCATGAGCAGTCGGGTGGTTACAATTGGAGCAGGCGATCGTCGGGGATGACGGGACAGCAAAGTAGATTGGGCGGGAAGCCGCAGGCGAGCTTTATGTAGCCTCGGGCGCCGGTTGCCGGGGGGGCGGGGCTCAGGGCGGGGGTCAAACTGCCCGAGTGATGAACGGGCACGCTGCCGACTAGGGTGGCGGACTCCCTCGGGATGACCGCGCCTAGTCATTGGCCCGATGATTGAGCCAAATGGGCTAAGCGGCCGCCGCCCCAAGCGGCAGGCAAGTCGTTCGTTGCCCGCCGGCCTGGGGCCTCAGACGCTCTCGAGGAGCTTGTAGAGCCGGGCGACCATGGGGGTCGCGTCTTCGAGCATGCCGGCGGAAATGAGGGCGTTGTCGAGGATCTGCTCGGCGACGAGCTTCGCCTTTTCGGGCGCGGCGGTGTGAGTCTCGAAGAGGCGCTTCATCACCGCGGAGCGGGCATTGATCTCGAGGTTTACCCGTTGCGGCACGTCGGTGCCTTCCTTGTTCATCGCCTTCATCATGCGGCGCATGTGGGCGGACATGAACTTGTCGGCGTTGATCGCGAGGG
>CAZAOI010000110.1:0-10744 GCA_964486705.1 uncultured Oleiharenicola sp. | reverse complement strand
CGACCTTGGGTGGCCGCCGATTTGCATCGTGCCGGTTTTCCCTGCGACACGTCGGGGCGTAAAGCCCCTCCCACCCTCAGAGTGGTGTCACCACATCGCCCACGCGCACGATCCCGCCTTTGGTTTCGTGAATGAGGTTGGCGCCGAAATTGATCTTCGTCGGATCGGCCCGGTCGCGCCTGTAGGCTGCTAGGGTCTTGAGTGGTTCGCTGCTGGCGAGTTCGCCGGTGCGTTGGTCGGTGGTCGTTACGCTGCAGCGGGCACAGGGCCCGCCTTGGCGAAAAACAACCTCGCCGATGCGAACGCGGGTCCAGGCGTCCTCGGCGAACGCGTCGCAACCGTCCACGACGAGATTGGGCCGGAAACGGTCCATCGGCACGGGCTCACCCTGATTTTCCTGGATCCGGTCATTGAGCTGGGCGAGCGATGCTTCGCTGACCGCCAAAAACGGGACGCCGTCGGCAAAAGCGAAAAGGTCGCCGGGCTGGGCGGCGGGCTTCAACATGGGGCGGGAAAATCGCGGACCAATGCGCACGAGGTGGCAGGGGAATCCGAGGAAGGTCTGGAGCCAGGTGGCGGCGGCCGCACCGCAATCCTCGGCCTGCAGGCCCTCGCTTTTCCAAATGCTCACCGTGCGCAGCAGGGCGGCTGGATCGGAGACGGTGGGCACCGCAACGCTGCCGGCCCCGGCGGCGGAAAGGGTGAGCAGCCCGGCCGACAGGCGGGCGTCGATACAGGCCATGCGGGGGGCGGTGCGCTGGGTCAGGAACTTTCCCGCCGGATCGACGACAATAAAGCGACGGTCGCCGGCGAAGCCCAGCGCGTCGACCTCCGCGGCGGGGACAGCGTGGCCACGCAGGGATTTCACGGGGTAGAGGAACAGGCCGGTGACTCGCATAAGGGAAAGAGGATTGGCCACAAGAAAGGCAAAAAGGGAACCGCTAATGAACGCTGATTTTGCTGCTGAGGAAATTAGTGGCCAATGCCGTTTCTCGCTGGATCAGGGTGGGTCTTCAAATCCGGTTTGTCATCCTGAGCGAAGCGAAGGATCCCCGGCAGCGAAGGCCCGATCGCGAGCGAAAGGATGGATTCTTCACTTCGTTCAGAGTGACAGGTAACGAGTATTTGCGAGTTTGAAGGCACTCCCGAGCGGGGATAAGCGAAGAATAGCGGTGAACGTCCGGTCACTTTCTCTGGTAATTGACGAGGTAGAGCTGCTGGCTGGCAGCGGTGGCGAATTTTTTCGGGCGGATGCCGCTCAGGCCGTAGCAGATGGAAAGCATGGGCCCGACGAACTTGAACAGGCAGGGAATCGTGCGGCCGGCATTGGGGCCCGTGGCGCCGCGCAGGGTGATGCCCTCCGGCTCGACGGTGTAAGAACCTTGGTCGGCGGTGACGCCGCCGAAGCGCACGGCGTAGTCCGTGCCGCTCAGGTCGAGCTCCATTTTATCGAGCATCATTTTTGGCGCCTCGTCGCCGTCGAATTCGGCGTAGACCGGCTGCCAGAGGCCTTGGAGGGCATGCGGGATGCTCATGGAAGTTCAGGCCCGTTTGCTGACGTCGCGCGGAGCCGTTTCGACCGAGGCCGGAGAGGGGAGTTCCTTCGCGCCCTTGGCGCCGAGCTCGACGAATTTGCGGGCGCCGGGCAGGAGCGTCTGCTCGAAGGAACCCACGGCGGCGTTGTAGGACTTGCTCGCGGTCTCGAGGCCGCGGCCGACCTTTTCGAGATTGTCGGCAAAACCCGCGATGCGGTCGTAGAGCTGGCGGCCGAGATCGGCGATTTCCTCGGCGTTCTTGGAAACGGATTCCTGGCGCCAGCCGTAGGCGGCGGCTTTGAGCAAAGCGATAAGCGTGGCCGGCGTGGCGAGCAGAACTTTCTTCGAGATGGCGCGGTCGATGAGCGTCGGGTCACCTTGCAGCGCGCCGGAAAGGAACTGGTCGCCGGGGAGAAAGAGCACGACGAATTCCGGCGAGGGTTGGAACTGCGCCCAATAGTCCTTCATCCCCAGCGCGTCGATGTGGCCGCGGACTTTGGCGGCGTGCTCCGCGAGTTTGGCGGTCCGCACGGCATCGTCGGAAGCATTGGCCGCCTCGCGGTAGGCATCGTTGGGTGCCTTGGCATCGATGACGATCTGCTGGCCGCCCGGCAGGCGGACGATCAAGTCGGGGCGGAAGCTGCCGGCGGTCTGCTGCTCGGTGAAATCGCAATACGAGCTCATGCCCGACATCTCGACGACGCGGCGGAGTTGGAGTTCGCCCCAGGTGCCGGCGGTCGTGGTGGAGCGGAGCGCGGTCGTGAGTTTTGCGGCCTCGGCTTGCAGGGAAGTCTGCGCGGTGCCGAGCGATTTTAACTGCTCGGAGAGCTGGCCATAGGCGCCGGCGCGGGCCTTTTCGATCTCGCCGATCTTGGCGTCAACTTTCTCCAATGACTCCTTGAGCGGCTTGACCATCGCGTCGATTGCCTGCTGGCGTTTGCCGAGCTCATCGGCGGATTGCTGGTGGAGCTTCCCGAAGGTTTCGCGGGCGAGTTCGAGGAAGGACTGGTTGTTGGAGCGGAGCGCGTCAGCGGAGAGGGCCTTGAAGGAATTGGTCAGGCGGTCGTGGGCGTCGGTGAGGGCGGCGATTTTCTCCGTGGCGGCGGCGCGTTCGGCGGCGAGAGAAGCGGAGAGCTCAGAGTTGAGCGTTGCGAGCTCAGCAAGGCGGGCGCGGGCTGTTTCGAGGTCGGTCGTCAACAGGCGCGCGCGCTCGGTGACAGCGGCCGAGCGGGCTTGGGCGATGAACCAGCCCAGGGCGGCGCCGACAGCGAGGGCGAGGAGCGCGATGACGATTTCCATAACCCGCGCAGTGAAGCGGTGAAAAGGGTAGCGAGCAAGTGAGGACTGCGCGCGGAGTTGGTAACAGGCACCCGGATTCGGGAAGATTGCGGGACACCCCCCGGCGGCTGCGTGCCGGCCCGTTCAACGGCATCAATCCGGTTCAGGCCGGCGCGGTCGGGGCGATCAGCTCTTTGGCCGGAAGATAAATGGTGAAGCGCGTGCCTTCGAAGGGGCGGGACTTCACGTGCACCAGACCTTGGTGGGCTTTGATCAGACGCGAAACGATCGCGAGGCCGAGGCCGGTGCCGGTCTGGGCTTTGGTCGTGAAATAGGGCTCGAAAACGTGGGCGAGCACCTCGCCGGGGATGCCAGGCCCTTGGTCGAGGACGGAGAGGGCGACCACGGGCGGCTGGTTGGCGAACGTGTCCAGTCCGACGTAGCGCTCATCGACATTGTCCTTGAAGGTCGCCACCGGCAGCTTGATGTCGAAGCGCTCGGCGGTGAGCCAGACGGTCTGCGGCGTGTCCTTGCTCTGAAAGGCGTTGATGGAAAGATTGAGCAAGATCTGGATGAGCTCGGTGCCGTTGATCTGCGCGGTCGTGTCGACGTTGAGGTGTTTGATGGCGAGATGGCCGCCCTTCATGCTCGGGTGGTTGCGCATCAGGGTCTGGACGTCATCGAGCACCTGGTTGACCGAAACCTCGGGGGTCTGCTCGGCGCGTTTGTTGACGAAGCGCAGGTAGCGGCGGGTGATGGCCGAGCAGGTGTTGACCTGTTTGGAAAGGGTGGCCACGTCCTCGCGCACCGACTGCAAATCCGTGCCGTGCAGGGTGCCGACGCTTTCGAGTCGCGTGGTCAGGAGTTCGATGTAGCCGGCGATGACCGTGAGCGGATTGTTGATGTCGTGGAGCGCGCCGGCGTAGATTTCCGTGGTCGTGCGGGCCATCTCTTCCTTGACGGACGAGTCGTTGAGCTGGTCGGAGAGGGCCTTGAGCCGGTCGGTGGTTTCGGACACCGTTTCCGAAATCCGGCGCAGCTGGAGGGCGCGGGTGACGGCCTCGCGGATGGTGGAAAGGTCGAAGGGTTTGCTGAGGTAATCGCAGGCCCCGAGCCGGAGCGCCTGGCGCGCGGTTTCGATGGTCTCGTAGGCGGTGAGCATGATGACCTCGATATGCGGATCGATGGCCTTGAGTCCGCGCAGAACCTCGATGCCGGATTTGCCGGCCATGCGGATGTCGAGGATCGCGAGGTTGACCGGGTTGCTCTTGGCGTATTCGAGCGCCTTGTCCCCATTCTCCACCGCGAAGACCTCGAAATCTTTCTTGAACACCATCCGGAGCGAGTGGCGCGGGCCCTCCTCATCATCAACGATGAGCAGCGTGGGTAATTTCGCGACGCCGGTGGCGGCGGCCGGGGCGGGGCTCGGGGTTGGGATCGGGGCGGGATGCATGACGGGCCTTAGAAACGCAGCTCAAGGGACAGGGCGAAGGCGTTGATGGAATTTTTGTAGGTGCCATCAGCCGTGGCGCCGATGAGCGAGGGCGGACTGCCTTTGACGGTGCGGGTGCCGCCGTCGGCGTAATGCCACGCGAGGTTGGCGGCGAGGTTGCCCGAAGCGTAGCCGAAACCGAGCGAGTAGAAGCTGCGGTCGCTGTCCGGCACGGCCGGGGTGTAGGTGGCGTCGGGCACGGAGTTTTCCGTGAACAGGTAACCGGCGCTGACATGCCAGTTTTCATTCAGGTAGCGGGTGGCGCCGAATTCGTAGAAGAGGCCCGATTCCCAATTGAAGGCCAGCGGCACCGCCCCCGAGGCTTTGGCGATGGTGACGGTGTTGAGGCGGTTCCAGTTGGTCCAGTCGAGGTTGACCTCAAAATTCCATTGCGGGGTCGGCCGGTACGAGTAGCCGACAATGAGCACCTCCGGGAATAAAAAAGTAGCCTCGCTGGGCTCGCCGGTGATGAGCGGGATCGTGTCGGTCGTGCCCGTCAGCCGGACGGAGGTGTGGCCCTGGTAGCTGAAGCCGAAGCTGTGTTCGACCGCGGGCTTCCACAGTGCGCCCAGGGTGTAGCCGACCGCGTGGCCGTCGCCCCGGAAGCGGAAAAGATCGGTTGGGCCGAAGATGCCCAGCGCGCGCTGGAGGTCGGTGGTGACTTTGTTGTAGGTCAGCCCGCCCCCGAGCGAAAGGGTGGGGGAAACTTCATAGGCCCCGGAGAGATTGAACGTGAGGTAGGTCTGCTCGTTTTTCAGGGCGAAGGTGCGCAGGGGGGAATTGGCCGGCCATTCAGTCGAAAGGCCGAAGGGCGCGTAGATGCCGAGACCGAAGGCCCAGGGCCGGCCGGCCGGCTTGTGCGAATAAAAAATCTGCGGCACGGCCTGGTAGGCGTCGTTCATCGTGGCGCTGCTGCTCGCGCTGCGGTAGTCGGAGCGCACCGAGACGTCGTAGACGGACGCCTGCAGGCGCTGGCCGCTCAGTTGGGTGAGGCCGGCGGGGTTGTAGAAAATCGCGCTCGGATTGTCGGCCGTGGCGACAAAGGCATTGCCGCGCGCCATGGCGAAGGCGTCCTTGAAGCCGACCCGGGTGCCGGAGGCGTGGGCGACGGGTGCGGCGAGCAGCGTGGCGCAGGCGAGGGCGGCGGTGAGCACGCGTGACGAGGCTGGGGTGAACCAGGAGGTGGCGGAGATCATTTTAGCGAGGGAAAGGGAGGCGGACCACGACGTCGGGATCGCCCGGTGCCTTGCGGGTGAAGACTTCGAGGCGGCCTTTGTGGGCCTCGATGACACGGCGCGCGATGGTCAGGCCAAGGCCCACGCCCGTGTTGCGGGTGGTGTAGAAAGGTTCGGTGGCGCGGCCGGCCGCCTCGGAGCCGAAACCGGTGCCGGTGTCGCGCACCTGGATGACCAACTCGGCTCGGCCATCGGTGGTTGGTGTGGCGTTGAGCGAGACGGCGAGGCGCGGCGTGCCCGTGGAGGATTGGAGGCCGTTGAGAAAAATCTCCTGGAAGGCGTGGACGAGGCTGGCCCGGTTGCAGCGGAGCACGACCGACGGCAGGTCGCTGCGCAGGTCAAGCTCGCCCGCGCCGCCGGCAAAATCGCGGGACTTGGCAAAGCTCTGCTGGAGCAATTCGTCCAGCGGCGCGAGCTCGGTGGGCGGCGAGTCGGAACGGGCCAGCAAGAGCATCTGGTCCGTGAAACGCTGGATGCGTTGGGTCTCGCGGGTGAGCGCGGTCTTGAGCGAGTCGCGAAATTCGGCGTTGTTGATCTCCGCGTCGAACAGCTGCTGGTGGGTGGTCAGCGGGACGAGCGAGTTGCGGATTTCGTGGGCGAAGCGGCGGGCGATGAGCCCGATGAGCTTGAGATTGGAGGACTCGATCTCGGCGCGCTGGGCGGCGTTGAGGTGGGTGAAGTCCTCGAGCAGGAGCAGGGCGGTCTGCGGCAGCTTGCCCGTGGTCTGGCGGAGGGGGATGATCGAGACGCGATAGACGGAAGCGCCGGCCTCGTGGAAGAACGGTTCAACGGCGGCGCCCTTTTCGACCACCTCGTGCAGCTGGAGCGCGATGGGCGATGGCAGCTGGGCGAAGCTGACCGAGGCTTCGCCGGGTCCACGGAGAAACGTGACGATGGCCCGGTTGGCGTAGGGCACGGACTGGTCGGGCCCGATCACGAGGGCCCCGATGGTGATGCCATCGAGCACGCTGGAAAAAAGCTCGTGGCTGCCGACGAGCTGGTGATGGAGCCAGCTGTTCTTGACCGCGAGGCCGAGCTCCTCGAGCAGGTGGTAGACCAGCAGCAGTTCCTCGTCGGTGAATTCCCCGCCCATGATCCGGCCGCCGAGCACGGCGACGCCGATCGTGCGTTCGCGGTCGTTGATGGGAATGGCGACCTGGCCGCCCAGCACCTCGAATTCGCGGAAAATTTTCGGGTCGTTGAACGGCGGGGTGCTGGCGAGAGGCGCGCGCAAGATCTGCGGCTGCTGGGTGAGCTGGCGGCCGAGACCGCTCTTGCGGGAGAGCGCGAAACATTCGACCAATTCCGCGGGCATGCCGATCGCTGCGACGCAGTTCAGGCGGGAATTGTCCCCGGCGGGCGCGCCGGGCAGCGCGCTGACGGTGCCGGGCTCAAGAAAAATGGCGATGCGCGACAGCCCGATGACTTCCCGCAGTTTCTGGATGAAGTGCTGGGTGAGCTGGCGATAGTCGAGCGAGTAGCCGAGCACCTGCGAGAAGTCGCGGAGCACCTCAAGGGCGGAGGACATCGCGGCCGCTTTCGGGTTCGGCGCCGTGGCGGGGGCGCTCGGGGCCGGCGCGGTTTCCATTCTTATGGACCGGGTGCCCAGCCGCTGGAGGACGCCGGTGAGCGCGTCCAGACTGATCGGATGGAAAAGGGTGATATCGGCTCCCGCCGCCAAGACCCTTTGCTGTTGGTCAGTGGCGGTGCCGACGGGCAGGACAACAATGAGCGGCAGGTGCGTGCCCAAGGCCCGGGCGCTGACGATTTCGGCCAGACATTCGGCGCTGAGCTTCGCGGGTATGAATAGGCAGGCCTCAAAAATGCCCGCCGTGAGCACCACCCGGGCATCGGCCAGACGCGCCCGTTGGGTTACTTGGAAGTCAGCGGCAGACGAGAGCGCCGCAATGAGGGGCCGCGCCGGGGAGTCGTCTGTGATTAGGAGAATCCGGGTCACTTCCTGAATGCGAGTGGCAAGAATTTGGCGGTAAGTTGGTTAATGATCTTAAAACACGTTACAGGTGTGATTTAATCAATCGAAAACAGCGGAGTTGCGCATTGAAATTGCGGGAAATATCGCCTCTCCTACGGCGGCCGACCGACCAAACTGATGATCGCAGACCCTTCGCCCGTCGAAACCGGGCAAATCCGGACAGATTTCGTGACCTTCACCAGCCGATCCGGGCTGTCGATCGCGGCGTGCCTCGATCACACCGGCGACTTAACGGGCAAACCCTGGGCCGTGCTGGCGCCGAAGTTTGGCGAAACGAAGAAAAACTCGCTTCAGCTCGGGTATTTTCTGGCGGTCAATGGACTGAATGTCCTGCGCTTTGATCACACGAACCACGTGGGCGAGAGCGGGGGCGACAAGACCTTTTTTACGCTCTCGAGCGGGGCGATCGATATCTTGTCCTGTGGCGACTATCTTGAAATGACGCATGGGGTGCGGAAGTTTACTCTTCTGGCGAACAGTCTTTCAGCGCGCACCGCCATTCGCGCCGTGGCCACCGACCAACGCGTCGCGCACCTCGTCTGCCTGGTCGGCGTCGTGAATTTGGGTCACACGCTTCATCAAGTCTATCGCGACGACCTGGTGGGCGGCCATCTGTCGGGTCGGCGCTGGGGCATCGGCGACATGCTGGGGGTAGAAATGGATTACGATGGATTTCTGAAAGCCGCGGTCGAAGACCAGTTGCACGACCTTGCCGGTACCCGCACCGACCTCGAGAAGACCTCTGCGCGGTTGACTTTTTTTGCCGCCGAACGCGATGCCTGGGTGTCGCTCGCGGAGGTGGACGAGGTCCTGCGCGGTTTGCCGCAGGCGCGGTTAACGTGTGTGCCCGGAGCGATGCACGAGTTGCGCGAGAATGCCGAGGTGGCGGACAAGGCCTTCCGGGACGTCGTGGCTGCATGCGTCGCCCACTTGGCTGATTTGGCGCCGAAAGAAGTCGTGCTGAGGGCGCCGGACAAGCGGCAGCTTCTGCGCCAGAATCGCCTCGAGCGCGAAAAGCTGCGCGAGTCCACCCGCGAGGGGGAGGACGAGCGTGATTTTTGGGCGAAGTATCTCGAGAAATATCGCGTGCTGCAGAAAGTCGACGACTATCAAAGTTACCTCAGTCTGGTGGGCCGGTTGCTGGGCGAAATCCGCCCGGGCGACACTTTGCTCGATGCCGGTTGTGGCAACGGCATGTTTGGCCTTTGGGTGTTGCGGGCCTTGCTCGACCAAGCCCGGTTGACGGATTCGCCGCCGGTCTATGTGGGCCTCGATTTGACGATGGAGGGGCTGCGTTCCGCCTTGGATCTTCACAGTGGAATCAGCCTGACTCATTCCCGTGGGGCGCAGACGCGGGCAGGCGACCTCATCGGCCTCCTTTACGGTCAGACCGACCTTGATACCTGGGGTATGCCTTCGTCGGAGGTGACCGACCTGTTGATGTTTGCCGACGGCTGTTTCGACAAGGTCTGCTGCAGCCTGGTGCTTTCCTATCTGACGCGGCCGGAAAGTTTGTTGACCGAACTCCACCGGGTCTTGAAGCCCGGTGGGCGCATCGTCCTCTCCAGTATGAAACCGTTTTGTGACATGTCGGAGATTTACCGCGATTACATGGAGCAACATATCAGTGAGGGTGAATTGGAGGCGGGTCGTGACCTGCTGCGGGCGGCGGGGAAGATCCGGTTGAAGGAAGAGCAGGGGATCTACACCTTTTTTTCGGGTGAGGAACTGGCGGCGTTGCTGCAGGGCGCGGGCTTCAGGCATTGCAAGGTTCACCAGTCGTTCGGTGGACAGGCGGCGGTTGTCGTGGCGGAAAAATGATCCTCTACTGTATCCTCACTTCCGCCATCAACACGCTGGCCAGCTTGGTGCTGGCCCTGGCCGTGTATTGGAAAAAGCCCCGTGGACCCGCCAACCTGCCGTTCTGCTGGTTCGCGCTGACGGGCGCGATCTGGTCCGGCCTCTATTTTGCCTGGCAGACCGCCGCTGACGCCGACCTGGCCCTGCGTTATGCGCGCTTTCTGACGGCGGGGGCGATCCTCGTTCCGGTGGCCTATTTTTATTTTGTCAGCCACCTCCTGGGGGAAAGGCGCAAGTGGGAAACGCGAACCGGCTTCGTCTTGGTGACCGTTTTTGTTGTCCTGTCGCTGGCGACTCCTTGGCTGGTGGCGACGGTTGAACCGCGGATGATGTTTCCGTGCTGGCCGGTGCCGGGTTGGTTGTATCCGGCCTACCTTGTTACCTTTTTCTACTATTTTGCCGTCGCCCTCGCGCGCTTGTACCTCGGCTACCGCGAGGCCGATGGCCTCCGGCGCAATCAATTGCGCCTGGTCACGCTAGGGACCGCGATTGGCTTCGCCGGGGGCGCCACGAATTTCCCGCTCTGGTATCATCTCCCGATTCCACCGATCGGCAACGGCTTCGTGACCGTTTACACCGTCGCTGTGGGCTATGCGATCATCCGGTTCCGGTTGATGGATTTCGATCTGCTCGCGGCCCGAGTGGTGGCCTACACCGTGCTGATCGGGCTGTTGTCCGTGGTGACACCCGGCATTGTTGTCGCGATCGGATGGCTGCCGATAGCTGATGAATACACGGTCAGTCTGTTGCCGGTGTCGATCGCGTCGTTTTTCGCCGCCGCGCTGGCTTTTGGAGTCATCCCCACGTTTCGCCGGCGGGTGGACGCGTTCCTGGAGCGGCGGGTTCTCGGCAACCGGTTGGCGGACCGGGCGCTGCTGCGCGGCCTGGCTTCGAAGATCAGCTCGGCGACGGATGAAAGTGCCATGCTGACCGAGGTCGTGCATTCCTTGTCGGAGGCGCTGAACGCGGCCGGGGTCGCGGTCTATACGCGGTCGGAATTTGAGACCGATTATTTGCGCCGCGCGGCGACCATCGGCCCGGCCCCAGATTCCCAGTCCGCCTTTCAGGCATCGTCTCCGTTGGTGCAGGCCTTGCAGGCTGCGGGCCGGGGTCTCCTGCTCGACGAAGAGGTGAACACCGCCGTCGGCGAGCGCCGGGCTGAATTCGCCAGCCTGCGGGGCCAGCAGCACCTGATGGTCGCGGTGCCCATCATTGGGGATACGATCTTCTATGGCTTTCTTACTCTCGGCAACCGCGCGGACGGGGCCCTGTACAACGATGTCGATGTTTCTTTGGTCGAAACCATCGGCCTGCAGATCGGGCTCAATCTCCGGGCCCGCCAATTGGAGCG
>CAZAOI010000109.1:0-10794 GCA_964486705.1 uncultured Oleiharenicola sp. | reverse complement strand
GGGCTCACGGTCCACGACAAGCTCCGGGGTATTGGACCCACCGGGAATAAAAAAGGCCGGACCTTGCGGTCCGACCTTCCTGGTGTGCGCGGATGAAGCTTGGTGTTAGATCGGCTTCAATGGCCGGAACCCTGATGGCTCCGGGCGGGGCCTCAAGCCTTTAACTTGCCGCCGTAGATGGCGCTGGCGCCGAGCTCTTCCTCGATGCGGAGGAGTTGGTTGTACTTCGCCACCCGGTCGGTGCGACAGAGCGAACCGGTCTTGATCTGGCCGGCATTGGTGGCGACAGCGATGTCGGCGATGGTCACGTCCTCGGTCTCGCCCGAGCGGTGCGAAATGACGGCGGTGTAACCGGCTTCCTTGGCCATCTCGACGGCATCGAACGTCTCGGTGAGCGAGCCGATCTGGTTGACCTTGACGAGAATCGAGTTGGCCGTGCCGGTGTCGATGCCGCGCTTGAGGAATTCCGTGTTGGTGACGAAGAGATCGTCGCCGACCAGCTGCGTCGTGCTGCCGATCGCGTCGGTAAGTTTTTTCCACGTCGTCCAGTCGCCTTCGGCGCAGCCGTCTTCGATCGAAATGATCGGATATTTGGCGACCAGTTCCTTGTAGAATTGGACCATCTGGTCGCCGGAGAGGGAACGGCCGTCGGACTTTTTGAAGACGTAGCTCTTCTTTTCCTTCACGTAGAATTCCGAGGCGGCGACGTCGAGGGCGAGGGCGATGTCCTTGCCGAGCTTGTAGCCCGCATTTTTGACGGCGAGGGCGATGACGTCGAGGGCGGCCTCGGTGGACGCCAGTTTTGGGGCGAAGCCGCCCTCATCACCGACCGCGGTCGCCAGGCCCTTTTCCTTGAGCACCTTCTTGAGCGAGTGGAAAACTTCCGCGCCCATGCGCAGCGCTTCGCGAAAGGAATTGGCCCCGGTCGGCATGATCATGAATTCCTGGAAATCAATCGGGGCGTCGGAGTGCGCGCCGCCGTTCATGATGTTCATCATGGGGACGGGGAGGACCTTGGCGTTCGGGCCGCCGAGGTATTTGTAAAGCGGGAGATTGGTGGCGTGGGCGGCGGCGTGGGCCGTGGCCATCGAAACGCCGAGGATGGCGTTGGCTCCGAGCTTCGACTTGGTGGGCGTACCGTCCAATTTGATCATGGCGCGGTCCACGCCGACCTGGTCGGTGGCGTCCATACCGGTGAGGGCCGGGGCAATCTTGGCTTTGACGTTGGCGACGGCGTTGAGCACGCCTTTGCCGAGATAGCGTTTTTTGTCTCCGTCGCGGAGTTCCAGGGCCTCGTGCTCCCCGGTGGAGGCCCCGGAAGGTACGGCGGCGCGGCCGAAATGACCCGAGGCCAGACGGACGTCGACCTCAATGGTAGGATTGCCGCGGGAATCGAGAATCTCGCGGGCGGTGATGGCAGTGATGGTAGTATTCATGGGAAAGAGGTGGAGGGAGTGCTGCAATGAGTGTGCCAAGCGGGCGCGGTTGCCTAGCCTATTTTTTGCGGGCTTTCAGCCGAACGGCGGCCGGGACCCGCCGAGTTTGGTGAGCATTTTTCGCAGAAAATTCGGCGGTTTCGGCACGACTTCAGGCGGCAACTGCGCCTGGTGGCCGTGGCGGATCGCGGCGCCGATCGGCGTCCCGCCGTTGTAATTTCTCAGGTTCAGGGTTGCGGCCGTGAGAAACTCTTGCGGAATTTCGTTCAAGTGTCCTTCCACCGCCGCGGCATGGAGCGGAGTGTCGCCAAAGTCGTTGCGGCTGGTGAGCAAATCGAGGGTCAATCGGTCGCGGGGAATCTGCCAGATATAGCCCGCCTCGGCGGCGGCATGAATCGGGGTGTGACCGGATTTGCTCGCGAGGACGAGATGGTCGTGCGTCAGGAGTTCCGCCGGGACTTGATCGAGATGGCCGGAGATGGCGGCGGCGTGCAGGCAGGTGTCGTGATTGGCCGTCTTCGTGAGCAAGGATTCGGCCGTCAGCAAATCGCGCGGCACCTGGTCAAGATGCCCGTTGAAGGCGGCGACATGGAGAACGGTTTCCCCGCTGATGTTGGGGGCGGTGAGGGTCCGGTGGTTGAGGAATGCCGCGGGAAAGCGATCCAGCGTCCCAGCCTCTGCGGCTTCATGCAGCAGGGTGTTCCCGTGATCGGTCTTGGTGAGGATAATCTCCTCGGTGAGCAGGGCGGCTGGCACTTGGTCTAACGAGCCCGACGCGGCCGCCTGATGCAGGGGCGTGTAACCGCTGTTCGAGCGCCGGAGCAGATTTTCGCGGGTGAGCAGGGCGGCCGGGACCTGCCGGAGGTGGCCGCTGCGACCCGCCAAGTGGATGGGGGTATAGCCGGCTTCGTTCTTCAGGCAAAGCGCCTCTTGGGTCAGCACGGCGGCGGGCAGTTGAGCCAGGCTCCCGTATTTGGCCGCGAGGTGCAGAGGGGTGTTGCCCGAAGCGTTTTGCTTCGTGAGCTGCTCGGTCGTAATCAGGTTGGCTGCAAGGAGGGCAAAAGTGCCCTCGCGGGCGGCGCCGTACAAGTCGTGCTTTTCCATGCCAAGGGAAAACAAAAGCAGTCCGAGCGACGGACAGGCAAACTAAAAGCACCGCCCCCAATTTAGATTAGGGTTTGCCAAGCCCAACCGGGACAACAGCATTCTGCCGATGACCTCAGCGGGACCTGCAACCAAAGCCACTAGCCCCAAGTTGGGAGCGGTGTTATTGGTTGATGACGAAAAGCCCTTGCTTGAACTTTACGCCGAGGCTTTGGCTCCCTATTTTGACCTTTCGTTTGCCTCGTCCACCCGGGAAGCGGGGTTTTTGATGCATAAGAAGGCGTTCAAAGTCGTCGTCAGCGATCATCTGATGCCGGGCGGCAACGGACTGAGTTTCCTGGTGGACGCCCGCGAAGAATATCCCAACACGCAGCGCGTCCTCGTGACCGGCTACATGAAGCCGGAAATGTTGCTGCGCAGCGTCAACGAGGCGGCGCTTTATCGCTATCTGCTCAAGCCGGTCTCGCTGCCCGAGTTGATCAAAACCGTGCGCGAGGCGGCCAAACTGCATGATCAAGTCGGAGTTTCGACGGGCTGAACAACCATGACTTCCCCAGCCACCCCCCGGCCCGTGCTCCTGCTGCTCGAAGACGAAGCCGAACTCGTGACTGTGCTGTGCTTAAATCTCCAGGAAGAGTTTGAGATCGAGACCGCGACTAATTCCAAGGAAGCGCGTCTGTTGCTCAGCAAGCGGAAGTTCGATGTGATCCTCTCCGACCTGATGCTGCCGGGCAAGGAGCAGGGGTTGGACTTCCTGCAGTTTGCCATGGTTCAACAGCCGGAGGCACAACGGATCCTGATGTCGGGCTACCTGAATCCTGAACTGCTGGCCCGCAGCGTTTCGCTGGCCGGGTTAAGTGCTTGCCTGATGAAGCCGGTGGAACTCGACGTGCTGAGGGCGGCCTTGCGCGCCAAGCGGAAACCGTAGCCAACAAGTTCAAGGGCCGCACGGATCAGTCGTAGCGGCGGCGGAGATTGCTGGGCAGCAGCCCCAGCTCCTCGCGGTATTTGGCGACGGTCCGTCGGGCGATGCTGAGCCCTTTGCTCTGCAGAAGCCCGACGATTTCCTGATCGCTCAGCGGCTTGCCCGGATCTTCCCCGGCAATGATGTCGGCAATCATCTCCTTCACGCTCGTGTTGGCCACCGCGGCGCCGGCGTCGGACTGGTAGCCGGAAGTGAAAAAGTATTTCATCTCAAAGACGCCATGCGGCGTCTGCATGTATTTGTTGGCGAGGGCGCGGCTGACCGTGGTCTCATGGACGCCGATGATATCGGCAATCTGCGTCATGGTCAGAGGTTTGAGCTTGGAGACGCCTTCCTCGAAAAATTCGCCCTGATGCTTGATGATTTCGCGGGTGATGCGCTCGATTGTCCGCTGGCGCTGTTCAATGGCGTTGATGATAAACTTTCCGGAGCGTAGTTTTTCGCGGAGGTAATCGCTCTCCGGCTTGGTCAGGCGGCCTTTGGCGATCAAATCCTTGTAGGTATTGCTGAGGCGCAGCCGTGGGATGTAGTCGTGGTTGAGGATGATCTTCCATTCGGTGCCGTCTTTCTCGACGGTCACATCGGGGACGACCACCCGGTTGGCGTCATCGGCGAAACGACGTCCGGGGGCGGGATCGAGGGTGCCGATTTCTTCGATTGCCTCCTGAATGGTTTCATTTGCCAGGCCGGTCTTGCGGGCGAGATCCGGGATGCGGCGGCGCACGAGCAGCGCCAGATGGTCGCGAATGATCCGGGCCGCCACGGATTTCTCGCGGCCTTTGTGGGCGAGCTGGATCAAGAGGCAGTCGGCCAGGCTTTCGGCGCCGATGCCCGCGGGCTCAAAGGATTTGAGGATTCGCGAGGCCTCCTGCATGACGTCGAGCGGCACGCTGGCCAACAACGCAAGGTCGGAGAGTGTGGCGGTCAGGTAGCCGCGGTCATCCAGGCTCCCGACCAGGAAGCGCAGGGCTTCCATGCGGGCCGGGGGATGATCGGCTAGCTCCGCCTGCTGCATCAGGTGTTGTTGCAGGGAGGTCTCGGTGGTCAGCGAGTCGAAGAAGTGCTGCCGGCGCTCGTCCTCCTCGGACGAGACCTGTCGCACGCCCCCGGCATCCGAAAGGTGGTCGCTCCAGTCTTGGCCGATTTTCTCCAGGACCTGGAAGTCTTTGGAGAAATCCATCTCCTCCCGGGCATCGTCGCTGGGAGTGGACTTGTCCCCATCGGTGCCGGCGGCCTTCTCGAGGCTGATGTCATCCATGGGCAACTCCTCCAAGGCGGGATTGGACTGCAACTCCTCCTGAATGGTCGCGCGCAAGTCGAGCGCTGCGACTTGCAGGATCTTGAGCGATTGCCGCATCTGCGGCGCCAAGACGAGTTGCTGCGATTGCCGCTGGTGGAAGCCTTGGTGGAGTCCGTGACCGCTCATGCGCGAAGGAGACTAGCTCTGGTTTTCGAGCGGGATGGCGGGAGACGTGCCCGGTTTCGGCGGCGGGAAGATGCCCGCCAGATAGACCGCCAGCTTTTCGTTGGTGGGGCCGTAACGGTCGCTGTAAAGGTACATCTCCAGATCGGTCAGCATCGAGGAGGCGTTCTGATAGCGATTGTCGCGGTCGCGCTGGAGCGCCTTGTGGAGGATGGCTTCCAGCTTGGGATCGATGTCGGCGCGCAGGGTGCCAAAATGGGGCAGGGGCATCGTCAGGACGCTGCGTCGCGACTCAAGGCGGTTGGCGCCGCGAAAGATGTTTTTCCCGAGCAGGGTCTCGCTCAGCACAATCGCGAGGGAAAACAGATCGGAGCGGCCATCGGTCACGGCGTAGCTGGCGCCTTCGGGCGAGAGATATTCATCTTTGCCCGGGATGATTTTTCCTTCCTCATTGTACATCAGGTCGAGGGCCTTCGCGATGCCGAAGTCGGTCAGCTTCACGTCGCCTTCAATGGCCAGCATCACGTTTTTCGGATTCACGTCGCGGTGCACGATGCCGAGCAGCCGGCCTTCCTTGTCCCGCTTGGTGTGGGCATAGCTGAGGCCGCGGCAAACGCGGGAGGCAATAAAGACGGCCAGATCCACCGGCACGTCCAATCCGAGCTCGACGTGGCGTTCGATAAAGCGCTCCAAATTCACGCCGCTCACAAACTCCATCGTCATGAAATACTGGCCGCCAATCTGGCCCAGATGGTAGGTCTGAACGATGTTGGTGTGGATCAGGTCCGCCACGAGTTTGGCTTCGCCAATGAAGTTTTTCTGGAATTCCGGGATGCTGGAATATTCCTCCCGAATCAACTTGATGGCGACAGTCTTGCGGAAATTGCCGGTGCCTTTTTGCACGGCTTCGTACACCAGCCCCATCCCGCCTTCGGCCAGCTTGTTGGTCAGTTCATATTTCAGCTCGTTGAAGATGTGCTTGAGGGTAGACACAACCTGAGAAAAGCCCCGCGTTGGGTGGCTGGCAAGAACTCACCAAGTATATTTGCACGATTCCTGCTGCAGGGTTGACGCCGGCCGAATGCGGGTCCGGTTGACAAGCGGTCTTCCCGGCCTACGGTTCGTTGGATGTTGACCCTTACGCCTCGAGCCGCCCGCCAGGTGCAGACCATGCATTCCGGTCAAAGCGATATCCAAAAGCGCTTGCGCGTTTTTGTCGAGGGCGGCGGCTGTTCCGGTTTCCAATACGGGATGTCTTTCGATCTGCCAAAAGCAGATGATCAGGTGATTGAAACGGAGGGAGTTCAGGTGCTGGTGGACCCAACCAGCTTGGCTTACCTGAGCGGGACCAGCATTGATTTTGACGACGGGCTCCACGGCAAGGGTTTCGAACTGAAAAACCCGAACGCTCAGAGCACTTGCGGTTGCGGCAAGTCGTTTAACTGATTGCCCGCCGCACTGGCGCACTGAAGGCGGGGGCGGCGTCGGGGTTAGCGAACCGCGACGTGCAGGGCCACGATATCGAAAGTAAGTCCGGTCGCCCGGACCGAATTGAATCCCGCTTGGCTGAGCTCCTTCGAGATCGCATCGCGGCTGGGGAATTGCGCGATGGAACCACCGAGGTATTCGTACGCCGAGCGGTCCCCGGTCACGATCCGGGCAATCGTCGGAAGAAAAACTTTAAGGTAGGTGTAGTAGAAAGGTTTGAACCAGAAGACCGGCTGCGAAAACTCCAACACATAGAGCTGGCCTCCCGGACGGAGGACCCGGCGCATTTCGGTCAAGGCTTGGTGGCGATCGGCCATGTTGCGCAACCCGAACGAAATCGTCACCGCATCGAACGTCTTGTCCGGCAGGGGTAAGCTCATCCCGTCGCCGGGTTTGAATGCGATCGAGGCCCAGCGCGGATTGGCGGCGCCTTTCTTGACCGCCTCATCCAGCATCGGCTGGCAGAAATCCATGCCTGTCAACTGGACCCCGGGTGGCAGGCCGTCCGCGAGTGCAAATACGACGTCACCACTCCCGGTCGCCAGATCCAGGAGCGCGGTGGGAGCGGCATCGTGCACCGCCCGGACCAAACGCTGCCGCCAGTGGTAATCAACCCCTCCGCTGAGGAGATGATTGGCCAGGTCGTAGCGCTGGGCGATACGGGCAAACATGGTGTTGACGGCCTTCGGATCGGGCATTGGTGAACGTTAGCCTTTGTGCGGCTTTGCGGTTGACGCAAGCACTGGGTAGTGAATTATTTGTGTCTGTAACCCAAAACGCAGGATTTTTAACCCAACCCCAACCATGTCGACCAATCTGACCAAACGCGAGATCGTGCTGGAAATCTATGAGAAGACCGGTTTTCCGCAGAAACAAATTCAGGACACAGTGCAAATGACCTTGGATATCGTCATGGATGCACTGGCGGCGGGACGCAATGTGGAGCTGCGCAACTTCGGCGTCCTCGAGGTCCAGGTTCGCAAAGCCCGCGTGGGCCGCAACCCCAACAAGCCCGAGACCGAAGTCGTTATCCCCGAGCGGGCAGTTGTCAAATTCAAGTCGGGCAAGATTCTCAAGCAGAAGATCAAATTACTCAGTCTCGACAAATTGCGCAGCAACCCGCCCCCTTCGGCCTCGGCCTGAGCGCGGACCAAGTCGCAGCGAGGCATGGCTGGTTTTCAGTCTCTTCCCGGTTTCCGGGATTTTTATCCGGAGGACTTTTCCCGGCGGCAGCATATCTTCCGGATCTGGCGGCAGGCCGCCGGCGCGTTCGGCTTTCAGGAATACGATGCTCCGGTGCTCGAACCCCTCGAACTCTACAAAGCCAAGTCGGGTGACGAGATCGAGGCGCAGCTTTTTAACTTCATCGACAAAGGTGGTCGCGAGGTGGCGTTGCGTCCGGAAATGACGCCCACGGTCTGCCGGATGGTCGGGGCCCGGGCGGGCGCGTTGAAGCGCCCGATCAAGTGGTTCAGCATCGGGGAATATTACCGCTATGAACGCGCCCAGAAAGGCCGGCTTCGAGCCTTCCATCAATTTAACGCCGACATTTTTGGCGAAGCCGGCCCCGAGGCGGAGATCGAGTTGATTGCCCTGTTGATTCAATGTCTCGCCGGCTTCGGCCTGACGAAGGACGATTTCGCCATCCGCCTCAGCGACCGGGATCTATGGTTTTTCTATCTGGAGGCCCAGGGTTTTACGGAGGCGCAGTCGCGCGACATTCTCACCGCGATTGATCGCTACGAAAAAATGGGCGACGATGCCTTCAAGGGTTACGCCGATACTCACGGTTCGCTGGCCCCGGAAAAAAGGGAAAAGATTCTCGCGTTTCTGGGCATCAAGCGTCTGACCGAACTGGAGTCGGCCCTCGCGCCGTTTACCTCGGACAAACTAGCCGCGCGTTTGGCGGACTGGCGCAAGGTGTTGGCTGGCCTCGACGCCATGGGGTTGGCGGATTTTGTGACGGTTGATCTGGGCGTGGTTCGCGGTTTGGCCTACTACACCGGATTTGTCTTCGAGGCGTTCGACCGCAAGGGCGATTTGCGGGCGCTGGCCGGCGGCGGCCGCTATAACGACCTGGTGAAGAAGCTCGGTGGCCCGGCGCTGCCGGCCGTGGGCTTTGCCATCGGCGACGTCACGACCGGTCTGTTGATCGAGCAGCGCGGTCTCATGCCCAATTTCATTGTCGCGCCTGAGGTCTACGCCGTGATCGGCGGCGAAGCCGAGCGCCAAGCCGCCTTCGCCGATATTCACGCGCTGCGCGCGGCGGGGTTTCGCGTGGAATATCCCTTCAAGGAACTGGCGTTTGGCAAACAATTCAAAGTCGCCGTCGAGTCCGGCGCGAAATTCGCCCTGATCTACGGAGGCGACGAACTCGCCAAGGGTGTCGTGAAGATTCGCCACTTGTCCGATCGCACCGAACACGAGGTGCCGCGCGATCAAGTGCTCGCCGCGGTGCGGGCTGGCCTCGCCGGGCCTTAACCCGGAGAGTTTTCCGTGGTTCCAACATGATCGGGACGCCCATGGTTTGGCTGGAGATTTTGGGCTCGCTCGCCGGGTTTTATGCGCTCCTCGCGCTGCTGGCGCATTTCTATGCGCTGGGAAGGATTTTTCCGCAGCCGCCGGTCAAATATGAGCTGACGGCGGAATACCGGTCCTTGATCTCGCCGGACGGGGTGACACTGGCGACCCGCCATTGGGCGAACCCGGCGGCCAACTACACGCTGCTTTACCTGCATGGCAACTACGAGGATCTCGGCAGTATCGGGGAGTATGTTCCCCAATTCGTGGCCGCCGGTTACGCCGTCTTTGCCCTGGACTACCGCCGCTACGGTCACAGCGGCGGAACGCCGTCGGAGGCGAACCTTTATGCTGATGTGGTGCTGGCGTATGATCACGTGCGGGACCACCTCGGCGTGCCGGCGGACCGGATCATCATCTTTGGCTATTCCCTGGGCGGTGGCCCCGCGGTCGAACTCGCCCTGCGGCGCCCCGTGGCGGGCCTGATCCTGCAGGGCGCGTTTGTCAGTGTGTACCGGGTCGTGATTGAGATTCCGCTTTTCCTGGGCGACAAGTTCCGGAACCTCGCGAAGGTTGCGCGCGTCCGCTGTCCGGTGCTGGTGATCCATGGCACGGCCGACAAGACCGTGCCCTTCCGGCATGCCGAAAAAATTTACGGCGCCGTCACCGCCCGAAAGGAAAAACTCTTTATCGCGGGCGGCCCGCACACCCGCTTGGGCGAGTTTCCGGGCGGGCGTTACTGGGAAGAGTTGAAAAAGTTCACCGACTCGTTGTAAGGCGGTGCGCTTGGCAGCCGGGGTGGAGCGCGTTTGGCCTCCGGCGAAAATCAGACCAGATCCTGCGGGCCGAATGCGCCCGGCAACAACGCCTCGATCGAGACATCGAGTTGCTGGCGTCCCGCACACACGGAAATCACCCGCGCCGTCGGCCCGAATTCGTAGATCACCTGCCGACAGGCGCCGCACGGGGCGGTGGCCGTCCGGGTCGGCGTGTACACCACGACGCAGCTGATCCGGGTCTTTTTTCCGCGCGCGGCCACGGCACTGAAAATGGCGGTGCGTTCGGCGCAATTGGTCAGGCCATACGAGGCGTTTTCCACATTGCAGCCGGAGAAAATTTCGCCCGCGTCGGTCAGAATCGCAGCGCCGACATGGAATTTGGAATAGGGAGCGTACGCGTTTTTGGCGGCCGACTGCGCGGCGGTCGTGAGCTTCTTGAGCTGAGTCAGGGTTGGGCTGGTCATATGATTCGGGTCCTGGCGGGGCACGCCGCAGGTTCGCGGGTGAAGGAAGCGAAGATTGCCGGAGCTGTCACGCCGCGATTGCGGAACCGCCGGCGCTCACCACCCGCAGTCGGCGGTGGTCGTCAGAGCCCAAACTCTTGCTTGACCTCGGTGAAGGCCTGGATGGCAAAAGTCAGGTCGTCCTTGCTGTGCGCGGCGGAAACCTGGGTGCGGATGCGGGCCATTCCTTGCGGTACGACCGGATAAAAAAAGCCGATGACGTAGACGCCTTTCTCGAGCATGCGGGCGGCGACTTTTTGCGAGAGCGCGGCGTCGCCGAGCATCACCGGCACAATCGGGTGGGTGCCGGGCCGGATCGTGAGCCCGGCGCTGGTCAGGCCGGCGCGGAAGAATTTCGTGTTGGCCTCCAGCTTGTCGCGCAGCGCCGTGGAGGCACTGAGCATCTCCAGACATTTAATGGAGGCGGCGGCGACGGCGGGAGCGATGGTGTTGGAGAAAAGGTAGGGGCGCGAGCGCTGGCGCAGCAGGTCGATGATCTCCTTGCGGCCGCTGGTGTAGCCGCCCGTGGCGCCGCCGAGGGCTTTGCCGAGCGTCC
>CAZAOI010000108.1:0-10825 GCA_964486705.1 uncultured Oleiharenicola sp. | reverse complement strand
TAGTCTGGACCAAACGGGCCTACTCTCAACTGCGCGAAATCGCAGAATATATCGCCTTAGACAAACCGTCCGCCGCAGACCGTTTGCTCCAGCAGGCGGTTTGGCAGGGCCGTCAGCTCGGCCAATTTCCCCATCTGGGTCGGCGGATCCCAGAAATTCCCCGCGCCGCCTACCGCCAGTTTTGGGTTTCACCCTGTTGGTTGTATGATCGCATGGCGGCACAAGACGACCGCGCGATCATCCTGCATGTCCACCGAGCCGAGCGGCCGTTGCGCATCGAAGATCTTGCCATCAAGTAACACCGCCGGAGATGTCCATCTTGACAGCAAGTCAGGCGAGTAATACCCGTCTTACCTGCCATGCAAACCCTCTCGGTCAGCAAGCTCACCAGCAAGGGTCAGGCGACGATCCCCGGCCGGGTCCGGAAGAAACTCGGCCTGAAGGCCGGCGACTCCGTCGCATTCAAGCTTAAGAACGGCCTGATCTATCTCCAGAAGGCAAAACCGGTGGACCACGTGTTCGCCGGCGCGGTGGCCGAGACCCTGCAGGACGAATGGCACTCGGCCCACGACGAATCCGCCTACCGAAATCTTTAGGCGCCGTGTCCACCGCGCTTTCTTTTTCGTGGGGGGACGGCCGGCTGGCATCATCCGCCCAATGACCTTTAAGCCCTTCGACGTGCTGGTGGTGCCTTTTCCCTTTACGGACAGCGCCGCGGTAAAACGCCGGCCGGCGCTGGTGCTCTCGGCCGAGCAATTCCAGGATCGCAGCGGGCATCTCGTCTGCGCGATGATCACCAGCCGGGAAAATCGCGGCTGGCTGCTCGATGTCGAGATCACCGACCTGAAAGTTGCAGGGCTTCCGCATGCCTCGGTGGTGCGGATGAAGTTGTTCACCCTCGATGAACGTTGCGTGCTTCGCAAAGCCGGCCAACTCGGCTCGGCCGATCGAACTGCTTTGAAACGCAACCTGAAACTGCTCCTGCCGCTCACCGACGACCCATGAACCGTCGCGAAGCCCTCGCCCGTCTGCGCTCAGGGCCCACGTGGGATGTGCTCATCATCGGGGGCGGCGCCACCGGCCTCTACGCGGCGCTCGACGCGGCCAACCGCGGTCACCGCACTTTGTTGCTGGAACGCGGCGACTTCGCCTCCGGCACTTCGAGCCGCAGCACCAAGCTCATCCACGGCGGCGTGCGTTACCTGCGGCAGGGCCGGCTTGGCCTCGTGCGCTCGGCGCTGGCTGAGCGCACGCGGCTGTTCCAGAACGCGCCGGAGCTGGTCCACCCGCGTGATTTCATCGTGCCGGTCTATTCGGCGCGGGAAAAATTCTTCTACGGCACCGGCCTGAAATGCTACGACCTGCTCGCCCGCGGCCACCAGCCCCGGCCGTCCGCGGTGCTGTCGCGCGTCGCCACCTGCGCTTCACTGCCCGCCCTGCAACCGGAACATCTCACCGGCGGCGTACGCTACACCGACGGCCAGTTCGATGACGCGGCGCTTGCCCTCGCCCTCGCCCACACCGCCGCGCAACACGGAGCCACTTTGCTGAACTACCTGCCGGTCACCGCGCTGCTCAAGGCCGGCGGGCGAATCTGCGGCGCGACGGCGAGCGATGCCGAAACCGGGGAGACTTTTGAACTCAAAGCCCGCGTCGTGCTCAACGCCACCGGCGTGTTCGCCGACGGGGTCCGCCGACTCGACGCCCCCGCCGCGGCGCCGACCCTCGCGCCCAGCCAGGGCGCGCACGTGGTCCTGCCGCCGCGCTTCCTGCCGGGCGCCACCGCGCTGATGATCCCGCAGACGAGCGACGGTCGCGTCCTCTTTGCCATTCCGTGGCATGATCACGTGCTGCTCGGCACGACCGACACGGCGGTGACGGACATCGCGCGCGAACCGGCTCCGCTGGCGGAAGAAATCGACTATCTGCTCGCCCACGCGGCCCGCTACCTGGTCCAAGCGCCCGCGCGCTCCGACGTGCTGAGCACGTTCGCCGGGTTGCGTCCGCTCCTGAAGGGCCGCGCCGGCCCGACCGCCGCCCTGCCCCGAGACCACGTCATCACGGTTTCTCCGGCAGGACTCGTCACCATCACCGGGGGCAAGTGGACGACCGCGCGCCGGATGGCCGAGGAAGTGATCGATCGCGCCGCCGGGCTGGCCGGCCTCCGAACCACGCCGTGCCGCACCGCCACGCTGCCAGTGGCATCGCCGCTCCCGGCGGCGCGCGGCGCGCCGAACGATCCTTTTGTCCTCGCCGCCGCGAGCACGACCATGGCCCGGTGCGTGGAGGACGTCCTCGCCCGCCGCTCCCGACTCCTGCATCTCGACGCGCGGGCGGCGGCGGCGGCCGCACCCAAGGTCGCCGCCCTGCTCGCGCCGGCGCTCGGCCACGATGAGCGGTGGCAGGCCGCCCAAGTGGAGTCGTTCCGCGCCCTCGCCGCCCGCCACTTACCGTAAGGGCCCCGCAGTCAGACCGAAGTTTTCGAGTAATTTTTTCTGCGGTGCGATGCGGGGCAGGCTTGCAGCCAGGCGTTTGGGCGGACAAATGTTTTGGGCCAACCTTTGCCTGCCGTATGAAATTTTTCCGCCTGCTTGCCACCGTCCTGTTTGCCTCCGCCCTTGTCGCCGTTGCTCCCGCGCAGGAAACCAGCGAAATCACCGCGCTTCGCGCCAAAGCGGAAAAAGGCAATGCGATCGCGCAATACAACCTCGGCCTCGCCTATGCCGAAGGTCGCGGCGTAACCGCGGACCGGCTTGAGGCCTATGCGTGGCTGTCGCGCGCCCGTCAAAATGGCGCCCGCGGCCGCGCCCTCGACAACCTGATCTCGTCAATGGACAAGGCCACCTTCACCGCCGCCCAGCAGCGGCTGAGCGACCAACTCGGCGACGCGGGGCAGAAAAACCCCGTCGTGACGCGGACCGAGCCGGCGGGACCAACCCCCAGCCCCGCGGCCGCCAAGACCGCCATTCCAGCCGCGGCCAATACGCCGGCGACCGATCTCAGCGCCACGACGCTTCAGATTGCCGCGCTCACGACCGACAAGCAGCAATTGAGCAGCGAGGTTGCGCAAGCGTGGAAGGAGATCGAGGATTTGAAATCCGAACTGGCCCGCAGCAAGCAAACGCTCGCCGCGCTGGACCAGGCGCCCAAGCCGGTCGCCGACACCTCGGCCCTCGATCAGAAAGCCAAGGAGTTGCTGGCGGCTAGGGTCGAGTTGGAAAATGCCGGCCAATTCAGCCGCGAACTCGAAGTCACCCTGAACCGCCTCAATGCCGAAAAATCGGTGTTGGAGCAAAAGCTCATCGCCGCCCAGAGCGCTGCCACCACCCTGGCCGCCAGCCAAGGCGAACTCACCCGGGTGAAGGCCGACCTCGCGGAGCGCTCGCAAAAATCCGGCAGCCAGATCGAAACGCTCACTGCCCAGCTGGCCGATTCGCAGCAAAAATTCTCGGCCGCCCAATCACAACTCGCTTCCTCCGGTGCTCAAACTGCCGCGCTGCTGAAGGCCCGGGAAGATGAATTGGCCCAGGTGCGAGCCCGCCAGACCGAGCTCACCGGCCGGTACCAGACGCTCGCGGAGGAAAATTCCGCGCTCGGAAAAAAGCTTGCCGCCAAGGAGACTGCCTCGACCCGCCTGCTGGAACTGGAGGCCTCCCTCGCCACCGCGACGAAACTCGCGAACGACGCCGAGGCCGATCGCAGCCGCCGGCAAAAAGAGCTGGCGGACCTCACCGCGCGGCTCGCGAGCGCCGAGGCTCAGGCCGGCAGCCAGGCCGAGGAAGCGCGCCGCCAAGCGGACACCACCCAAAACCAACTGGCGGCAATGCAGCAGAACCTTGCCGCCGCCGAAGCGTCCCTCCGCGCTCCGTCCGCCGAGGCCACGGCATTGCGCACGCAGCTCGCCACCACGCAGACCGAGCTGAAGCAACTCGCCGCCCAGGTCACGAACCAGGAGGCTTCCTCCGCCAAGCTCCAGTCCGCCGAACAATCCGCCGTGAAACTCACTGCGCAAATCCGCGGCCTCGAAGAGAACAACGCGCAGCTCGCCGCCACCCTCGCCGCGGCGCGCCAACCCGACCCCCGGCTGGCGCAAGAGGCCAGCCGTGCCGGAGCCCTGGAAAAAACGCTTCAGGCCGAAGCCGCCCGCCGCGCCGCCACCGAGTCCAACCTCGCCCAGGCGACGGACCGGCTGAGCGCCCTGACTGCTGAATTGTCCGCGGCCGCGGCCGCGAACGCGGCGGCTCAGACGCAGGCCCAGGCGCTCGCCACCGCGCGCGATGGCGCCCTCGCAACGCAAACCGAACTGCGGACGACCCTCGCCCGGCTCGAGCAGGAAAAAGACCAACTCACGGCGGCGAAAAACCTCTCGACCGAAACCGAGACCGCACTCGCCGCGCTCAAGGAAAAAACCGCCGCCGCCGAGAAGCAGGCGGCCGGGTGGCGTTCAGAGCGCGACACGCTGGCGACGAAGTTCGCCGACCTGACCGGCGAGGCGGCCCAGTTGCGCGCCGACCGCGAACGGACGCAAAAACTACTCGCCGACACCGGCAAACAGCTCCGCGACGCCACCACCGAGGCCAACCGAATCAAGGAGCTCGAGGGCCGGGCGGCCGGACTCCAAAACGCGCTGGCCGCCGCCCAACACGCCGCGCCGGCCTATCCGGATTTTTCTGACAAGGTCCGGGAATTGGAGACCCAGCTGACCGCCGCGCGGCAACAAGCCGAGACCGCCAGCCAATTGGCCGCCGCGGCCGACAACCAGTCCGCCGCCACTCAGGCCGCGGCTGACGAACAACTGGCCCGGCTCAAGACCGCCTTGGCCGAAGCCCGCCAGCCGGCCGCGCCCGGCTATCCAGATTTGACCGGTCGCGTACGGGAACTCGAAGCCAAGACCAACGAACTGGAAACTGCGCTCACGGCCGCGCGCCACGCGACGCCCGCGTATCCCGATCTCTCCAGTAGGGTAAATGAACTGCAGACGGCCGGTGCCGCTTCCGCCCAGCAACTGGCCGCCGCCGGCACCGCACAGGCGGAGTTACAGCGGCAATTGGCCGAGGCCACCGCGGCCCTGCAGACCGCCCGGACCGCCCCGAGCGCCGATGAGGCGGCACTGCGCCGCACCCACGAAGAACTGTCCGGCCGCGTCGCCAATCTCACGAGCGAGACCACCCAGCTGCGCGCCGATCGCGAACGCATGCAAAAGCTCCTCGCCGAAGCCGGCAAACAAGCGCGGGACGCAACGGCCGACGCGACCCGCATCAAAGACCTGGAAGCCCAGGCCGCCAGCATGCAAAGCGCTTTGGTTTCCGCCCAAGCCGAAGCGACCGGCCTGCAAAACTCCCTGGCCGCCAAGAATGCGGCGCCCGCCTACCCCGACCTTTCCGACCGCGTGCGCGAGTTGGAAACCCGACTGGCGGAAGCGCCGAAAAATCGCGCGCCTTCCTACCCGAATTTCGCCGGCCGCGTCGTTGAGCTGGAGACGATGCTCGCCGACACCAAACGACAGTTGACCGACACCCAGACGGAACTCCGCACGGCGGAACAGGCCAAAGCAGCCCCGACCGTGGCGGCCGTGCCGCCCGCCGCTGAATCAAACGAGCTTGCGAAGAAATTGGCCGACACGGAAGACCGGCTGGCCACTGCCCTGCGCGGTTTTGCCCTCTTGGAAAACGACCGCGATCAGCTCGCCACCGCGGCAGACAAATCCTCCGCCAGTGTCATCGAGGAAAAGAATGCGCTGGCGGCGCGCCTGAACGAAACGACCGCCCGCGCCGAGGCGAGTCAGGCCCAGGTCGCGCAATTGACCGAATCACTTTCCGCCCTGCAACGCTCGACGGCGCAAAATTCCCGCGACCTCGCCGCCGCCCGGACGCTGCTGCAACAGATGCAGGGAGCCAATACGGTGCTGGCCAATGAAAATTACCGGCTCAAGTCCGTCGGCACCGAGACCAAGAGTGCGCCTGGTGCGAAGGTCGCCCCGCCCGGCCCGGCCCCGGTGGCGGCAGCCCGCATGCATATCGTCGTCGCGGGCGACACCCTCTCCCGCATCAGCCAGCGTTACTACGGCACCGCCAGTCGCTGGCCGGATATCTACAACGTCAACCGGGACAAGTTCGGCGCTCAAGGCGCGCTGCGCGTCGGGTCCGAGCTGCGGATTCCCTAAGCGACGGACGAGCCGCAATCGGGCGTGAGGCTGGGCGTCGATTTCTCAGCCGCAGCGGAGGCTGCGCGACTGGTCCTGGGTTCGCAGCGGCAAACAACAGGTCATATCGGCGACAGGCGTCGGTATGGAAACCGACGCCCACCCAACTGCACGATCCCGCTCAGGCCAGCCCGACGATCACGACCAGCGCCACCAAAGACGTGAGCACGCTCAGCCCGATCGTACCCGAGGCGATCGCTTCGTCGCCCTTCATCTCCACGGCCATGGTGTAGGAGACGATGGCGGTGGGGCACGCCAGGAGTACCATCACCAACTTCAATTCGAGCGCGCCGAGCCCGAGCGCGCGGCCCACCGCCCAACCAAGGAGAGGCGAGACCGCGGTTTTAACCAGCGCGGAGGCCAGCGGCAGGCGCCACGCCCCGAGCTCCACCGTCATGAGCGAGCCACCCACGCCCAGCAGCCCGAGGGGCAGGGCCATTTCCCCAAGGGCGGTGAAGGTCTTGTCCACGGCCGGCGGGAGCGGCCAACCGGCGACTGCAAAACAAATGCCTGCGACCGTCGCGAGCAACGGGGGCGTTGTAGCCAGTTGCTTCAGGAATGGCCCGAGCATACGCCAACCGAGCTGGTGCTGGCTGAGCAGCAGCACGATCACCCCGGCCACATTGTAGACGACCATCATCGGGGCTACCGTCAGGATCGCAGCGGTGCGCACCGTCAAGCCCCCCGGCAAAGGTGCATCCGGCATGGAATAGATAATGGGCAGGCCCACGAAGGCCAGGTTGCCGCGAAATCCGCCTTGCACAAACGTGCCCGTGGTCACCGCCGGCACGCGCAGCAAACGCGCGGCCAAATAGCCGGCGAGGATCACCAGCCCGGTGGCCCCGAGCGCCGTGCCGAGCATCAGATGGGCGCCACCCAACCCGCGGAACGAACCCGCCAACTGAGAAAAAAGCAGCGCCGGCAGACCGAGCCAGTAGGTCACACGGTTGGCCTCCTTCAGAAAATTTTCCGACACGAAGCGGCTGCGCTGGAGCCCCGCGCCAATCGCGATCAGCAGAAAAACGGGCGCCAGGATGTTCAGGATTTGCAAGTGCCGCCACGATGCGGCCCCGTGCGGCATTCGTCTAGCCCGGATATTTAACACTCATGACGAGCAGTTTTAGAAAAATATCCGTCGGCCCGACAGGGCGAATATTTCACACCTCTGTGAAATATTCGGGCTGGGCGGAAAACGCGGCTCAAGGAGGGACCATCAAGGCAACCGCGAGCCCTGCTCCGAGCGCGAGCAACCTCGCTGGAATCGCACACCCCTAAACTCCGCAGAAGGATTGTCCACAAAATGCACAAAAAACGCAAAAACAGAGAGTTGTATCAGAGTGATCACAGAAAGACATTCACCCGGCGGGTGAGTCTGCACTTGAGCGCATGGGATTGTTCTTTCCTCGGTGTTCTCCGCGACCTCCGCGTTTTAACTGCGGTTTCTAGGACTCCTCCGTCGGGGTCAGCCACCCCCCTGGCGCTGCGCGCCATCCCGTTTTCAAGGCTGACCCAAGCCAGCTCCAAGGTCTCGGATCGAAGGCTCGGGCGTCCGCACCGGATTCAAGCCGGCGGTGGCCGGCGAATGAATTCGGGGCGCGTGAACGCCGCAATCTGCGACGCCCAGGCGGGATACTGCGCCTGCAATTCCTCCCGGTAGCCGATCTCGAAGTCGGCATAGTCAAAACCCGGCGCCATCGAGTTGCCAATCAAGGAGCAGGCCGCGTCTCCGCCCCGGGGACGCGCTCCCTGCCACACGCCGCGCGGGACCAGAAATTGCGGCCTCTCGCCCGCCAAGACATCCCGGCCCAACACCACCGTCTCGCCCCGGCCGTCGGGATGGAGCAGGAAGATTTCCACCGGACTGCCGTCATACAAATGCCAAAGTTCATCCGTCGCCAACCGGTGCAGAGCGGAAAAATCGTCGTGCGTCTGCACGGCGTAGATCGCGTTGTAGACGCGGCGCGGCCCCGGGTAGCGGGCGGCCAGCGCGCCGGCCCCGACGAATTCCTCGCTCAGGTAGGTGGGCGCAAACCAGGCGCCCTCCTGCGGGATCCGCTCCATTTTGAAATGGACGATCCAACGGCACGCCTGCGCCGGCAGGGCTCGACCCTCGGACGAAATCGGAATGAAGGACATGGGGTGGCTAGGGATTCGGCGGCACCGATCCCGAATGGTGCCGGCTAAAGACCGGGACAGAGTGGGAGGGAGAGCGCACGGTTCTGCCCCATCATGCGGCCTCGCGGCCCGCCGTCGAAGTCAAAACGACAATCACCTCCCAGGCGAAAAAACTCCCTGTCGAAGGGGTCGCTCGCGGCGGGAAGAAGAAAAGCCCCCAGCCGCGGCGCAAGTAGTCCGAGACGCAGGGCTGACTTAACCTGCATCCATCACACCCAGAGGCGTGACGGATGCACCCTGTCGGGCCGACTTGGTCGGGGTTAGCCGCGACCAACTCCGACTCTGTCGCGAGTGAGGTCGCCTTTCCACGCTCGTCGGGCGCGGAAAGCGGATGCGTCAGATTGGAAAAACTGTGATGCGCCCGGGTTAACGATATAGGCGGCCGTTGGTTTGCAATCGGCCACGCCCGCTGCTGCCATGGCGACCGATTCTTACCCCTCATGAAGAGATTCCTCCCGTCAGTGCTGCTCGCGTGCGTTGTCTTCCTCTTTGGAATCGGCCCCGTCCGGGCCGCCGACCCAACTCTCGCCGCCGATCCGGAAAGTTCCGCCGCCAAGGAAAAGCGCCTGGAGTGGTTTCGCCACGATAAGTTCGGACTGTTTATCCATTGGGGCCTCTATGCGATCCCGGCCGGCTACTGGAAGGGAGAACGCTCCCCCGGGATCGGCGAGTGGATCATGAACCGCATGAAAATTCCTGCGACCGAATACGAGCAGCTCGCGGCGCAATTCAACCCGGTGAAATTTGACGCCGAGGCCTGGGCGCAGCTGGCGCAGGACGCCGGCATGAAATACGTCGTCATCACCGCCAAACACCACGACGGCTTTGCCCTCTTTAAGTCCGCGGCCAGCCGCTACAATGTGGTCGACGCTACGCCCTTCAAACGCGACATCGTCCAGGAACTGGCGGCCGCCTGCGCCCGACGCGGCCTGCGCTTCGGCGTGTATTACTCCCAGTCCCAAGACTGGCACGAACGCGGCGGCACGGGCAATTCCTGGGATTTCCCGACGAATGAAGTGAAGGACAAGGACGGCTCGTTTGACTCATACCTCCAGCAGAAAGTTGAACCGCAGCTGCGCGAGCTGCTCACCGGCTACGGCCCGCTGTGCCTTGTCTGGTTCGACACCCCGCAACTCATGGGCACTGGCGACCGCGCCAAGCGCCTCACCGACCTGGTGCGCACCCTCCAGCCCGCAACCCTGATCGACGGCCGGCTCGGCAAAGTCGGCGACTACCAGAGCACCGGCGACAATGTCATCCCGCCCAAAGCCTCCGCTGACGCCTGGGAAGTGCCCGCCACGCTCAATCACACCTGGGGCTACCGCCGCGACGACCACAACTGGAAGTCACCCGGCGAACTCATCTTCAAACTCGTCGATATCACGAGCAAAGGCGGCAACTACCTGCTCAATGTGGGTCCGACGGCCGAAGGCGTCATCCCGCAGCCCAGTCAGGACAATCTCCGCGCGGTCGGCCAGTGGCTGAAGGCCAACGGCGAAGCCATCTACGGCGCGAGCCGCTCGCCCTTCGGCGCGGAGTTTGGCGACTACGCCACCAAGCTGAAGGACGTGAAGGGCCAGCCCGTTTTTCTCGCGTTCAACGACTGGCGCTGCACCGCGAAGCCGGGCAAGCTTTACTTCACCCTCTTCCGCGTAGAGCGCAACGGTTCGGACGGCTACTTCGGTCTGCCCGCTTTCAAGAACAAGATCACCGCCATCTACCAGCTCGATGACCCGCAGCGAAAAACCTACGCGGTGAAGACGGCGGACAACGGCCAGCGCTCATTCGCGGCGGCGCGCTGGGTCAATGATTCGCTCGGCACGGTCTTCGTCGTCGAGATCGAGGGCGACCGGGTCGAACTTTGACGCGAAGGCGAACCCGCCCAGTCGGCACTCGCCGACGAAAGCGTCCGCCCCGCCTCCAGCGTGAGCAAGCGCAGCTCCCGCCTGCCGTGCAGATCGACGTCGACCGCGACCGGGGCCTGACTCTTGCGCCGTTCGCCGCTCCGCCACAACGTTTGGCCGTCGGCCTGAACTTCAAAGATCACGGCGGCGTCCGTCGCGGTCGCATCATCCACTCCGGCCAGCGCGGTGAAGCACCCGGCCCCGTTGACCGCGAGCGCCAGCGTCGTCTCCAGCTGGGTGCCAACCCCCTGGTCGTAAGACTGCCCGGCAATCTGCAGCGCCTTGCCCGCGGCGCTCTCGCCGGTTACGAGGCGGGGGCGGTTGAATTCAGCATCAGCAAGCCGGAAATCAACCGTCTGGCCCAACCAGACGGTCTCCTCGGCGGAAAGGGCCACCAGGGCCAGCGCGAACAGTCCAAGGCCGGATAATTTTTTCATGGGGGTAAAGATCCCCGGAGCAAGCTCCAGGGCATTTGATCAAACCCACCAGGCCCCTTTCCTTTCGTTTTTGTCGGAGCCTGCTTGCCCGTTCGACCAGCTCAGGG
>CAZAOI010000107.1:0-10860 GCA_964486705.1 uncultured Oleiharenicola sp. | reverse complement strand
CACCCAAGGTCGCAGGCAGTCAGCGCGAGGTGGAGCGGGTTGACCTCAACGCGCTTTTCTGAGCGTCTTGCGGTCTAGCCGCTCCCCCATGAACCAATCCACCTGGACCCAGCTCACCAGCCATGAAAGCCTCCTGGCGATCGGCGTCTCACTGGTGATGGCGGGGCTCGTCCTCCGCGGTTTCGCCCGCAACGCCCGCCGGTCGCTGGCGCGCCAAAAGTTGCACCTGCTGGATGAACGGAAAGCTGCCGACGCCGGCCTCAACGCGCAGTTGGACCGGCCGCCCGGCTGGATCGAGCAACACCTCGGCCTGATCGCCAACGCCGTGCTGGTCGCCGGTCTCGTGTTTGTGGTTATTTCGATTTTCAGGAAGTAGGCTCATTGGAGACGCGGCGCCCCCGCCGCGCTCTTGGTCTTGCCCGCAGTTTCAGCCATCGACATGATTTCCGCGTGTCTGAGCACCGCCATCTGCCGCACCTGTCGTCTTTTGTGGCCGAGCCGATCATCTTTCTCACCGTCGTCACCCACGAACGCCGCCCTCAGCTCGCACACCAAACCGCTTTCGATATCCTTACTGCGATCTGGCAGCGTTCGCCCGAGCTCGACGGTTGGTTCATCGGCGACTACCTGCTCATGCCCGACCATGTGCATCTCTTCGCCCAGTCAGCTCGCGACGCCAAGCCATTGTCACAATGGGTCGGCACTTGAAAATCGCTCAGCACCCGCCGGCTGACGCCAGCTCTCGGCATCAAACCGCCGCTTTGGCAGCGCGACTACTTCGACCGCTTCCTTCGCTCAGTTGACAACTATCGCGAGAAATGGAACTACGTCGCGTTGAACCCTGTGCGCAAGGGCCTCTGCGCCAAGCCCGAGGATTGGCCGTGGAAGGGTCGGTTCTGTGATTTGCGATTCTAAGAAAGACCGCGCCGAAGGCGACGCGTCTCCAGTCCTGCCTGATTGGGGATGCGGCGCCCTCGCCGCGTTCTTTGCCGGAGCGGGGGCGCTCCGGCTCCAGTTTCAAACCTCGCTCCCGTCACTCCTCCCAGCCCCCGCTGCGCTTCTGTTTGATCTTCGCGCGGTGCTTCTTGCTCTGGATCATCCGGACCTTCTGCCCCCGGGTCTTCTTCGGATTCTGCCGCCGCACCAGTTCCCGCGCCGCCTGCGCCTGGTTTTTCGCCTCCTGCCTCCGCCATTCCAGCTTTTCGGCCAACTCCGTCCACGCGATCAACCGGTTCATCCCCTGACTCCGCTCGCGCTGACACCGCACCTCCACCCCGCTGGGTCGGTGCTGAAGCCAGACCGTCGACGACGTCTTGTTGATCTTTTGACCCCCGGCTCCCGCTCCCCGGATAAATCGTTCCTCCACCTCCTCCGGCCGCACGCCAAGGGAGACAAATCGCGCCCGCAGCGGCGCTTCTATGGTGGCGGGGAAATCAGCCATGTCTGGTTTAGCCACAAAGAGACCCAAAAAGACACGATAAAGCACCCGGCCCCTGGGTCGGGCTTGCTTTGTTTTTTGTGCCTTTTCGTGACTTTTCGTGGCCAACTTCGGAAACTCCGTGTCAGATCCGCAGTCCTTACCGCTCCGAGCTCTTCGCTTGTCACCGGCCACTCCCCACTCCTCACTTTTCCCATGATCAACGGTCCTACTTGGTCCCTCAAACTCCGCACCGAAATCGCCAAAGCGGTCATCGGCCAGGATAAAGTCATCGAGCGCATGCTGGTCGCCTTGCTGGCCAACGGCCACGTCCTCCTTGAAGGCATGCCCGGCCTCGCCAAAACGCTCCTCATCAAATCCCTCGGCGCGGCCCTCGGCGTCCAGTTCGAACGCATCCAGTTTACCCCCGACCTGCTCCCGAGCGACGTCGTCGGCACCATGATCTTCTCGCCTAAGGACGGCGCCTTCGCCACGCACAAGGGCCCGATTTTCGCCAACCTGGTGCTCGCCGACGAAATCAACCGCGCCCCCGCCAAGGTCCAGTCCGCCTTGCTCGAGGCCATGCAGGAGCGTCAGGTCACCATCGGCGGCGGTTCCCACAAACTCCCCCGACCCTTCTTCGTCATGGCCACGCAGAACCCCGTCGAGCAGGAAGGCACCTACCCGCTGCCCGAGGCGCAGACCGACCGCTTCCTCTTCAAGCTGCTCGTCGACTACCCTTCCGCCACCGAGGAATCAGCCATGATGGAAATGTGGGGCCAGGTGACGAAACAGCCCGAGGTCCACTCCGTTTCCAGCGGCGAAGAACTGCTCGAGCTCCGCGCGCAGGTGGACGCCATCCACGTTTCGCCCGCCGTCCAAGCCTACATTCTCGCGCTCGTCCGCGGTTCGCGCGACCTCGCCGCCCAGCCCGAAAGCACCACCGGCGGCGCCAAACGCCTGCTCAACTTCGGCGCTTCCCCCCGCGCCTCCCTCGCGCTTTTCCAGGCCGGCCGCGGGCTCGCCTGGCTGCGCGGCGATGACTACGTCTCGCCCGCGCTCATCCAGGAAATTTTCCACGACGCCCTCCGCCACCGCGTCGGCCTCACCTACGAAGCCGAAGCCGAGGGCCTCACGTCCGACAAGATTCTCGACCAGGTCCTGGTCCGCACTCCCGTCCCGGCCAAGGTGTGATCAATCCTTCTCTTTCTCTTAATCTTTCTCGTTCTCTCTTCCGGGCCGAACAAACGAGATCGAGAGAAAGAGAAAGATTAAGAGAAAGATTTTCTAATGTCCCCCGCTCCAACCGCCCCATCGCTGGTCACCTCCCACCTCGCGCTGCTGAAGCAGCTGGAGTGGCGCGTGCGCCATGCCGTGGAGAATGTGCTGAGCGGCGAATACCGTTCCGCCTTTCGCGGCCGCGGGATGGAATTTGACCAGGTCGTCAAATACACCTTCGGCGACGATGTCCGCGACATCGACTGGAACGTCACCGCCCGCCTCGGCGAACCCTACCGCAAGAAATTCATCGAGGAGCGCGAAGTTTCCCTGCTGCTCGTTTTTGAGGACAGCGTCAGCCTGCAGTTCGGTTCCGGCGCCCAATCCAAACGCGAAGCGCTGCTTGAGCTGGCCGGACTGGTCATGATGCTCGGCGCGGTCAACCGCGACCGCGTCGGCTTTCTGCACGCCTCGCCCGCCGGCTACACTTTGCAGGAGCCCGTCCGCGGCCGCGGCCAGATCCTGCACGCCGCCGCCACCCTCCTCGGCCAGCCGACGCCGGATCTATCAACCATTGACTCTTTTGCCTCGCACGAAGGTGCGGGGACAAACCCCGGGGACCGCAGCAGCGGGACAACGGGGCCGTCTTCCGCCTCTTTTGTCCCCTGGCGCCTGCTCGCGAAGGCCGCGCCGCGCCACAGCATCATGATCTGGCTGGGCGATTTTCCCCCGCGCCTCCCACCGGACGGCTGGAGTGTGCTTTCTCGCCGCTACCAGACCATGGGCTTCCGCGTCGACGACCCGTGGGAGCGGACCTTGCCCTTCGACCGCACGCTCACGACCTACGACCCCGTGGCCGGCCGGCTCGTCACCCTCAACGGCAATTCCTCGGCGCAACGCGCGGCCCATGCCGCGTGGGTCCAGCAGCGCGACGAGTCGTTCCGGGCCCTCTTCCCCGCGCCGCTGAGCCGGCTCGTCGTCGGGACCGATGAGGCCCGCCTCGACGCGCTGGTGCGTTTCTTCCACGCCCGCATGGCCGCGGGCCGGCGGCGCTGAGGCGCCGTAAATTCCAAGCTCCAGAGAATCGCCAATGATCCAAATTTCCCCTTTCCACCATGCCCGCTCCCGGCGGGGTTTTCGAGCCACGGTGATTGAGGTTTCATGGGAGCTTGGAGATTGGAGCTTGGAGGTTTCGGGCCCATGACGCTCACCAACCACACCTTCCACGACCCGCTTTGGCTGCTCGCGCTGCTGGCGCTGCCGCTGCTCATCTGGGTGCGCGGCCGCCGCGGCGCGCCGGTGTTGATCGTGCCGTTTGCGGCGGCGTGGCACCGCCCGTCGATCATCCCCACGTCGCGCTGGCCGGCCGTGCTGGCGATGGCCGGCCTCGTACTGTTGATCGTCGCTCTCGCCCGACCCCAGATCGTCGAGGACAAGCGCGAAGTGAAACAGCAGGGCTACGATCTGATGCTGGCGATCGATCTGTCCGGCTCGATGCTCTCGGAGGATTACGAGCGCAACGGCGAACGGATCAACCGCCTGCAGGCGATCAAACCCATCATCCAGGCCTTTATTCAACACCGCACCAACGACCGGATCGGGCTCGTGGTCTTCTCCGGCCGCGCCTACACGCTCGCGCCGCTCACCTTCGACCACGACTGGCTCGCCCGGCAGATCGAACGCCTCAAGATCGGCCTGATCGAGGACGGCACGGCCATCGGGGACGGCCTCGGGGTCGCGCTCACCCGATTGGAGCAAGCCAAACGCGAGGAGGGCAGCCGCCGCAAGGGCGCGTTTGTCGTCCTGCTGACCGACGGCGCGAACAACCGCGGCCTGCTCACCCCGGAACAGGCGACGGCCATCGCCAAGGCGCGCGGCGTGCCGGTCTACACGATCGGCGCCGGGCGCGACGGCCTCGTGCCCATGCCGGTTTTCGACGACGCCGGCAACAAGATCGGCTATCGCCGCGCGATCTCGGACCTCGACGAAACCCAGCTGCACACCATTTCCGACTCCACGGGTGCGCAATTTTTCCGGGCCCTGGATTCCAATACGATTGAAAAAGCTTTTGCCGCCATCGACCAGGCCCAGAAAATCGAGTTCACCGCCAAGTCTTACCTGCTGACGACGGAATTATTCCACTGGTTCGCGGTGCCCGGCGCCGCGCTGCTTTTCCTGGGTGCCTTGTTCGCCCTGCCGCCCCGATTGCCCAGGTGGAGCCGGGCCTCCGGACCGGCTAATCCTGTAGGCGGGGTGCCCCCACTCCGCGGCCCGAGCGCATCGGGGACGCCGCGCTCCACCTCATCCCCATGAGCTTTCACTCGCCGCATCTCCTCTGGCTGCTTGCGCCGCTCGTGCTGCTCTTCTCCTGGGAACTGGCGCGCCACACGACGCAGGCCGCCGCCACCTGGCCCAAGATCGCCCGCGCCTGGGCGGGGGCGTTTGATGTTTCCCTCGGCGCCAAGCACACCACCGCGGAGACGCGTCCGCGGATCTGGCTCTGGTTCGGCCTCACCTTCTGCATCATTGCGCTCGCGCGCCCGCAATGGGGCGTGGTGGAGGAACAGGTGTTCGATCAATCGCGCGAGGTGCTCATCGCGGTGGATCTTTCCCGTTCGATGCTGACGCAGGACGTGAAGCCCTCGCGGCTCGACCGCAGCAAGCTCCTCATCCAATCCTTGCTCGACGGCTTGAAAGGCGAACGCGTCGGCCTCGTGCTGTTTGCCGGCACGGCGTTCCTCCAAAGTCCGATGAGCGCCGACTATGAAATCCTGCGGGAATTTCTTCCCGCCATGAGTCCCGACTATCTGCCCGAGGGCGGTTCCAACTATCACGCCATGCTCGAGACCTCCATCCAGGCCTTCGGCACGTCGACCGCCGATCGCTACCTCCTCATTTTGAGCGACGGCGAGGCGACGGACGAGGACTGGAAATCCTTGATCGAGCCGCTCAAGAAGAAGGGCATTCGCGTCATCGGTCTGGGCGTCGGCACCGCCCAAGGCTCCTTCATCCCCGACCCCGCCGGCGGTTTCGTGAAGGACGAGCGCGGCGCGGTCGTGCTGGCGCGGCTGAACAGCTCAACCCTCCAGGAACTGGCGCAGGTGACCGGCGGCGCCTACACCGATGCCAGTTCGTGGGTCGATCTGGGCTCACTGCTGCAAAAAACCGTGGAGGCCGGCCGCAAGGGTGAATTTTCCGAGAAGAACACCGCGCGGCTGATCGAGCGCTTCCAGTGGTTCCTGGCGCCCGGCCTGCTGTTGCTCCTGATCAGCTACTGGGCGGAATTTCCCGTCCGACCGCGGGAGCGGAGCCTGCCCCTGGCCGGCGGCGCGAAGATCAAGGCAGTCAGCGGGAAGCGCGGAGGGATTGCCGCTTCCACCGTGGTTTTGCTTACGGCTTTTAGCTTCCCGCCAATCGCGGGGGGCGCGGAAGGCGCCCCGGACACCCTGGCCAAGCCGCTTTCGACCACCGTGGCCCGGCTCGCGGAAAAAGATGAGCTGTCCGCGAAGGATTGTTCCGAATTGGCGCAGACCACGCTCACTTACGGCCAGCGGACGAAATCCGCCCAGCAGCAACCAATCGAGAACGTGATCCGCGACGCCTTGCAGGCCGTCGACCTCGGCGAGAAACGCGACCCCAAGGCCGCCGACTGGCCGCACCTGCGCGCGGAACTGGAAGAGCTGCTGAAAAAGGAAACCCCGCCGAAGGAGGACCAAAAAGAGCAAAACAAGGACCAGCAAAAGCAGGAACAGAAGAAAGACGACTCGCAGCAGGACCAAAAGGAGAAATCGGAAAATCAGGATCAGAAAAAATCCGATGAGCAAAAACCGGACGAACAAAAACCTCAGGACCAGCAGCAAAACCAAAACAAGGATGCCTTCGGCGACATGAAGGATCAGAAGGATCAAAAACCTGAGCCGAAGCCGCAACCGCCGGCGAAGCCGGGCACCCAGAAAGTCGGCGGCCAACCGGACAAAAAGCCCGAGGAACAATTGCAGAACCCCGAGCTCGCGATGCCGCTTCAGAAGCTTGACCAGGTGCGCAACCAGGATTCTCCCGCCAAACTCCAGCAACTCATGCAAGGCCAGCAACAAAAGCCGAAGCCCACCGCCAAGGATTGGTAATTTTTCATGCGCCAGCCAAAAATCTTTCTCGTTCTCTTTCTCGTTCTCTTTCTCGGCGAGAGAGCCCTCGCCCAATCCGTCCGCTGGGATCCCGCCGGCGGCCAGCTGGGCTTCAACCAGGTCAGCGAATTGTCTTTGGTTTTTGAAAATTGCGAACCCGATGGCGCCGTCTCCCTCCCCCCGGTGGACGGACTGGTCTTCAACCGGCCGTCGCAAAACAGCCAGACCAGCATCGTGAATTTCTCGATGACCCGGACGTTTTCGCTCGTTTTCCCGGTTCGGCCGACGAAGCGCAACAACCTCACCCTGCCCGCCTTCACGGTGAAAACCGACAAGGGCTCGTTGCGCGTTGCCGCCGCCAGCTTTACCGTGGGCGACGCCACCGTGGGTAGCTCCGGCGTCTCGGTCGATGACATCGCCTCCGCCAGACTCTCGGTGGCCAAGGAGTCATTCTGGGCCGGCGAAGTTTTCCCGGTCACCTACCACCTCGATGTGGTCCGCCGCTACTTTCACTCCCTCGCGACCAACGTCGACTGGCCGGCTACTCCGCTCGTCAACGAGGATTGGACCAAGCCGGACCCGAGCGAGACCCTCATCCGGGGCGAACGCCGCGTGGTCTCGATCCAAAGTACCCGCGCCTCCGCGAAACTGTCGGGCAACTACACGATCAAACCCGCCAACCAGATGGTGAACCTGATGGTCGGCACCACGGGATTCGGGCTCTTCTCCCAACCCACGGTCGAGCAGCGTCAGCTTGAATCCAGTCCGCTGGTCCTGACGATCAAGCCGCTCCCGGCCGCCCCCGCAGATTTCTCCGGCGCAGTCGGCGAGTTTACTTTCACCTCCAAGGTGGTCCCAACCACCGCGGGCGTCGGCGAGCCGATCACCTGGACGCTCGAACTGAGCGGCACGGGCAACTGGCCCGATGTGTCCGGCCTGCCCCAGCGCGAGGCCTCCAACGACTTCCAGATCGTGCAACCGAAATCAAAACGCACGATGAAGGACGGCTCACTCTTCGAGGGCACTCTCGTCGAGGATGTCGTGCTCGTTCCCTCCAAAGCCGGCAGCTATCGGCTCGCGCCGGTCCGCTTTACCTACTTCGACCCCAAGTCGGGAAGTTACAAGACCGTCACCAGCGAACCCGTCTCGTTGACCGTGACCGCCAGCTCGCAGCCGGTGCAACCGCCCGCCAACTCCGGCCTGCCGATGCAGTTCTCGCTCAATTCGCCCGCTGCGGCGTCCGCCGCCCCGGTGCTCCCGTCCGCCGCTCCCCCCGTGCCCCCGGAAAATCTCCCGCGCGATCCGCTCGCCGAAACGCCCACCGGCTTTGTGCCCCTGCCCATGCGCGCCCTGATCCTGGTCTGTCTTCTGTCCTCTGTTCTCTGTGTCTTGTCTGTCTGGCTCGTGCTCGCCGCCCTGCGCTCGCGCCAAAACGATCCGCAGCGTCTCCGCCGCAAAGCGAAAAAACAACTGACCACCGCCCTCGCCGAGCTCCGTTCCTCCTCTCAACCCTCGACGATCAACGCTCAACTTCGAGCGTGGCAGTCCGAGGCCGCCAAACTCTGGGAAATTCCCCACGCCGCCCCGTCCGCTGCGGCCTTCGCCCAATGTGGGAATGGAGACGCGGCGCCCTCGCCGCGTTCAGCCGAACAACCGGGCGAGGGCGCCCCGTCTCCCACTTCCGAGTGGTCCAGACTCTGGGCCGAGACCGACCGGGCCCTGCACAGCCGGGAAAACACTTTGCCGAACGACTGGCTGGCGCGCGCCGACGAGGCCGTGCAGGCCGTGCGCGTGCCCGGCTGGCCGCCCTTCTCCCTCTTCGCGGGCCGCAACCTGCTGCCGTTCCTCTTCACGCTCGCCCTGCTGCTCGCGCCGGTGGCCGCCCAGGCCGATCCGGCGGGCGACGCGTACAAGCGCGGCGATTTTGCCGGCGCCGAAACCGAGTGGCGCAAAGCCCTCGCGGCCGCCCCGGCCGATTGGGCGGCCCGCCACAATCTGGGCCTCGTGCTCGCCCAACAAGACCGCTGGGCGGAAGCGACTGCGCATTGGACCAGCGCCTTTCTCCTCAACTCCCGGGCGGACACCACCCGCTGGGATTTGGCGCTCGGCCTGCAGCGGTCAGGCTTGGCTCCGGTCGAACTGGTCGATCTCGCCCGCGGCGAAGGCCGCTTCAAATATGTGCGCTGGGCGACGCCCGGCGAATGGCAGCTCGCGCTCGTGTTGGCCAGCCTGCTCCTGGCCGCCGCGCTCATCGTCTTGCTCCTGCAAGGCTACCGCCGCATCGGCGGCTGGGCCAAACCCGCCGCCTTCGCCACGAGCCTGCTGGCCATGCTGCTCGCCGCCGCCGCGACCCTGAGCCTCCATACCTACGGGCCGCTGGCCGATCCGGCCGTCGCCCTCGTGTGGAATGCATCCACCCTGCGCAGCATTCCGACCGAGGCGGACACGACCCAAAAAACCTCGCCGCTTTCCGCCGGCTCCATCGCCGTGGTGGAAAAATCCTTTCTCGGTTGGACAAAATTGGGTTTCCCCGGCGGCCAGACCGGCTGGGTGCGAACCGAGGATCTAATCAGGCTGTACCGGTAGGGCGAATTTGGCTGTAGGAGCCTGCTTGCAGGCGATTCATCACTTGGTGCGCCAACAGGCGTTTCACATCGCCTGCAAGCAGGCTCCTACCATCTGGCCGAACTCCAAGATCTCACTTCGTCTGCGCCCACTTGCTGTCACCCGGCTGGTGGTCCCAGTTTGCAATCAAAGGGAAGATTTCCTCCACCGTGCGCGCGACCGCGTATTTGCCGCGAACCGTCTCATGCATGAATTTTTCCGCCATGCCCCGCTCGAACATCCGCAGCAAATCATCGTAATAACCGTCCTGGTTGAAAATCACGACCGGCTTCCGCAACACCTCAAGGTAAGCGAGGGTGAGGATTTCCAGCAGCTCCTCCAACGTGCCCCAGCCGCCGGGCAGGGCGAGAAACGCATCGGCGCGCGTCTCCATCAGCATCTTTCGCTCGCGCATCGTGAGGACGGAAATGAGCTCGTCGGCCTCGGTAAACTCCAGCTCGCGCACCTTCATGAACTCGGGGATGACCCCGACCACGCGCCCGCCGCCGGACTTCACGCCCCGCGCCACCGCGCCCATCAGGCCGGTCTTGCCGCCGCCATAGACAAGCGTCCACTCCCGGCGCGCCATCTCCGCCCCAACCTGCGTCGCGGCCGCAACATACTTGGGATCGACCCGGTCGCTGGAGGCGCAATAGACGCAGAGGGATTTCGACATGGCGGAATTTGAGACCACTATTCCCCACTAATCAGCACTAATTTTTCGCCTGATTTGTTTAACCACGAAATACACGAAACACACCAAATGCAGCCGGTTCAAGGGAGGTGCTTAACGCGATGCCGCCAGGAAAGCCCCCGGCTTGAAAACGGCTATACCGTTTCCATGTAGAATGAGGTGGAGCGCGGCCTTCGGACGCGCTGGCCGATCCGTCTATTCAAGCCAACCCGTCCGGAGGCCGGGTTCCACCATGCCATGCGCTCGTTTCAACTGCATCGCCGCGGCGTTCGCTCAATCGCAAGACCACGGAGATACCTCGGCTGGTTTTCTTTTTGTGATTTTTGCGCTTTTTGTGGCCAATCCTTCGGCAGAATTTAGGAATGGGGTCATTCGTGGTTAACCCTTCTCCAGTCTATCGCGGCCGGTTCGCTCCGTCACCCACGGGCCTCCTCCATCTGGGGCATGCCCGGACATTCTGGACGGCGGCGGAACGCGCGCGCGCGGCCGGCGGCCAGCTGATCCTGCGCAATGATGACCTCGACCGCGCGCGCTGCCGGTCGGAATTCGTCTCCGCCATGATCGAGGACATGCGCTGGTTCGGACTCAATTGGCAGGAGCCGATGATCTCCCAAAGCAACCGCATCCCGCTCTACCGCGCCGCGCTCGCCCGGCTGCACGCCGGCGGATTCATTTTCCCCTGTTCCTGTTCCCGCAAGGACGTGCAAATGGCCCCCGGCGCACCGCATGAAAGCTCGACTGTCGATGAAACGGGTAGGGCGCACCGGCCCGGTGCGCCGCGGCGGGGCGAGCCGCCCCGCCCT
>CAZAOI010000106.1:0-10908 GCA_964486705.1 uncultured Oleiharenicola sp. | reverse complement strand
ACTAGGTGAAAGGCGAACTCACTCGCTGTCTCGGACAGCACGTAAGTGTAGCCATTTGGCATGGCGGTCAGTCTTTGCCCAGACCTGCCCGGCGCTCAAACTCTGCCTGCGTGATTTTTTTGCCTGCATCCATCTCGTGCATCCGGCGGGAGGTCTCTTCGCGCCAAGCTCCGCTCCGCTCGCGACCGATCTGCAACAGATAGGCGGCGAGCTCGCGCCGCTCGTTTTCCGGCAGTTCGACAGCCCCTCGTTTTAGCTCAGCCAGTGACATGCCGGAAGGTTAGCCGGAGAAGGGGATTTGGCAACTCTGCTTATTTGCCCAACTCGGCCAGCACGGCGTCGAGCGCGGCGAGCAGCGCCGCCATCGTCTCATCGGTTTCGTCACCCATGTTGGAGATGCGGAACGTTTCGCCCTTCAGCTTGCCGTAGCCGCCGTCGATCACAAAGCCGTGTTTCGCCTTCAGCGCCTTGTTGAGGGCGCTGAGGTCCACCTTGAGCGTGTTGGCAAAGCAATTGAGCGTGACCGAGCCGTGGCCTTCCTGGGGAAACAACGTGAAGCCCTTGGCAAAGGCCCAGGCGCGCACCCGTTGGTTCAGCCGGGCATGGCGGGCATAGCGGGTCTCGAGGCCCTCGGCCTTGATGTCCGCGAGCTTGGACTGAAGCGCGTAGATGTGCGGGATCGACGGCGTGCTGGGCGTCATGCCGGCCTCGTGGTTTTTCTGGAATTCCACGAAATCGAAATAGTAGCCGCGGCCGGTGACGGTCGCGGCGCGGTCGAGCGCGCGCTGCGAGACGGAAAAAATCGCCAGGCCCGGGGGCAGGGCGAGGGCCTTTTGCGAGCCGGTCAGCAGGACATCGATGCCGAGTTCGTCCTTCTTGATCGGCAGAGCGCTCAGGGAGCTGACGGTGTCGACAATGCTGATGACGTCAGGGAAGTCGCGCAGCACGGCCATGATGGCCGGCAGGTCGCTCATGCAGCCGCAGGAAGTTTCATTGTGGATCAGGGTGACGGCGTCGTACTGGCCGGTGGCCAGTTCCTGGCGGAGGGCGGCCGGATCGACCGGCTGGCCCCAGGCGAACTTGAGCGCGCCGGCGGCGAGGCCGCAGCGCTGGGCGACATCCAGCCACTTGTCAGAAAAGGCGCCGTTCATGCAGCAAAGCACCTTTTTCTTCACGACATTCCGCAGGGAGCCTTCCATCACGCCCCAGGCGCTGCTGGTGCTGAGGTAGACGGCGTCCGTGGTATAAAACAGGGCCTGCAGGTCCGGCTGCAGGGACTGGTAAAGGGCGACGAAGTCGGGGCTGCGGTGCCCGATCATGGGCTGCGCCATGGCGTGCAGGGTTTTTTCAGAGACCGCGATCGGGCCGGGAATAAAGAGTTTATAGGTCATGAAGGTGAAGCCGGTGTTGCATGTCGCAAAACCCCCAGCTAACACAAACTGACAACCCGCCCATCCCGAAGCGTCAAAGCCAATTTGTTCATGCCCAACCGCTGGTTCCGTCATAAAGTCGATGAATTTGAGCAATTCGCCATCGATGTCATTATGGGTCGCCGGGAGGATACGTGGGCAGCCGTGTTTGGGGCGTTCCTGCAGGCCTGCTCGTATCTTTTTAGCGGCATCGTCCAACTCCGACTCTGGCTCTACCGCCACCGGATCCTGCGCGACCAGCCCCTCGGCTGCCTCGTGGTGGTGGTGGGCAATTTGACGGTCGGCGGCACCGGCAAGACCCCCGTCGTCGAAAAATTCGCCAAGGCGCTCCGCGACCGGGGGCGCAAAGTGGCCATTCTTTCCCGGGGCTACAAAAGCAAGGCCCCGCCGCTCTGGCAGAAATGGTGGTTCTGGCTGAATCACACGGAAGAGGAGCCGCCGCGGGTCGTCAGCGACGGGCAAACCGTCCTGCTTGATTCCGAGTTGGCCGGGGATGAGCCGTTCATGCTCGCGCGCAACCTGCCGGGCGTGGTCGTGCTGGTCGATAAGAACCGCGTGAAGTCCGGCGCTTATGCCATTAAGCGTTTTGGCTGTGACACCCTCGTGCTTGACGACGGCTTTCAATACTTGCCGCTCAAGGGCCGGCTCAACCTGCTGTTGGTGGACAAGACCAATCCCTTTGGCAATGGCTTCCTCCTGCCCCGGGGCGTGCTGCGCGAACCGATCAAGCATCTGCAGCGCGCTTCCTACGTCTTCCTGACCAAGTCAAAAGGCGTGCGCGATGAAGAGCTGGAGGCGATGATCCGCCGGTTCAACCCGGAGGCTGAAATCATTGAATGCGCCCACAAGCCGCAATATCTCCAGAGCATCGGCTCCGGTGAGCGGTGGCCGCTGTCCTCCCTGGCCGGCCGCCGGATCGGCGCTTTCAGCGGCATCGCCGCGCCGGAAAGCTTCGAGGCGTTCCTGCGCGAGACCGGCGCGGATCTGGTTTATACGCGCCGGTTTCTCGACCACTACCGCTTCACGACCGACGATCTGGAAAGCGTGTTTGCCGAGGCCCGGGCGGCGGGGGTGGAGCTGATGATCACGACCGAGAAAGATGCGGTCCGGATCGAGTCGGGGAAGGACTTTCCGCTGCCGTGCAGCTATCTGCGGCTGGAGATCGAGATTTTGCGCGGGGCCAAGGATTTTGACGAGGCCGTGGGCAAAATTTGTTTTCCGCATGGCCAGCCGGTGGTCGGCTCGGCGACGCCGACTTGAGCCGATCGAGGGCGTCGGGGGCGGCGCTGTTTGCCGATGGGGACCGCGGGGCGCAGCTTTTTGGTTGAAGAACGGCACGACAGTCGCGATAGAACTACCCATGAGTGATCCCCGTTTTGCCCGGCTGGCCGAAGTGTTGACCGGATTTTCCACTGAGTTGAAGAAAGGCGAGCGTGTGCTCATCGACGCGTTCGATGTGCCCGACGCCTTCACAATCGCCCTGGTGCGGGCGGCGCAGAACCGGGGCGCGATTCCTTACGTCAACCTCCAGCGCGCGCGCATTACCCGCGAACTGCTGCGGGGCGCGACGGCCGATCAATACGGCACGGCTGCCGAGATCGAACTGCTGCGGATGCACAAAATGCAGGCTTATATCGCCGTGCGCGGCTCGGAGAATATTTTCGAGACCTCCGACGTTCCGTCGGACCGGGTGCAGACGGTCGCCAAGATGCTCAAGCCCGTGCTCGACTATCGGGTCAACAAGACGAAGTGGGTCGTCTTGCGCTGGCCGTCCTCCGCCATGGCCCAGCAGGCGGGCATGAGCACGACCGCCTTTGAGGATTTTTATTTCAAGGTCTGCACCTTCGATTACCGCCGCTATGGCCCGGGCATGAAGGCGCTGGCGGACCTGATGAACAAGACTGACCGCGTCCAGCTCACGGGTCCGGGCACCGATCTGCGTTTTTCGATCAAGGGCATTGGCGCCGTCCCGTGCGGCGGCTTGCGCAATATTCCCGACGGCGAGGTGTTCTCCTGCCCGGTGAAGGACAGCGTTGAGGGGGTCATCCAGTACAACGCGCCCACCGTGTACCTCGGGACTTCGTTCGACAACATCCGGCTCGTGTTCAAGAAGGGCAAGATCGTCGAGGCGACGAGCAACAACACCAAACGCTTGAACGAGATTCTCGATAGTGACGACGGCGCGCGCTACATCGGCGAGTTCGCCATCGGCTTTAATCCGCACATCCTCGAGCCGATGCGTGACATTCTGTTCGACGAGAAAATTTCCGGCTCCTTTCACTTCACTCCCGGTCAGGCCTACGAGATCGGCGGCAATGGCAACAGGTCCCAGGTCCACTGGGATATGGTCAACATCCAACGTCCCGAACATGGCGGCGGCGAAATCTGGTTCGACGGGAAACTCATCCGCAAGGACGGCCTGTTCACCCTGCCGGCCCTGAAGAAATTGAATCCCGACCAATTGTTGAAGAAAGGCTGATGATTGCCTAGTCCATTAAGGTAGGGCGGGGCAGCTCGCCCCGTCGCGGCGCACCGGGCCGGTACGCCCTACCCGTTAAGCCCATGCTTCCCGATACCTCGCTCGCCGCCTTCATCCAGGCTCTCCCGAAGACAGAGACGCACCTGCACGTGGAGGGCGCGCTCCCGTATGAGCTCTTGCACGCGTGGCAGCCGGCGACGTACCCGGCTGGCCCGGCGTTTCGCGAGCGCAGCTACCGCTACCAGACGTTTCCGGATTTCGAGCAGCAGTTGCTCGCCAACGCCCTGCCGTGGTTCACCAACGCCGAACGCTATCACGAGTCGGCCAAGGTGATGTTCGCGCAGCACGTGGCGGGGAACGTCAAGTACGTCGAGACCAGTTTCCACCTCCCGGTCACCGGGTTCATCAAGGTGCCCGGCCGGGAGATCATCACGGCGATCAAGTCCGCCGCGCCCAAGGGGCTTGCGGTCCGGGTCTTCGCCGGCATGTTGCGCAGCGATTTCGCCGGCGAGTTGCGGGCGACGATCGATCAACTCCATAGCTGGGATGAACTCGACGGCGTGGATTTGCACGGACACGAGACGATACCGACCCGTCCCGATACGGCGAAGGTCTGGGCGCGGCTCCGCGCGGCCGGCAAGGTGACCAAGTGCCACGCAGGCGAATTCGACGGCGCGGCGCGCGTGCGCGAAGCGATCGAGCTGCTCGGCGTCACGCGGGTCCAGCATGGCATCCGGGCCATCGAGGATCCGGCGGTGGTGCAATTGGCGGTCGACCGCGGGGTGACGTTCGACGTTTGCCCGATCAGCAACGTCGGCCTGAAGGTCGTTTCCGACATGGCTCATCATCCCCTGCGCAAACTGAGCGCGGCCGGCGTCCGCTGCACGATCAGCACCGACGACCCGCTGTGCTTTGCCAACACGGTGAACGAGGAATACCTCGCGATTTCGCACGGCCTGGGCTTCACCCGGAAAGAGCTCGCGCGGTTCGCCCGCAATGGCTTCGAGGTGGCGTCGCTCTCGGCCGCGGAGAAAAGGCCGTGGCTCGACCAGCTCGACGCGGTGCTTCGCGCGTCGGGTGCTTCGTTCCACCCCGGCGCTGCGCTCTCCCCGACAGCTTGATCGGCGGGACTTGTAGAAGACGCTGTTGAAACGCGGAGGATGCGAAGGACGCAAAGGGGGGAACAGGGTTGGTTGCCCTTTGAGAATCTCACCTTCGGGCTGAATGCTTCATGGCTTTCGTTTGTGATCCAACTTTCTGTTTTTGTGTTCTTTGTGTTTTTCACGGCCATTCCCGCTGCGGAATCGAAATTCATTGCCGGAAGCCTGCTTGCAGGCGAGTGACGGACCTGCACCATCCGAATCACTTGTCCGCCACCACCTACCTTGTCCCTGAAACTATCCGCCGCGAGCGCGCGGACAAGGTGCTGGCGCACGCGTTTCCCGAGCACAGTCGCGCAGCCTTCCAACGCGCGCTGGAGGCGGGGCTCGTCAAAGTGGACGGCAAAATCATCGAGCAGAGCCAGGAAGTGAAAGCCGGACAGTCGATCGAGTTTTCCTTCCCCGAGGTGATCCAGGCCGAGATCAAAGCGGTCGACATTCCGCTCGCCGTGATTTTCGAAGACCAGCACCTGATCGTGCTCAACAAGGCGGCGGGCATGGTGGTGCATCCGGGGATCGGAACGGGCGAGGACACGATGGTGCACGCGCTGCTCGCCCACTGCGCCGGGGAATTGAGCGGCATCGGCGGCGTCGAGCGTCCGGGCATCGTCCATCGCCTCGACAAGGAAACCACCGGCCTGCTCGTTGTGGCGAAAAATGACGCCGCGCACCGGGCGTTGGCCGATCAGTTTGCCTCGCGCACGATGAAGAAGGAATACCTGGCGCTGGTGGCGGGCGTGCCGAAGACGGACAGCGGCAGCATCGACCGGAGCATCAGCCGCCATCCCGTGCATCGGCACCGGATGACGACGGGCGAGGGCGGCCGGCCGTCGCGGACCGACTGGACCGTTGAAAAGAAATTTGGCGTGCTGGCCGCGTTGGTGCGCTGCCGCATCCACACCGGGCGCACCCACCAGATCCGCGTCCACCTCAAGTCGCTCGGGCATCCTGTGCTCGGCGATGAGGTTTACGGATGGAAGCAGAACCCCGCGTTGCCGGTGCCCCCGCGCATCATGCTCCACGCGGAGCATCTGGTTTTCAGCCACCCGATCAACGGCAAGCTCATGGATCTGACGGCGCCGCTGCCGAAGGATTTTAAGCGCCTACTTGCCGCTCTCCGGAAAGTGTGAGGCCGGATTGGGCACGTACGTCAGCGTGAGCGCCTGCACGCGGGGATTGGCCTCTGGCATCAGGGTGAAGAAGGCGTCAATGTGGCCGTGCTCGCCGACGAGACTGAAGGTGCCGCGAAGCTGATTGAGCGGCACGACGGCCGTCGTCGCGGAGATCTTCCCGGTCTTGGCGAGCAGGTCGCGGGACAGCGCCGCCCAGTCGTCGCGCGACTTATCGAGGAAGAAATTCGAGGCGAGGGCGTCGTCGACCACGAAGCTGGTCCAATCCTGGATGAGCGCGACGAGTTGCGCGCCGCGCTGGCCGAGGGCGGGCGAGGGCGGCAGGGCGCGCGGCGGCGCCTTGGCGGTGTCGACAAGCAGTTCCATGGCCTGGGCGTTGATTGCCGTCATCGGCGCGTACGTGAGGTTGGCGAAGGCGATCAGCCCAAAACCGTAGTCGGGAAGGAAGCGGTATTCGCTGCCGTAGCCGGGCAAGCCGCCGGCGTGGCGAACCCAGATGACGCCGCGGGCGTCGGTGTTCCAACTGAGGCCAAAGCTGTAGCCGGCGACGCGCGGATTCGGCCGGCCGTCGAGAGTCTTGTTGTCGGCGACCACCGCGATCACCTCTGCCGGACGGTGCATCTCGCGACGGGTGGCACGGCTGACGGGACCGGTTTCGGCGTCATCGCGCGGCGGCCACGCATCGAGGTGAAAGGCCACGTAGCGCGCGAAATCGCCGACGGTCGTGACGAGCCCGCCCATGGCGCCGAACGTGCCGTCGTGCAAGACAGGTTCGGGTTTCCAAGCATCGTGTTCCCAGCGGTAACCCGGTGCGAAAGTGCCGGCGGGAACGAGGTCAAACTCGAAGACGGTGTCGTTCATGCCGAGCGGGCGCAGAATCTCGCGGGTGATGTAGGTTTGATAGGGTTCGCCGGCAACGTGGGTGACGATCTGGCCGAGCAGACTATAGCCGAGATTGCTGTATTCCCAGGTTATGCCGGGAGGATTTGAGTAGCTGAGTCCGCCGGCGACGAGCGTTTCGAGTTCGGCGACGGTGTCGTCGAGGCGGCGGTCGCCCCACGGGTCGTCCTGCGGAAATCCACCCGCCATTTTGAGCAGGTGGCGGATCGTGACCGGAGGAGAATCCTTGGTCAGGCGACCGACCCTGGCGAACTGCGGAATGGATTGCTCCACGGAATCCTCAAGCGAAAGCCGGCCGGCGTCGCGGAGCTTGAGGATCGCCAGCGCGGTGAAGCTCTTCGACATCGACGCAATGCGGAAGCGGGTTTCGGTGGTGACGGGAGTTTGCGTGGCCAGGTTCGCGGTGCCGAGGGCCAGGGTGTGGATGAGCTTTCCGTCGACGACGACGCCATGGATCGCGCCCGGCAGATGATTCGCCGCGGCGTAATCGCGGTAAAGCGCGTCAAGTTTCGGCAGGACGGCGGCGATGCGCTCGATTCGATCGGGATCATTGAAGGCAGGCGGTGTATAGGACTGGGCGGCGCGGGTGGCGAGCGGTGTGACAATCGCGACGAGGACGATAAGGAGGTGGCGCATAGGGAGGCGGTCGGTGATGATGAATCGCGGCGGAAAGCCGCTCCTACAGTGGGGCGGAGGGGATCAGAAAAGGGCGGGGGGACCGGGCGCGGACTCGCGGGACGCGCTACAAATTTTCCAAGCTGGTGGCGGCAAGGCCCCAGCGGAGATTGTACAGCGAGTGCTGGAAGCGATCAAGATGAGCGTAGTCGGCCAACGTCAGCATCGTGACGAGAGCGGCTGGGAAAACATCCGCGCGCGCGGGGGGCATGCCGGGGGTGGCCTTGCGCTGCTCGAGGGTGAGCGGGGCGAGCTCGTCGAGGAGATGCGCGAGCGTGTCGGTGGAAACAACGGCCGGGGTCTCCGCGAGCGCGACGCCATGCAACGCGCCGCGCACGGCGCGCACGGTGGTCATGCTGCCGCCGGTGAAAACCGCCGGGGGGGCGACGAGCGGAAAGCGAAAGCCGCTGCGCCTGAGTTCGTCGCGCACGTGCACGGCCAAAGCGGTGGTCTCCGCGACGACGAGCGGAGCGGTCACGTCCTTCAGGAAGCGTTCGGTCATCCGGACGCAGCCGAGCTGCAGACTCTGGGCCTGGGCGATTTTGCGGTCGCGGAACAGCAGGCATTCCAGGCTGCCGCCACCGAGATCAAACAGAAAGAAATCGCGCAGGTGGGCCAGCGCCGGATCGCAGATCAGCCCGCGGCCGATCAGATTTGCCTCTGCTTCGCCCGCCAACACGCGGAGTTCGTGGCCGGTGGCGGCGCGGAGGCGCTCGCAAAACTCCGGGGCATTGGTGGCGTCGCGGACGGCACTGGTGGCGACAAGGACGATGCGTGCGGGAGAAAACGCGGCGGCCCCCGCCAGCAATTCCTGCACGGCGGCGAGGCCGCGGGTCATGCCGTCCTCGCTCAGCCGCGGCTCGCTCCGGCTGATGCCGGCGCTGATCCGTGCATCGATCGTCCGGGTATGCAGTGCCTGCACGGTCCCGGAGGCGTCGCGCGTGGCGACGAGCACCTTGATCGAGTTGCTGCCGAGATCGACGATGGCGACGACGGGGGGCATGTCAGAGCACGAATTCCTTCGGCGCAATGAGCACGACGAATTCGCCCTTGAGGCTGGCCTTGGCCAGGCGGGCTTGGACTTCGCCGGCGAGTCCCAGGAAAAACGTTTCGTGCACCTTGGTGACTTCCTTGGCGATGCAGATGACGCGGTCGGTGCCGAGCACGGCGACGATTTCCGCCGCGAACTTGTCGATCCGGTGGCAACTCTCGTAGAGCGCGAGGGTGTAGTCGAAATCGCGGTATTTTTCCAGGAAGGCGGTGCGCGCCGCCGTCTTGGGCGGAAGGAAGCCGGCAAAGAGAAAACCGTTGGTCGGCAAGCCGGCGGCGGAGAGGACGGCGATCAGGGCGCAGGCGCCGGGCACGGGCACCACCGGAAGCTGGCGCCGGCGGCAGGCGCGGACGAGGCGGAAACCCGGGTCGCTCAATCCCGGGGTGCCCGCGTCGCTGACGACCGCGACGGATTTACCCTGGGCAATTTGCTCGGCCAGCCGTTCGGCGACTTCGAGCTCGTTGTGGTCGTGATAAGCCACGAGGTCGCGCCTCAGACCGAAGCGCGTGAGCATGGCCCCGGTCGTGCGGGTATCTTCGCAGGCAACCAGATCGACGGAACCAAGGATGGCGCGGGCGCGGGCGGAGAGATCGGCGAGATTGCCGATGGGAGTCGCCACGACGTAGAGGTGGCCGGGCTGCGGTGTCAGCGAGGGGTTGGCGGCGGGTTCGGTCATGACGTCGCCACGCGAGCAGGCGTGCAGTGCCGCTTACTTGCCCATGCCGGGAATCCGGCCTTCCCATTCTGCCGGCCGGCTCCACGGAATGGACGAATCCTGCTGCGGGTTGAAGCATCCGGAAAACCCAAGGAGGACAGCCGCGGACATGAGTAACAGAAAAAGAGCTTTGCGAAAGTTAGGCATGTATAAAGGGGTGAATATGGCTAAATCGCCGTTTCGCAACTGTCCTTTCAGGACCGGGAAGCTTGGGCAATGGAAAAACCAGCGACTGATCGTATCGTTTTGAACCGGACGGAGCGAAATGGTTCCGCCGGGCCGGGATGAATCCGCCCAGCGACGAACGGAAAGGGCAGGCGATCGGGGAACCGCAAGGCGGGGTCGCGCTCACGCCTGCCAGCGGTAGGTCGACGCGGACCACGGCTTGCGGGTGGTCTTGGTGACTCCGCTGCCGGCGTTGGCGGCGAGATGCTCGAGGATTTTGAAGACGGTCTCCGTTTGGTCGGGCTGGGCGAGTTGGGCGGCGAGGGCGTCGGCGGTAAAATCCGTGCCGGCGCTGGCGCGCAGCGCGGCGGCGAGCTTGAGTTTCAAGGCGATCACTCCGCTCGCGGCCTTCTTGCCGGCTTCGACGCCAGGCTGATGGTAGGCATTGATGCCGACGAGCGAGGCGTAGAGGCCCACCGCGCGCTCATAGAGGGCGATCAGGAGGCCGATCGTCTTGGGCGAAACCTCATTGATCGTGATTGTGATCGAATGGCGATTGTTGCCGCTGAGCGCATCCCGGCTGCCGAGCAGGAAGCCTTGCAGGAAATCGCCGCTGGTGACGCCGGGCTCGACTTCGAGCGATTGGTCAGCCGCGCGGTCCTTCAAGACCTCGATAAACGTGATGAAGAAATTCGGCACGCCGTCGCGAAGCTGTTGGACGTACGCATGCTGGTCGGTCGAGCCCTTGTTGCCGTAAACGGCGATGCCCTGGTTGACGACGTTGCCGGCGAGATCGCGCTCCTTGCCGAGCGATTCCATCACGAGTTGCTGGAGGTAGCGCGAAAAGAGCAGCAGGCGGTCCTTGTAGGGGAGAACGACCATGTCCTTGGTGCCGCGGCCGTCGGTGGCCCAGTACCACATCAAGGCCAGAAGCGCGGCGGGATTATCGCGGGTTGATGGTTTGCGGGTGACCTCGTCCATCGCGGCGGCCCCGGCGAGCATTTGATCGATCTTGATCCCCTGGAGGGCGGCGGGGAGCAGGCCGACGACGCACAGTTCCGAAGTGCGGCCGCCGACCCAATCCCACATGGGAAAACGCGCGAGCCAGCCTTCCTTCAGCGCGACTTGGTCGAGCTTGGAGCCGTCGCCCGTCACGGCGACGAAATGTTTCGGGTAGTCGAGTCCGGCGGCCTTGAAGGCCAC
>CAZAOI010000105.1:0-11010 GCA_964486705.1 uncultured Oleiharenicola sp. | reverse complement strand
CCGCCTGAGGTGGTCCGCGAGACGGTCGTGCTGCCGGATACGGTCCAACCCGCCGACCTCGTAGGCCGGCGTGACTACCGGGAGATCCCCACTTTCACGATCGATCCGGACGACGCCAAGGATTTTGACGACGCGCTCTCGGTCGAGTATCTCGAGCACGGGGACATCCGCATCGGGGTCCACATTGCCGACGTCAGCCATTACGTGAAACCGGGCACGGCGCTGGACCGCGAGGCGCAGGAGCGCGGCAACTCCACCTACCTCGTCGGCACCGTCATCCCGATGCTGCCCGAAAAGCTTTCCAATGGCCTGTGCTCGCTGGTCGAGGCCAAGGACCGACTGACCAAGGCGGCGCTCTTCACCTTCGCCGCCAATGGTCGGCTCAAGGAAACTGCCTACGCCAACACGGTCATTCGCAGCGTCAAGCGCATGACCTACAAGCAGGCTTATGCGCTGATGTTCGAGGATGACCTCGCGGTGATCCGCAAACTCCCGCTGCCCGCCGCGCACCAGACCGGCGCCACCGGCCGCGCGCTCAACGAACTTTCCCACGACGAGCTCACCGCGCTGCAGCAGTGGGTGCGTCAGCTCTGGACCATCGGCAGCAAGCTCCGCCGCGAGCGCATGGCCAATGGGAGTCTCGACCTCGACATGCCGGAAACGAAAATCTTCGTGGATGCCGAAGGCTACGCCGACCGGATCGAGCTGATCCAGAACGACGAGAGCCACCAGTTGATCGAGGAGTTTATGCTTCTCGCCAATGAAGCCATCGCCCGCCTCACGCGGACGCATCACCTGCCCTCGCTTTACCGCGTGCACGACGATCCCGACGAGGAGCGACTGAACGATTACCGGCAGTTTCTCGGCACCTTCAACATCAAGGTCGGCGACCTCTCGAACCGCGATGAGATCGTAAAGCTCCTCGTTTCCCTCCGCGACCACCCCCAAGGTTATATCCTGCGCACGCAACTGCTCCGCTCCATGCGCAAGGCCTGCTACCGCGCCACGTACGACGGGCACTTCGGCCTCAACAAAAAAGACTACACCCACTTTACGTCGCCGATCCGGCGCTACTCGGATCTCGTCGTCCACCGCGTCTTCGACGTCTATCTCGCCAAGCATGAGGGCGGCCGGGCTGGTGGTGCGCCGGGCTATCGCATCGCGCAAGTCGACAATCTTGCCGAGCACCTCAGCCTGACGGAAATCAACAGCACCGAAGCCGAGCGCGATTCGGTGAAGGTGAAACTGATGGAATATTTCGAGCGCGAGGCGGAACGGAAGAAGAAGACCGTGTTCAACGCGATCATCACCGACGTCCGCAACCACGGCTTTTTCATCGAGGTCGCCGAAGCCGGGGCGTTCGGCATGGTGCCGGTCTCGTCCCTGAAGGACGATTTTTACGTCCTCAACGGCGCCGGCACCGCCTTCATCGGGCGGAAGTCCAAGCGCAAATTCGAACTCGGCCACAAAATCCAGGTCGTCGTCGACAAAGTCGACCGCCAGAAGCGCCTGATCGATTTCACGGTGCCATGAACGTCATCTGGGAGCGGAACGAAGAACCGCAAGGCCCCGCGCTGCATGCTTGCCTGATGCCTAGGTTCGCTCTTCCCTGCCGGCATGGCCGCTGAAGACTCTCCCCTCCTCTCCCCTGCCCAGCGCAAGCTGGTGGGGTTTGCGCTTGGTTTCACCGCGCTCGTCGCAATTGGCTGGCTGCTCTCCGTGTTGCTCACCGGGGTCGCGCACTTCATCGGATTTTTCTCCGGGGTCATCTGGCCCCTGGCGGTGGCGGGCATCTGCGCGCTCGTGCTCCGCCCGGTGGTGGCTTTCTTCGAAAGACGGCTGAAGGTTCGCCGGCCGTTTGCCGTGGTCGTGCTTTACGGTTGTTTTGCGCTGCTCACGGCGGCGCTGTTGTTCAGCTTCGCCCCCGCCGTCATTGCGCAGGTGCTCGATTTTTTCGCCTACCTGCCCACCCTGTGGCAAAATTCCGTCATGTGGGGCGAACGGCATTTCCCCGAGTGGCTGGCGGTCGCCCGCCGGTATCTGGACAACCCTGCGGTCAAGGGCGCCCTCGACGGCCTCGCCCAGCAGGCGCAGGATTTGCTCGGCCATTTGGCCCCCACGATCAAGTCGGCGGGATCCAGTCTGCTGGGATTCTTCGGTTTCATCGCCTCGCTGGCGGTCATTCCGGTGTACCTGTTCTTCTTTCTGCTTTCCGATGAGGATCCGACCCGCCGTTTGCCCGAGCATCTGCCGTTTCTGCGCGATGAACACCGCACCGATCTCGTGTTTCTGGTCCGCGAGTTCCTTGGCATCCTGGTGGCTTTCTTCCGCGGCCAGCTGCTCATCGGCCTGATCATGGGTGTTCTCCTGGCCACGGGGTTTTCGATCGCGGGACTCAGGTTCGGCCTCGCCCTCGGCCTGCTCGTTGGCCTGCTCAACATCGTCCCCTACCTCGGTTCGATCCTCGGCTTGAGTGTGGCCCTGCCGCTCGCTTTCTTTCAGCCGGAGGGCGGACTCTGGCTGGTCGGGGCTTGTCTGGGGGTCTTTGCTGCCGTGCAGACCGTCGAAGGCTGGTTCCTGACCCCGCGTATCATGGGCCAGCAGACCGGGCTGCATCCGGTGGCGATCATCGTCGCCATCTTTTTCTGGGGCCAGGCGCTTGGCGGACTGCTGGGCCTGATGCTCGCGGTGCCGCTGACGGCCTTCTTCGTCACCGCCTGGCGGTTGGTGCGGCGGAAATATTTCGCCGCATGACGGCGGCCCGCGCGCCCGCCCACTGCGCCAATTGCGACGCGGAGATCCCGCCCCAGGCCCGCGCCTGCCCCGAATGCGGGGCGGACGAACGGACCGGGTGGCGCGAGCCCGATATCTATGACGGCCTGGATTTGCCGGAGGACTCAGACGACGCGGAGGAGTTTGGCAAGGAGGGCCCCGGGCGGCGCGCGTCACGCCCGGGCGTGACGGTGCTTTGGCGGATCGTCGGCATCATCCTGCTGGCAATCGTGGTGGGGCTGATCTTCTTCACTCGTTTCGGGTCGGCGCACTGAAGCGCGTCCGGCCCGGGGCTGACCGCGGGTTGCAGCATTTTTTGACTTCGGGCGGATTGCTCCTTGTGTGGATCCGCCATGGCTTGGGAAGTATCCTTCAAGGGAGGTGTCTGCCTCCCGCAAATCGGTTGGTGGCTGGACGCAGCGCGGGCGCAGCAACGCTCGTTCGTGTCGCATGCCCATTCCGACCACATCGCCCCCCATCGCGAAATCCTCGCCACCCGCCCCACCGCCAGCCTGATGCGGCTGCGCCTGGCAGGGAAACGGCAGGAGACGATCCTCGACTATGGCCAACCCTGGACGGCGGAATTCGGCTGCGAGATGCGGCTGTATCCAGCGGGGCATATTTTCGGCTCGGCCATGCTGCACGCCACCACGGAGCAGGGTTCGTTGCTCTACACCGGTGATTTCAAGCTCCGGCCCAGCCTCGCCGCCGAACCCTGCGCCCCGCCGCGCGCCGAAGTCCTCATCATGGAGACCACCTTCGGGTTACCCCGTTATGTCTTTCCGCCAGCGGCCGAGATTGAGCGCGGGATCGTGGAGTTCTGCCAGACGGCTTTGGCGGACAAGGTCACCCCGGTGCTTTACGCGTACAGCCTCGGCAAGACGCAGGAACTGCTGCAAATCGTCGGTCGGGCCGGTCTGCCCGTGATGCTGCAGGCTCCGGGCTACAGGATGAGCCGGCGCTACGTTGAGCTTGGGATGTCGCTGCCGCCGTTCTCACTCCTCGATGAAAGGAAATATGCCGGCCATGTCGTCATCACCGCCCCGCTCTCCGGCCCGTCCGCCCCCGTGAGTTGGATCCACCCAAAGCGCGCCGCCATCGCCACCGGCTGGGCCCTGGACCGCGGCGCAATCTACCGCCACGGCTGCGACGCGGCCTTCCCTTTGTCGGACCATGCGGACTTCCCTGACCTGCTGGCGCTGGTGGAGAAAGTGCAGCCGAAAGTTGTCTATACGCTCCACGGATTCGCGAAGGAATTCGCCGCGACCCTGCGGGCCCGCGGCATCGAAGCGTGGGCGATCGGCCAGCAGAACCAGATGGATTTGTCGCTGTGAACCGTCGGCAGCAAAAACTCGACCCAAGGCGCACCTTCGTCCATTTTGGGTGTCTCTTCTTGCTCACGTGAAAATACTCCTCTGCCTCCTCCTGCCCTGCCTCGCCACCGCTGCGCCCTTCACGGCGTTCCGCGATGGGGAGACGTTTACCTACCGCGTGGGTTTCGCGATTTTCACCCGCGCCGGTGAAATCACCATCGCCGCGCATGACCGGAAACTGGACGGCGTTGAGGCGATCAGCGTGTCAACCGACACGCGTTCGCGGGGAGTCGTGCGGGGACTCTATTCGTTCGACAACAAGGCCGAGGTCGTCATCGAGAAATCCTCCGGCCGGATGCTGCAGGTCAAGGAAAGCGGCGCCGACCCCAAGCGCGCCACGGACACCGAGATCACCTTCGACTACCAGACCCGGTTGGCAAACTACACGGACCGGGTGCGCCCCGAACGCTCCGTCGTGCTGGCAATTCCTGACGGCGACCCCGTGGACCTGATCAGCGCCCTGGTGCAGACCCGCGATTGGAACCTCAAGCCCGGCGACAAGCGTGATTTGCTCGTGCAATTCGGCCGCGATTTTTACCCACTCACCATCAAAGCGGAGGGATACGAGGAGGTGCGGACGCCCCTTGGCACCTACAACACCCTCGTGCTGGTGCCGCGGATGGAAAAGGATCCCAAGGGCCTGTTCAAGAAAGGCGGCGAAATCAAAGTCTGGATTTCCCAAGACGCGAGCAACCTGCCGGTCAAGATGCAGCTCAAATTGAATTTTGGCGCCGCCACGCTGCTGCTCAGCAATTACAAATCCATACCGGTGGCGGGCAAGGCGCCCGGCACCAACTGAAACCGCCACGGTTTTTTCGCCCAGACCGGGCCGGCGTAGTCCACGCCGACCCGTGGTCCCCGCCGGACCCAACGCGGCGCGACTTTAAAGCCGTCGTCCTCGAGCCATAAACCAGAACTGTGGGCGGCCACCAGGCCATTAAAACGCCGGTCAATTTGCAGCCGTTTCGTCATCCGGCCCGGACCGGTGATGCCCTCCACTCCGCGAATCAAGACCGCCGCGGGATAATTCTCCGGGCCGGTGACCAGGTTCAACATTTCGTGGGTGCCATAACAAAGGTACACGTACCAAACACCGCCTGGCCGATACATGACTTCGGTTCGTTCGGTGCGACCCTTGCTCGCATGACAGGCCCGATCACGTTCGCCGTCATACGCCTCGACCTCGGTGATGCGATGGCGGGTGACCGCACCATCAGCTAGCCGCCGCGCCAGAATCTTCCCCAACAAGCCGCGGGCCAGCGTCACTGTTTTTCGCGTGCGAAGGGATTTTGCTTTAAGAGCGGCAGCCATGACATGATATCGACGCCAGCCGCCCATGAACGCAACCACGCCCATCGTTTCCCTGACCGCACACCGCCAGGCGCTCCGCCGGGGTTTGCGGGCCAGCACCGCCGAAGGGGTGCTCGCCACCCCGATCGTGACGATGTCGCTGCCGGTGAATATTTTCATGACGGCACTCGTCGCCAAGGGCTTTCCCCTGTCCAAGCCGATGATCGGCGGCGTCAGCTCGATGCCCTTTGTCTGCAATTTTCTCCAGGTCTTCATTACGCCGCTGGTCAGTCGCTGGTTGCGCGCCAAGCCCACGGCCATCGCCGCCGCCGCCTTGCACACGATTTGTTGGGCGTGGCTCGGTTGGCAGCTCCCCGCGTTGTCGGTGCACGATCCGGTTGCGACCGGACGATTTTTGCTTATCTGGGTCTTCGTCACTTCGTTGTTCAATGCCGTGCTGGGCGTCGTCTGGAACGGGTGGATGCACGATTTGGTTCCCGCCCGTTTACGGGGCCGCTATTTCGGCCAGCGCAACCGCATTTGCCAGGGGGCAACCTTGGTTTTCGTGCTCAGCGCGGGCTGCATTTTGGGGTGGGGTGATTACACGGCGCGCGTTTTCCAAGCGATCATCGCCGTCGCCTGCCTCTGTCGGGCCGCCTCCTTGTATTACTTCTGGCTGATGCCGGACCAGCAGACGGCAAGAATCCAACCGCCCGAGCGGACGCCCCTGTTGACCCAAATCGCGGTCGTCCGTCGATCGCACTCCCTGCTGCTCTTTATCGCCTTCGGAGCGATCTGGAATTTCGCGGCCAATTGCTTCGGTCCGTTCTACCACGTGTTTCTGTTCGAGCAGCTGAATTTCTCCGGCGTGCAAGTCGGCCTGCTGGCCACGCTGGGCGCATTGGGGGGCATGATTTCCCTGCCCGTCTGGGGCGGCCTGCTCGATCGGTACGGGAACAAGGCCGCCATGACCGTCGCGCTGATCCTGTGGCAGGCACAAAACCTCCTCTGGTGCGTGCTCACCCCGGCCAACAGCGTCCTGCTTTACGGCATATGGTTCTGGGGCGGCGGCCTGAGCGCAGGATTTGTGCTGGGGCAATTCACCATCCTCCTAAAACTCATCCCGCCCGAAGCACGCAGCCTCTCCATCGGACTAAATCTCGCCGTCACCTCGGCCGTCGCGGCTATTTCTCCGATCATTGGAGGACAGGTCCTCGATTGGCTGCTCGCCCAAGGGTCGAACCCATTGCGCGTCTACCATTTGGTGTTTCTAGCCCAGCCCGTGATCGCCGTCGCCGGCTGTATCTTGTTGCTGCGCATAAAAGAACCCGCTTCCAGCCCCCTGGGAACCGTGGTCGGAGCGATGCGCAATATCCGCACCCTCAGCGGAGTATTGGGCCTGAGTTTTTTCGTCAATTACCTCTTTGTGAAGCCGGCGGAGCGAGATTCCGGTGCCCGCAGAAAATAAAGCCTTGATTACCACTAGCCGACTCCTCTTATTTCGCCCCTTTGAACTTATGAAAGCCACTATTAAAACACAGGGGAAGCAGTTCTCGGTTAGCGAGGGCGACATCCTTATCGTTGACCGCTATCCTAAGACGGAAGCCGGCTCGACGGTCGAAATCAACGAAGTCCTCGCCGCGGGCGAGGGCGAAAGCTTCAAGGTCGGAACTCCCTTCCTCGTCGGCGCTTCTGTCAAGGCCAAGGTCCTTGAGAACAAGCGCGCCAAGAAAATCATCGTTTTCAAGAAGAAGAAGCGCAAGGGCATGGAACGCAAACGCGGCCATCGCCAGGAGCTTTCCGTCATCAAGATCGAGTCGATCACGCTTTAATCATCCACTGCCATGGCACATAAAACAGGTCAGAAATCCTCCAGCAACGGCCGCGACAGCGTCTCAAAGCGCCTCGGCATCAAACTTTTTGGCGGCCAGAAGGTCCTCGCCGGCGGCATCATTGTCCGTCAGCGCGGCTCGAAGCACCACCCCGGCAAGGGCGTCGGCGTTGGTCGCGATTGGACGCTCTTCGCTCTCCGTGACGGCACGGTGGAGTTCGATAAGCCCCACCGCAAAGTGAATGTGGTCTGAGCGGACCTTCGCTCTGGAGTGTCAGGCGCACCCATCCGGTGCGCCTTTTTTGTGCGCGAATCTTTCGCGTATCCCAGTGTCCGGAGTGATTTGAACGCTCGAATTGCCTCCGCTGGGCAGGGCGCAACCGGGACGAGTGCAGGCGCTTCGGCCGCTGGGTGCGTGGCGGGAAATCGAGGGCCGTCGTCCCGCCGGGAGGCCGAGACTTGCGCTCGCGAAGGATTTTTCCCTCACTTCCCGCGTGTCCGACCGCTTGAGAGAACTCCACCGCCAACGCCGCCTGGTCCAAGAACAGCTTGCCTGGCTCGATCGGGAAATTTCCGCCGCCAGCGCCCCGACCGCGCTCCCTCCTGCTCCCGGGCCCGCCGTGCCGGGCCCGGCGATCGCCGGGCCCAATCCGGTGGGCGCCGACGCGATCATCGCCCAATACCAAAACGAGTCGGCGGACCTGCCGGGCAAAATGAAACGCGGTTGTTTCGCCTACTTCTTTTTCGCCCTGGCACTGGTGGGCCTAGGCGTCTTCGCCCTGTATCTATCCACGAGCCGGAAGTAGCGGCGGCATGATTTCAAAAACCGCCACCCTCCCCGGGGTTTCATCGTCCCGGGGCGCAAGGCCCGGGCGCCCGTTGGGGAATCGCCCCCTACAGAATCACGCGCTGCCCCATTGCGTTCCACGATTCCCACACGGCTTCGGTGAATTGCATGTAGCTCACTCCGGCCGCGAAATTTGTCAGCGTGACCGGCTTATTCTCCCGGATGCTGTCGATGAAGTCGGCCTCCACCCGCCAGCTGCCGCGTTTTTCAGGGGCGATTTCCAATCGCTCCTCGTTCTTCCCGGCGCGGGTCAGCCAGAGTTCATTCTTGAGCAAATCCAGGCGGAGGCCCGCTTTGGTTCCGTTCAGCCGGATCTCGCTGCGCGGCGGGGTCAACTCGACGCCGCTGAAATGCCCGACGAGGCGCGCTCCATCCTCATACTTTCCCGAAACCGTGATACTTTCCGGAATCGTCGTCGTTTGCGGCACGCCGTCCTCATCTCTTCGCTCCTTGGTGAAAATCGCGCCGTCGGCCGAAAGCGAAGTCACGCCGCGGCCCAGCCAGCGCAGCGCCATCTCGTAATAAATTCCCAAGTAGAGCGTATTCTTGCCGTTGAGGGTCAGATCCTGCCGCCAACTCAGCGGAAGGGTGCTGTCGGCCAAGGCGTCATTGGTGCTCGTGAGCAATACTTCCCGGAGCCGGCCGAGTTCCCCGCTCGTGAGCAAGTCTATGATCGTGGCATCAAAGGGCAGCGACATCGGGGCCGGGACAATTTGGGCCACGAGTTTTGGCCGCAGGGAAGACTCCGCGAGCATCATTTCCGCCTCCGCCAGATTGCGGGCCATACGCGCTTCGGTCAGCACGTGCTTGCCGGCCCGCAGCGCCGCCACCGCCACCTTCGCGTGCATGTTCGGCCAGGTGCCGATACAGATGGCATCGATGGCCGGCGAATCGACGATCTCTCGCCAGTTGTCCGTGACCAAAGAAATGCCGAGTTCCCGCGCGGCTTTGTCGCCGGAGGCCTTCGTCCGATTGCAGACGGCGGTGACCGCGACGCCCGGGATCGCCTGGAAGCCCGGAATATGGCGCGCCCGCGTGTTGTAACCGGCCCCGATGACCCCGATGCAGATCGTTTTGTTCATGGGAACAGCGGGACGAATTAGGTCGCCGGCGCCGCAGTGACGTTGGCCTGCTCGAGCGACATTTGCTTTTCTTCCGTTTCGTCCAGCCCCATGTCGGCGTCGCTGGCCGCCCGCGGATTGCTCGAGGTTTGCAGCCAGGAGTCGATCTGCCGCGGGGAAAGCACATCCGAGGATGGCAGTTCATCGAGCGACTTAATGCCGACAAATTCCAGAAAAGCATCCGTCGTCCCGTATTGAATCGGGCGCCCGGGCAGGTCCGCGCGGCCCACCACATAGACCAGTTCCCGCTCCAGCAGCTTATTCAGGCCGGCCTCGGCCGAGACTCCGCGAATCTGTTCGATCTCGGCCCGCGTGACGGGCTGGCGGTAGGCGATCACCGACATGGTCTCCAAAGACGAAGGACTCAACCGCACCGGTGGCGGTTCATTGCGCAGCAAGCGGACCCAGCGGGCAAACCGCGGATGGGTCACCAATCGCCAACCGTGGTGACCCTCGAGCAGCACGATCTCGCTGTCGGCAGCCTGCAACTCGAGCGAAATTGTCTCGATGGCCTCGCGGATCTGCACCGTGGTGACCAAGGCCGGGACGTCGCGACAAGACTCGTCGTCCTCCACCAAAGCCGGCACGACCTCTGGCGATTCGCCGGGTAGAACGGCCAGCTCACCTTCGCCGGTTGCGGGGGCAACGGTCGACTCGTCCATGAGCGGCAACACCGTTGCCTGTTCATGGAAACGGCCAATCGCCGTCTGAATATCTTTCACGGAAAGAGGGCCGTTCGAGGCGAACAGCATTACTTTCAATACACGCTTGAGGTCAAAGGCCATGCTTTATCCCCCAGTGAAAGCCCCGCGGTGCCACTCAAGCAATCCCGAAAAAAAAGATCCTCGTGGCAGGTAAGTTCGCTCCCTCATTTGCCCAACCGAACCGGAGGTGTTCTCATCTCTTTAGGCGGGGCCGGAGGCCGGGCGACGGATCCGGAACTGCCCCGGGGTTGGCAACCAGAGACGCTGCCGGCTCGGGACCGGCCTCAACGGGACCGCTTCAGCCAATCTGGAACCAGCTCAGCGGGATGGGACCCGCCGATTCGGCCGGAAACGTCGAACCGCGACCAGCTCTTCCCTTTTGCCATCTCACCCCCCTTCGTTTTCGAGCTAGCTCCCACCCGGGGCATCCGCTACTGATTCGCACCTATGAACTGGGACCGCTTCAAGTCGCTTTACTCCAATCACCCAAAACTCGGCCTGGCGCTCGACATTAGCCGCATGCCATTTCCGGACGACTTCCTCCCTTCAATGGAAACGAAGTTGCAGCAAGCCTTCGCCGACATGGTCGCGCTGGAGTCTGGCGCCATCGCCAACCCCGACGAGAACCGCATGGTCGGCCACTACTGGCTCCGCGCGCCACAGCTCGCCCCGACCGCCGAACTGCGCGAGGCGATCAGCGCCACGTTGACGGCCATCAAGAATTTTACCGCCAAAATCCACCAAGGCGAAATCGCCGCGGCCGCCGGCAAATTCAAGGAAGTCCTCGTCATCGGCATCGGCGGCTCCGCGCTCGGACCGCAGTTCGTCAGCCACGCTTTGGGCCGGCTGAAGGGCGGCCGGGACAAGATGGGCGTATCGTTCTTTGACAACACTGACCCCGACGGCATGGACTATGTCCTGAAACAACTCGGCAGCCGGCTGAAGCAAACCCTTGTCGTCGTCATTTCCAAATCCGGTGGCACTGCGGAAACCCGCAATGGCATGCTGGAGGCTCAAGTGGCCTTCAAGGCCGCCGGACTCGACTACCCGAAACATTTCGTCGCCGTGACGG
>CAZAOI010000104.1:0-11036 GCA_964486705.1 uncultured Oleiharenicola sp. | reverse complement strand
GGTGTTGGAGCGGTCGCCAGCCATGCGCGTGCATGACAGACTAGGAGCTGTCAGTCGGCATGCCATTCTCGGGCGAAACAAGCCGGATCCATGCAATGGAAGGTGGAGCGCGTTGACCCAAACGCGCTGATTTGGGTGTGCGCGGCAAGAAAGCGCGTTGAGGTTAACTCGCTCCACCTTCCAGGCGGTTCACATGCCGTTCCGGTAGGTCTTGTGGTCCACCACGCCACTGGCGCGGACAAGCTTCAGGCTCTTGCCGTATTCCTCGAGCAGACGCAGTGCATAACGCAGGCGCTTCCGAATAAAGGCATCTTCCTTGGAAAGATCGGATGCGCCGTCGGGAGCCGTGAAACTCTGCTCGACGTTTTGTACGATCACGTGCTCGGGCAGCCAGGCGAGGCGGTTATTCTTGTAGCCGCTCATGCGCAATTCCGCCACGGGATAGCTCCCGCCGCGACTGGCCGAAACGGCCACGATCAGTGCCGGCTTGTGGCCGACTTCATCGGCCGTGCAGTTGAGCAGGAAGTTTTTCACGCCAGGCGTCGCCATGCCGCTCCACTCGGGCGAAATAATGACCAGCGCATCGGCCGCTTTCAATTCGGCGGAGATGGGATCCCACAAGACATCGGGTGCTCCGCCGCTGGCTTCATCCCACAGGGGCAGGGGATTGCCGCTCAGGCTGTACAGAAAAACTTCGGCCGCGGGGTGTTCGCGCGTCAGGACCGACTTCACATAGTTGGCGACCTTGAGCGAGTGGGCTTCCGCGCGGTGGCTGCCACTGAGGATGAAAAACTTCATGCCGACGATATGCGCCATCAAGGGCTTGCTTGCAAGCGGGCAGCGCGCAAACCTTCCGGGCTGTGCCCAATTCCTTCGGCAAACTCTTCCAAATCACCACGTGGGGCGAAAGCCACGGGCCGGCCGTGGGCGTCGTCATCGACGGCTGTCCGCCACGGCTGCCGTTGACGGCGGAGGAGATCCAAGCCGACCTCGACCGCCGCCGTCCCGGGCAAAGTGAGATCACGACCCCGCGCAAAGAGGACGACAAGGTTGAGATTCTCTCGGGCGTGTTTGAAGGGCTGACGACGGGCGTGCCAATTTCCTTGGCGGTGCACAGCAGCGACCAGCGTCCGGGTGCGTACGATGAAATGCGGGAAAAATATCGCCCGTCGCACGCCGATTATACGTACCAGGCGAAGTACGGCCATCGCGATCATCGCGGCGGCGGGCGCTCGTCGGCCCGGGAAACCATCGGCCGGGTGGCCGCCGGTGCCGTGGCCAAGAAAATCCTTCACCTGGCCGGCGGCGTGGAGATCCGCGCCTTCGTTACCCAGATTCACGACATTGTCGCTCCCGCCTTCGCCCGGTTTCCCTCGCTCGCCGAGGTTGAAGCGACGCCCGTCCGCTGTCAGGATTTGGACACGGCGGCGCGCATGATCGAGCGGATCAAGCAGGCCCGGGGCGCGGGTGACTCCGTGGGTGGGATCATCGAGTGCCGGGTGCGCCATGTGCCGGTCGGTCTCGGCGAACCGGTCTTTGACCGGCTGGAGGCCGATCTGGCGAAGGCGATGCTCTCGCTGCCGGCGACCAAGGGCTTTGAAATCGGCAGCGGTTTTGCCGGCACGCTCCTCAAGGGCTCGCAGCACAACGATCCGTTTGTGAAGCGCGACGGGCGCGTCGGTACCTCGAGCAACCATTCCGGCGGGGTGCAAGGCGGCATCAGCAACGGCGAAGAGATTGTTTTCCGCGTCGCCTTCAAGCCCACCGCCACAATTCTTCAGTCGCAAAAAACGGTGGATGTCCACGGCGCCGAGACCGAGCTGCTGGCGCGCGGCCGGCACGACCCGTGCGTGGTGCCCCGGGCCGTTGTGATCGTCGAGGCCATGGCGGCGCTGGTGCTGGTGGACCATTGGATGCGGCATAGCGCCCAGAACCAGGTGTTCAAGTTCTGAACTGTAGGAGGGGCAGTGTCTATGTAGCGGCGGGCCTCTGTGCCGGCCGTTTCGCTCCCACAGGCACGGAGGTAGTGCGACGATGAACCACTGAACCATCAAAACAAAAGGTCCTGCTCTATGTCCCGTTCTTTCGGGGCGTAAAGCCCCTCCCACAAATGTCTGATTGTCTTTTGCGGGAATTGCGCCTCTTTGCGCCTGAGTGAGCACCAACGTCTATTTCATCATTGGCACCCCCGGTTCCGGCCGGCGCAGCATCGTGCGCGACTTGATTGAAAACGGTCTGGGCGAGACCGATCTCGCGATCGTCCTGCTGGCCGAGTCAGAGGCCGCCGCTCCGGTCGATGCCAAGCTGGCCGCCTGGCCCAAGACCGAGGTGCGCCGCTGGGCGTGGAGCCCGCCGACTAGCCCGGCTCCGGCCGAGTTGCCCGCGATGGATTTGCCGGCCGGCGCCACGGTTTTCTTCTTGGCGGATTCGCGCGGCAGCCCGATTGACCAGTTGGAGGCGTTGAAGCCGTGGCTCGCGGAGCGGGGCGCCCAGCTGGCGCGTGTGTTTTGTGCGGTGGATTGCCAATTGGCCGAGAAACATCCGGTGCTGAAGCAGTGGTTTGCCGCCTGCATCCACTTCGCCGATGTCGTGTTCCTGACCAAGCGTGAAGGGGTCGGCAACAAGTGGCTGAGCGATTTCATCAAGCTCTTCACCGACGAATATTTCCCCTGCCATTTTATCCAGGTGAAAACCAAGGGCGATCTGGCTAATCCGGCGGTGCTGCTCGATCCGACGCCGCGCCGGGTCTCGCAGTATTTCGACGAAGGCGAGACCAGCTATCACATCGAGGGCCTCGAGACCGACGATGAAGAGGACGACGAAGAGGACGAAAACCTCCTGCCGGAAGAGCCCTATTTCATTCGCGACCGCAGTGGCCGCCGGGAGAAGGAGCTGCCCGATATTCGCACCTATTTTCCTGCCCCGGCCTGAAAATACCCCGCCCGAAAATCGGCGGATAATACCCCGCCGATTGGAGTAGAGTGGGGGCATGACACTTTTCGAAACCTCCCTAACCTCCGCCGCGCCTACTATGAACTCGCTGCCCTCCACCCGCACCATGTATCGGGCGCTGGTCCAACGCGACTCCACCTACGAGGGCGTTTTTCTCACCGGCGTCAAAACCACCGGCATTTTCTGCCGGCCGACCTGCCGGGCCAAGAAGCCCAAGCCGGAAAACGTGGAGTTTTTCCCCACGATCAACGAAGCCCTGCACGGCGGCTACCGACCCTGTCGTCTCTGCCGGCCGATGGATTCAACCAAGCCGGTGCCGCCGCTGGTCGAGAAATTGCGCCGCGCCGTCGAAGCGGCGCCGGACGGACGGGTCTCGGACAAGGACCTGACGGCGATGGGCGTCGAGCCTTCGACCGCCCGGCGTCAGTTCAAAAGCTATCATGGCATGACCTTCCATGCCTACCAGCGCGCGCGGCGCATGGGTTTGGCGTTGCGCCAGGTGAAGGTTGGGCGGCCCGTCATTGAGGTGCAACTCGAGCAGGGCTACGAATCCACGAGTGGATTCCGCGGGGCCTTTACCCGGATTTTCGGGCAGTCGCCCCGCGGAGCCAAGGCGGGGCATTGCCTGCTCGCCCAGCGCCTCCAGACGCCGCTTGGCACGATGCTGGCCATCGCCGACGACACCGGGCTGCGCCTGCTCGAGTTTGCCGATCGCCGCGGGCTCGAGCGCGAGCTGGCTGGGCTGCGCCGCCGGCTCAAGGGTGCGATCGTGCCCGGCAACAATGCCATTCTGGAGGAAACCGGCCGTCAATTGGCCCGCTATTTCTCGGGCGAGTCGTTGACGTTTGACCTGCCGCTGGCGCCGGTTGGGTCGGAATTCCAGCGCCGAGTGTGGAGCGAATTACAAGCGATCGCGCCCGGCCAGACGCGTTCCTATGCCGGCATGGCGGTGACACTCGGCATCCCCAAGGCGCCGCGCGCCATCGGTCGCGCCAACGGCTCGAACATGCTCGCGCTCGTCATCCCGTGTCACCGGGTCATTCGGGCCGACGGCGCGCTCTGCGGCTACGCCGGCGGGATCTGGCGCAAGCAGCGCCTGCTGGACCACGAGCGCAAATACTCGGTCTAACCGGGGCTACCCGCTTTGTGCCGGTTTGGTTTCCAGGTCCGCGCTCGTTGGTATTGGCAATGCAATCGGCAACAGGGTCCTGAACAGAGCTGGCGCCGGTGATCGGGGGGCGGGGGAGCGGGCGCGGCAAATGTTACAATATAGCGTCAGAAACATTGCGCGGTTGTCTCGATGCGTGTTGGCCCCACCTTCTTCGGTTGTACAATGAAAATCCATCTCTTTGACCATAGTTCGGACTTCACCGTGGTGCCAGCCGGTCAGGTCGTGTTTAACGCCGGCGAACCGGGCGACTGCATGTACGCCGTGGTCGATGGCGAGGTCGACATCCTTGCCCATGGCAAGGTGATTGAAACGGTCGGTCCGAGTCAGATCTTCGGCGAAATGGCTTTGGTGGAAGACCGCGCCCGGACCGCGACGGCCGTCGCGAAATCCGAGGCCAAATTGGTCGCCGTTGATCGGACGAGGTTTCTTTTCATGGTGCAGCAAACGCCCTTCTTCTCCCTGCAGGTGCTGACCATCGTCACCGATCGACTGCGACGGATCATGGCAGAAAAGCTCTGAGCGGGCGAAGCCGCGGGCGCTCCTGGTCAAACGTAGGCGGCCACGGCGCGATCCAACACTTCGCCGAGTGGCAGGGATGAGCCTTCGCTTTCAATCTGATCGTGCAAACTGGACGGGACCTTTCGCCGAATCTGTCCCAGCAGGGTGGCCAGCGTTGCCGCATCGGCCGGTTCGAGCGGCGCCCCAATCCTCCCGCGCAAGTGGTGGGCGGCCGAAAAATACAACAGCGAGGTGCGGCCATCTCCTTTTAGCCAATCCAGCCGGCCGCATGCCTCCAGCAGGAAAGCCAGCGCGCGTTGATCTCCCAGTTCGCGGTTGATGATGAGGCTTTCCTTCAGGCATCGCTGCGCCAAGGCCGCGTCGGAGGTGTCCAGGGCCAGTTCGGCGAGGCTGGTCAGCGCATTCGCCGTCGCCCAGCGGTCGCCCACCGAGCGATTGATCAGGACGCTTTCTTCCAGCAGGAGCTGCGCGCGGTCAAATTCCCGGCGAAAGCGATGAATGAATCCGAGGTTGTTGAGCGAATTGGCGATCTCCCGCCGGTCGTTGAGCCTTCGGCGGATGGCGAGGCTGCGCTCGTAATGACCGAGCGCCGAGTCGATCTGGCCTTGCGCCCGGGCGACGATCCCGAGGTTATTGAGCGTCTTTGCTGCTCCCGCCTCATCGCCCAATTGCTCCCGCTGGTCCAGGGCCTGCTGGTACAGATCGCCCGCTTGCGCAAATCTTCCGGTCTGCGCGAACATCGTGCCCTCGAGATGCAGGATGTGGGCGACCCCGGCGGCATTGCCCAGCTCCTCGTTTTCCCGCCGGGCGAGAACGAGCCAGGTTTCCGCCTCCGCGAATTCACCCCGTTTGCGATGCAGGTCGCCGATCGCCCCCGCCATGGCGGCGCGCTGGACCGGCAAGCCATTTGTTTCCGCCTGTTCGCGCGTCTCGCGGTAACGGGCAAAGGCCTCGGTCCACCGCCCGGCTAGTTCAAGCACTTCACTGAACCGCGCCAGTACCTCGACGCGGGCCGGGCCGGTGAGCAGTTCCAAGGCGCGTTCGTAATAGCTGATCGCCGACTGGAGCGCGTAGGTCGCGCGGGCGGCGTCGCCGGCTGCCACGAGATAGTGGCGCTTCCGGTCGACGCAGTTGCTGCGGCCATAGTGGAAGGCCAGCAGGTCGAGCCACGGACGCACCTGGTCACCGGCGAGTCGCTCAAGGTATGCGCCGATTGACTCGTGAATCGAGGCGCGAAACCCGAACGGCAAGCTCTGGTAGGCGGCTTCCTGCAGCACGAGATGCTTGAACAGGTGCGCTTCTTCGCCCTCGACTGTCTCCGGGACGGCGATGTTGCGGTGGCGCAGCTCGGCCAGTTGGGCGGGGAGGTCCGCGCCGACCCGCTCAAGGGGATGAACCCCGGCCAGCAGGGCGGTCCGGAACAGACGCCCGATCACGCTCGCGATCTTGAGCGTAGTCTGCGCGTTCTCCGACAGCTGATCGATGCGGCTGAGGGCGAGGCTGTGCAGGCTTTCGGGGAGCTCAAGCGCCTCCATCGTCGGCTGGTCGGCGAGACTCGCCCCGTTGGCCTTTAAGAGATTCGCCACTTCCTCAATGAAGAACGGATTTCCTCCGGCGCGTGTCGCAATCAGGTCGACCAGCCAGTCGGGCAACGATCCCTCCCCGAATGCGTCGGCGAGCCTCACCTCGATGAGTTGACGCGCCTCGCCCGGGGGCAGATCCCCGAGAGCGATCGCCACGAAGTAGTCGAGGGCGGCCTCATTGCTGACCAAAACCTCCCCAAGTTTCAAAGGCCGGTGCGCCAAAAACAAGGCGCAAGGGAACCGCGCCACGGCTTGGACGATGGCCCCGAGCAGATTTTGCGACGCCTCGTCGATCCAGTGGCACTCCTCGAGCATGAGCAGGAGCGGTCCCGCGTGGGACCGGTGCCGGAGACACTCGACGACCAAGCCCTCCATTGACGCACGCCGGACCTTCGGGTCGAGGGTGCGGGTGAGGTCGTTGTCGGGCAGTTCAACGTTCAGCAACGGACCGAGCAGCGGGGCGCGCGCCCGCAAGACGGGATCAATCGCACCAAGGTCCCGCTCGACGATCGCCAGCGTGGTTGCCACATCGGCCTCGGGCGGGAGTTGGAAAAACGAACGCCAGATCGGAATCCAGACGGAGTAGCTGGCCTCCCGGCCCAGGGCAGGGCAGGCACCGGCGAACGCGGTGAACCCCAAACGCTCGGCTTCGCGCAGGACTTCCTGCAACAGTCGCGTCTTCCCCATTCCAGCTTCCGCCGAGAGGGCGAGCACCTGCCCGCGGCTTTTCACAGCGCGCTGCAGTCGCTCCACCGCCAGGGCGCGTTCGCGGTGCCGGCCGACCATTGGAGTCGACCGCGTCCAGCCTGGGATCCCGGTTTGCAGGCGGCCGAGCAGGCGAAAAACGGGAACCGGCTCCTTCTTGCCTTTGACCGTGATGCTGGGGAGTTGACGAAAGTCGAACGTGTCGATTTCGCGACGCGCGGCGGCGGCGCTGACCAGAATCTCGCCGGGTCTGGCCTTGGCCATCAGGCGCGCCGCGAGGTTGGTGTCGTCGCCGAGCACGCCGTAAGTGCGCCGCTGGCGATTGCCGTAGGCCCCGGTCCGCATCGTTCCGCACGTGATGCCCACCTGGGTCGAGGCAATGAACGCGGCGATCTCCGCCGGCGGACGGACAATTTCCAGTGCTGCGGTGCAGGCGCGCATCGGGTCGTCGTCATGGGCGATCGGTGCGCCCCACGCCGCATAAAAATAACTTCCTTTCTCCCCGATGGTGAGCTGCACGAGGACGCCCTCGAGCCGGACGATGATGCCCTGCAGCCAGCGAACATAGGCATCGAGTTTGGCTGGTGCGTGGGGATCGCGTTCAAAATCGATGCCCATGAACCGGGTGAACAGTGCCGTGGCCGGCCGCAGCTCGGTGAGAAAAACATCCTGGCCGGAGGCGATGCGCCGGCCGACCTCGGGCAGCAGCCAAGGTCGCAAACGATCCGCCGCGTCGGCTGGGATCGCTGGCCGGGGTTGCGGTTGGGATTCGAGCGGGTCCCGCAGAGCGGCGATGACCGCGACTTCTTCCCCGGGTTGGCCTTCGGGCAGCGCTCGCCATTCGCGGACGTCAAGCCGCGCGCCGAGCGTTCGGGCCGTTCGGGCGTCGACGGTGATTTCGCCGCGCGCCGCCGCGCCTTCGCAGGCCGACACGCGTTCCATGACATCCCCGGCGATGACATCGAGACACTGGACGCGGCTGTCGCCCACCTGAAAGCGCCGCACGGTCCCGGAGGCGACCGCCACCTTCATGCCCAGCGAAACGGTCACCCCGCCAGGAAGGGCAATGCTGGCGAATTGTCCCATCGCCCGCTGCATGCTGAGAGCGGTCGTCACGGCTCGGGAGCCATCGTCACCGGCAAACCAGACGGCCATCGCGTCACCGGCGAATCCCACGATGCTGCCGCCGAAGCGCACGACTTCGGCAATCAGCGCATCATAGACTGCATTCAGGCGATCCGTGAACTCTTCTCCGCCTTGCCGCGGGCCATAGCGGGCGATCACCGCCTCGGTTAGCGGCGTAAAACCGGAAATGTCGGAGAACAGGACTGCTCCAGTGTCGGTTTCAGGGAGCGTTGAGCCGGTGAGGATAGCTGCCGCCCGGTCGGGAGGTAAATAAGCGAGCAACCGCTCGATGATTGGATTCTCAGGCATGCAACACCTTGGCGGTCCCGCACCGATAGGTTACGGCTCAGGCCTGTCAATCGTTGAAAGTCAAAACGCGTCCAGTTGATCGAGTAGGTGAGCCAGCGACGCCGCGGTCTTCACGCCTGGTTGGAGGTTAAGTATCACGGCTGGATCGATCCGGCCAAAGGCCGCGACCGCACGACAACACCGTCCCCGCGCTGCACCCGTTCAAACTCATCGTCGTCCCCAGGGCCGGCGAACACCCCGGGGCGGCATTTCCGCGATTGGCGGCGCGGACAAGCCAGGGATCAAGCAGGCGACTGGTTCGCGCGGCCGGTTGGGGTCGTCCACCCCTGATTCACGAAATTCTTTCTCGATCATGCCGCGCGAATAGTTAGTTGGTTCTGGCGCGCATGACCCTCTTCGAAAAAGCATTGGTCCTCCATTTGGTTGGCGACTGGCTGTTGCAGAACGACTGGATGGCACTCAACAAGCCCAATTTGCGGCATCCCGCCGCGTGGGTTCACATGGCGATCCACGGCCTGTTGCAGGGCTTCGTCTTTGGCTGGATCGGCGGCCTTGTCCTTGCTGTCGTCCACCTGCTGCTCGACACCCGCATTCCCCAGCAGTGGTGGAGTCGCGTGTTCGCCCAGACGAACAAGGGTGAGATGGGCGTGCATGTGTTTGTCTGGGGTGATCAGGTAATCCATATTGGAACGATCGCCCTCTGGATTCTTCTGGCGCCCTCCCTTCCCCTCTAGAAATTCCTCCGCCTCGGCGCATCCCAATGCTCTTTCTGGGGGCGCGGGAGGGTGGATGATGCGCGGATGGGAGGCAGCTACCCGGTAGGCTTCGGAGCCGGATAGCTCGCCGCTGATCGCCCCAAGTCGGTGCTTTGCGTCGCTCCAACGTGAAACTTTGGCGAAATCGTCATCCCGTGCCATCGGGTGATCCGGGCTGATGGCACACTCTGCGGTTATGCCGGCGGTCTCTGGCGCAAGCAGCGCCTGCTGGACCACGAGCGCAAACACTCGGTCTAGCCGGGTTTACGGGGGCGCAACAAAACACTTGCGCCACTGGGTCCGAAACGTATCCATGACCCTTCTGTTTTTTGCCCGGGTGGTGGAATTGGTAGACACGCAGGTCTCAGAAGCCTGTGCCTAACAGCATGACGGTTCGATTCCGTCCTCGGGCACCATTTGGTTAAGCCGCACACGTTCAGTAATGCGCGGCTTTTCCTGCCGGTTTGAATCCGGAAGTCGCAACAACGCCGCCCGGTGCGGAAACGGTCCGCTGCTGCGCCCGTTTGCCGGGTGGGGCCGGTCCTTTGCCCTGCAGGGCGGGTCACTGGCCGCCCCGGCAATGAAAAGCCCCGGTCCGCGGCGGCCCCCCGGGCCTCCTCTCGCCGTTGGTGTGATTGACAGCGAGCCATCCTGACGTCTTAGCGTAGGCCGTGATGACAAATCTCTCCCGCTCGACCCGAACAAAATTGACGGTTCGCCCAGCGCGGCGAGGCAAAGATTGTCCGCGGAGCTCCAGGTTCGGTCCCGGGCTTCTGCTCGCGTTTCTGAGCCTTGTCGTCGCGGGGGTTTCCGCGTCGGCGGCGAATCGCGCGATTAATTTTGCCGCCCCCACGAGCGCTCGGGCCGGGAGCAAGGTTGCCATCACGATCACGGCGAGCACCGATGCCGGAGCGGGCGAAAAAATCGGCTTCTTTCATGCGGAATATTCCGTCGACGGCGGCATCATCTGGGCCCCTGTCAGTTACGCCCAGAATGAGGAATCCCCGGCCAAACACGGGATCACCTGCACGGCGGGAGCCGCCGGTTCGACCATCATGGTGCGGGCCCGGATTGCTTTTCGCGGCGGCAAAGCCGGCGACGTGGATTTCACGGGTAAACCGATTGCTTGGGAGACAAGCTGGGCGAAATGGCAGCAGCCGCCGACGAAATCGGCGCGCATTGCCGTCTTGGCTAAGTAAGCGGGCTCGCTGCGGCCCCGGGGTTATTGGCCGGTTGAACTCCGGCGCCTGACGCACGGATGTCGGGCGGCGCCGGTCGCAGGGAGGCGTGATCCTCCGCGGCAGGTCACAGCCCCGCCCTACTGCAATCGCTCAAACGTTTCGCGCAGCGTGAGGCTCAGGCGGTCCTGCCGCGCCTGCATCGCACGATAAAGGGGCCGACGCATTTTTTCCGGGACGCAACGGGTGCGTTCATTCACCGCCACCGCGTGCGCCGCCAGCGCCGCCAGACTGGTCTTGTCCCCGGCGCGCAGCCCCGCGCACCAGGCGGCCTGCAGGGCGCTGCCGAGCGCCGCGCCTTCGTCCTCCACCATGGCAACGACGGGGACGCCGAAAATATCGGCCATGATCTGCCGCCAGGCTGCGGATTTGGCGCCCCCACCGGTCAGGCGGATTTCCTTGGGTTTCACCCCGAGCGTCGCCAGCCGGCGCAGACCGTAATTCAAACCCAGCGTCACGCCTTCCATCGCGGACCGGGCGAGATGCCCCGGCGTGAGCGTGCGGCGATTGAGTCCATAGAGCACGCCGGTGCCGCGCGGGACGTTGGGCGTCCGCTCGCCGTCGAGGTAAGGCACGAGCGTGAGGCCATCGGCTCCCGCGGGCGCGGCCGCCACGGCCTGCTCCAGCGCGGCGTGGTCCCAGCCGAAGAGGGCGCGGAACTGCTCGGTGACAAACGTGA
>CAZAOI010000103.1:0-11241 GCA_964486705.1 uncultured Oleiharenicola sp. | reverse complement strand
TGCCGCGGACGCGAGCGCCCACCGGGTAGTTGTGGCGGACCATGTCCCACGGATTGGGCTCGAGCTGGCGGAGGCCGAGGGAGATCTTCTGCTCCTCGCGCTGAATGCCAAGAACGACGGCATCGAGTTCCTGTCCGACCTTGAGCAGCTCGGACGGTTTGCTGATGCGCTTGGTCCAGGACATCTCGGTGATGTGCACGAGACCCTCGACGCCGGGCTCGAGTTCGATGAACGCGCCGTAGGGCACGAGATTGACGACCTTGCCGTGGATCTTCGAGCCCACGGGGAACTTGCTCTCGATGTTGTCCCACGGGTTGTTCTTGGTCTGCTTGAGACCGAGGGAGACCCGCTCTTTCTCGCGGTTGATGTCGATGATCATCACCTCGATTTCCTCGCCCTGCTTCAGCATCTCCGACGGATGGCCGATGCGGCCCCAGCTCATGTCCGTGATGTGAAGCAAGCCGTCCATGCCGTCGAGGTCGATGAACGCACCGAAGTCGGTGATGTTCTTGACGACACCCTTGCGGATCTGGCCGGGTTGCAACTTCTCGAGGAGATCGCGGCGCTTGTTGATGCGCTGCTCCTCGATGAGCTCGCGACGGGAAAGCACGATGTTCTGCCGCTCGTGGTTGATCTTGAGAACCTTGAAATCGTAGGTCTGGCCGACGTACTGATCGAGATTCTTCGGGGGCTGGACGTCGATGTGCGAAGCCGGCAGGAAGGAATCGACGCCGATCGAGACGATCAGGCCGCCCTTGACCTTGGCCTTGACGCGGCCGGCCACGATCGCGCCTTCCTGGCACTTCTGAAGAATATTTTCCCAGTTCTTCTTCTGCTGGGCCTGCTCGTAGGAAAGGATGGGATTACCTTCCTTGTCCTCGAGCTTCTCGAGGATGACCTCGATGGTGGAGCCAATCTGCAACTCGCCGAGATCGGCGAATTCGTTGGCGGAGATGACGCCTTCAGCTTTGCCGCCGATATCGACGACGACTTCATTGGCGCGGATTTCAGTGATGACGCCCGAGACGATTGATCCTTCCTTCAGCTTGTCGAAGGAGCTCTGGGCGAGCAGGTCTTGCATTAACGAACTCATGATTACTAGGGTCGGAAAAGCGGGCGTTTGCTCCAGCGCGCACACCTTCCGGCGTGGGTCCTTTCGGACCCGTTGGTTGAGGGTTGGACTGTCAAAACAAGCCGGTGGGAGCGTCGCGGTAACACCGGCCTGAGCTAAGAACACCGCGTAAGAGGTCCAAAGTCCCTTATCATTCCCCACCCGGCAAGCGCAAAATCAGGGTTTTCCCTCTCCTTTCCCCGCTCCATCCTCCTGCAAAAGCTGCTGCAGCCCAGCAAAGTAAGTCTCGTACAGGCCATGCTGACGAAACGCCTGTTCACTCGTACCTCCCGGAAAATCGCCCTCGGTGTGATCCCAAACCAAAACCGCCACTTCGGTTTGGTCTGGGCCCAACTCCGTCAACCGGATCTCGAGGGTGGTCTGCCGCGCGTTCGTGGCGGCACTTCCGGATCGAATGGGAGCATACCCATCGATGCTGCCGCGGGCGAGCGAAGTGTGACCGAGCAGGAGCCCGGCATTTTTCACCGCCCGCTGCGCCGCCGGATAAACCACCTTCAGGCTGGCCGCAAATATCCGCGTCTGGGGCGGCACCGGCGAAAACCGCTCATGCACCCGGGTCGACAACGACTCACAGCCGGCGAGCAGGAGGGTCGCGCTCAGGGCGAGGAGGAAAAAGAATTTCATGGGCGAGTGGGCCAATCCGTCAGGCCGGTTGCTGTTGGGAAAGACAATGCAGGGTGCCCAGGCCCCAGATCAAATGGTAACAATCAATGGGAACGATCTCCCGGCCCTTGAAACAGTCGCCGAGAATGGCGCAGACCGCGGCGTCGCGTTTCTTTTGCCGGAATTGCGGCACCAACACCGCCCCGTTGATGATGAGAAAATTCGCGTAGCTGGCGGGCACCTGCTGGCCCCGAAAACCAAAAGGCTTGGGCATGGGCAGGGTGACAATCTCAAATTTCTTCCCCGCCGGCGTTCGAAACCCTTTCAACCGGTCGAGGTTTTCCTCGAGCAGCTTGTAATTGGGATCGCGCCGGTTCGTCTCGACCGCCGTCACGAAGCCATCGGGCTTGTAGAAGCGGGTGATGTCGTCGATGTGCCCGTCGGTATCGTCGCCCACGATCCCTTCCCCGACCCAGAGCACGGTCGTCACGCCCAGATAATCCCGCAGGTTTTGTTCAATTTCTTCCCGCGTCAGGTGCGGGTTGCGGTTCTTGTTCAGCAGGCATTGTTCACTCGTCAGCAGCAGACCCCGACCGTTCACATCGATCGAGCCGCCCTCGAGCACCATGTCATGCTCGAAGCGGCGCATCTTCAGTTTGCGCGCGATGCTGGGGGGGATTTTATTGTCGAGGTCGAAGGGCGGGTACTTGCCGCCCCAGGCATTGTGCACCCAGTCGGTGACGGCCACTTCGCCCGTCTCGCGCTGCTTCACGAAGATCGGCCCATGATCGCGGCACCACGCATCGTTCGTCGGGTGATCATAGAAGGTCACCCGCGCCAGGTCGGCCCCGGCCTGCGCGCAAAGTCGTTTTGCCCGCGGTTGCAGCCGGGCCGCACAGTTGATGCGCACCAGCTCGAACCGGCTGATCTGCGCGACCAGGCCCGCGAACACCCGCGGGATCGGCCGGAACTGCCCCGGCCACGTCTGCAGATTGTGCGGCCAGGACAACCACACCGCGGCTTGCGGCTCCCACTCGGCCGGCATGTGAAACCCCAGCTTCGCCGGGGTTTCAATTTTCGATTTCCGATTTTCGATTTCCGATTTTGTTTTCCGTAAACTCATGGGTGGAGCGCAGCCTCCGGACGCGCTGGATTAGGGTGGGTCTTCAAACTGGTTTGTCATTCTGAACGAAGTGAAGAATCCACGGCTTCGAACATGATATCATCTGCGGACGCATGGATTCTTCGCTACGCTCAGCATGACAGGAAAGGTGTGTTGGTTGGTTTGCAAACACTCCCTAAATTGGCAAACCCGCCCGGAGGTCGGGTTCCACCTCTTAGTCGATGTAGCGTTTGGTGAGGTCGCCGTAGGCGTCGATCCGCCGGTCGCGCAGGAACGGCCAGTGCGTGCGCGTGACATCCACCTTGCCGAGATCGACCGGCACGAGGAGAACTTCTTCCCGATCGACGCTCGCCTTCGCGAGAATTTGGCCGCTGGTGCCGGCCACGAAACTTTGGCCCCAAAACTCGAGGCCGTCGCCGCCGATGGGCTTCTCGGTGCCGATGCGGTTGATGGCGGCGACATAACATCCGTTCGCCACGGCGTGGCCGCGGTGGCTGATTTCCCACGCGCTGTGCTGGTTGGTGCCGTATTCCTTCTTTTCTTTGGGGTGCCAGCCGATCGCGGTGGGATAAAATAAAATGTCCGCTCCCTGCAGCGCAGTGAGACGCGCAGCCTCGGGATACCATTGGTCCCAGCAGATCAGCACCCCGATCTTGCCGTACTTGGTCTGCCAAGCGCGAAACCCGGTATCGCCCGGCGTAAAATAAAACTTCTCATTAAACAACGGATCGTCCGGAATGTGCATCTTCCGATAGATTCCCAGCAATTTGCCATCGGCATCGATGATCACCGCGGTGTTGTGGTAAAGGCCGGCCGAGCGCTTTTCGAAGAGCGACGCGACAATCACGACCTTGTGCCGCCGCGCGAGTTTCTGGAACGCCACGGTGCTCGGACCGGGAATCGACTCGGCCAGCTGGAAACAGTCATGATCCTGACTCTGGCAAAAATACTGGGAACGGAAGAGTTCCTGTGTGCAGATGATCTTGGCGCCTTTCTTCGCGGCCTGTTCGGTCAGCGCGAGTGTTTTCTTGAGATTTTCCGCCGGATGGGCGGAACAGGCGTGTTGTAAAAGCCCGAGCGTGACTTTCATGACGGAGGTTTGGTTGAGGGAGTGGTCGACGGCCGTTTAAGAACAGGAGCGAACGGCCCCGCGGCGCGAATGACAAGAATTCTCTGACGAAATTGCCGCGTAGAACTCTTGCGAACAAGGCTTTGACAAATCGCTTCCGAATTGTAAAACAAGCTAAACGGTTCAACCCTTTATATCCTATGTGTGCAGAACCCCGCCCCCTGATCGTCGCCGTCGAAGACGAGCCCGAACTCTCAAAAATCATCGCCGAACAACTCGAACTGGCCGGCATGAACGTCCAGGCGTACAATCGTTGCGCGCCGGCCCTGCGTTTTCTTCAGCACAACTTCGCCAACTTGTTGCTGCTCGACATCACCCTCCCGGATCAAAGCGGATTCGAGTTTCTCAAGGAACTCAAACAGCAGGACATTAACATTCCGACGATTTTCCTGACCGGCAACTCCGTCGAATCGGACAAGATCAAGGGCCTCAACATGGGGGGTGACGACTATATCACCAAACCCTTCAGTTACCTTGAACTGGTGGCCCGCATTCAGGCGGTGCTGCGCCGCACGGAATCCAACAAGGATCTCAACGTCACCAAAAACGTCCGCACCAGCGACGCCCCGTTCTCTTTTCTCGGCTCGCAGGTGCATCCGGATCGCTTGGAAATCATCTTCCCCAATGCTGCGATTCACAAAATCGGCCGCAAGGAACTCGGCATCATCGCCTATTTGCACAACCATGTGGGGGTCGTGATCACCCGCAAGGAGCTCATCCATTCGGTCTGGGGCATCCATGCCGACATTCGCAGCCGGTCCCTCGACCAATACATCGTGAAAATCCGCGCCGCGTTCGAAAAGAACGGCCTCTCCCTCGACAGCTTCAAGACGGTCCACGGGATCGGTTATATTTTCGAGCCCGCGACGAAGGCCAGTTGACGGCGTCCGCTGAGCTTCGGTCCACCGGCACCGCGGGCTCGGCTCCGGCTCAGAACAGTTCGCCCTGGCCACTGTAACGTTCCTTCGCCTCCGCGAGGCTGGACTTCATTTCCAGCGACGCCAAAAGCGCAAACAGTTTGGCCACCTCCGGCTCAGTCGGTTCGACCATGAGCAACGGCGACTGCGTGCGCAAAGTCGTCAGCCGGAGGTTGAGCCGCAGCGCGTCCGCCTGTTGCGCCACGGCCTCGCGAAACCGCTCCGGCTTCAACTCGGCCGCATGGGCAATGATCCCTTCGAGCGACTTGAAATCGGCGAACCACTTGACCGCCGTTTTTGGGCCGACCCCGTTGATGCCGCGAATATTGTCCGACGTGTCGCCGATCAGCGCCAGATATTCCGCGATTTGCGTCGGCGGCACGCCAAATTTATCCGTCACGCCCGCGGCATCAAGCACGCGCCAGCCCAATTTCGGATTGGCGGTCGGCGGCGGCAGCAAGAGCTTGATCCGTTCGTCCACACACTGGGCAAAATCCTTGTCCGCGCTGACGATGAGCACGTCGTGGCCGGCATTGGCGAGCGCGCGCGCCTGCGAGGCCACCAAATCGTCCGACTCCACGCCCTCCAACTCCACCCCGACCAAGCCCATCGCCCGGGTCAGCTCCTTGATTAGCGGCACCTGTTTCTGCAACGGCTCGGGCATTTCCTTGCGGTGCGCCTTGTATTCCGGATGCAGCGCCAGTCGGTCCTGCGATCCGCCCAGATCGAAAAAAACCAACATCGCGTCCGGCTTCTCCCCGTCCTCCAGTCGCCAGATCGTCTTCACCCAGCCATGCAAGGCGCCGGTCGGAAAGCCATCCGTCCGGGTCAGCTCAGGCATGCCGTAGAAGGCGCGGAACGCCAGGTTGAATCCGTCAAGCAGGAGCCATTTCGCCATGGACTGAGCGAAACGGAAACCCGCCGCGCGTAAACCCATTTTGCGTCCGGACCCCGATTATCGCTAATCGCCGCGGCCGGCCGGAGTTTCGGATTGGTCTTTGGCCGGGAGCGCCCCAAAGATGAGAGCCTCTTCATGCCGACCGAGCCTATCCAGCAAATCATCGCTGCTTTCGAGATCAGCCTGCTGCTCGCCGGCGGATGGCTCTTGGGCCGTCTGCTTTTCCGGCGTGAACCGCGCCGCCGCTGGCTGGACACGCACCGACTGCCGGCCTGGCCCGTCGCACCCGCGGAGTTCACCCTGTTTCTTCTCCTGGTGTTCTTTTCCGGATTGCTGCTGCAGACCGGAGCCCGGCTCGCGGTGGGGAAAATCATCCACGCGGCAACCGACCGGGCGGGACTGGAGGTCTTGATCTATGGCGCCGGATTTCACGGGGGAGCCCTGCTCGGCGGATTGTTCTTTCCGCTCGTTCGCCGGAAATTGTATTTTGAATACGGGAGCGTGCCCCCACCCCTGCCGCCGGCGACCCCGCTGCCGTGGGGGAAAATCCTACGTTACGCCGGAGGCACACTGGCCGTGGCGTTGCCCGCGCTCGGACTCGTCAGCGTCGGTTGGACATTTTTGCTCCGCCACCTGGGCGTTCCCGATGAACCGCAGGATTTGATCGCGATTTTCTCCAACACCCGTTCGCCGGAGGTGATCATCGGCATGCTGCTCGTGGCGTGCGTGCTGGCCCCTCTCAATGAAGAACTCATTTTTCGCGCCGGGATCTACCGGTTTTGCCGGCAAACAATCGGCCGGCACTGGGCGCTCCTGATCAGCGGCGCCCTCTTCGGCGCGCTCCATGGCAACTGGGCGGGATTCCTGCCGCTCGCGATCCTGGGCGCGGGATTGGCCCTCGTCTACGAGGCCACCGGCGACATTCGCGTGACCATTGTCGCCCACGGCTTGTTCAATCTGAACACCGTCCTCATTGTTCTTTCCGGCCTGTCACGATCACCATGACCCCGTTTACCTCGATCCGATCCGACTCGGTGCTCGCCCACGGCGAATTGCAGCTCATCGCCGGCATTCGGCGCTGGTTGGGCTCGGCTTCCCCCAAATCCCCTTTCGGCATTGGTGACGACTGCGCCGTGATTCCCCCCACCAAGAAACAACTGCTCGTCACGACGGACCCGGTTATTTTCGGACGCCATTTCGATGAGGCCGTGCCGCCTCGCGCCGTCGGTGCCAAATTGCTCAAACGCAATCTCAGCGACATCGCCGCCATGGGCGGCCGACCGCGCACCGCCGTCATCTCGCTCGCCTTAGCGCCCGAAACCAGCGTGGCCTGGTTGCAGGAATTCTATCTGGGGCTGGCCGCTTGCGCGCGCCACTATCGGGTGATGATTGTCGGCGGCGACATCACTCAAGGGCCCGCCGGCTTTGTCGGCGCCTTTCTCACCCTGCACGGCGAATCCACCGGCCGCCGCGTGGTGACGCGCACCGGAGCGCGTGCCGGCGACCACCTTTATGTGACCGGCCGCTTGGGCGGCAGCCTTTTGGGGCATCATCACCGCTTCCGCCCGCGGCTCGCCGAGGGCGTCTGGCTCGCCGGTCGCCGCGAAGTCCGCGCCATGATGGATGTCAGCGACGGACTGGCGAAAGACCTCGCCGCCCTCACCCCACCCGGCCTGACCCCGGTGCTCTGCGCGTCCGCGATCCCGATCAGTGCGGCCGCACGCCGCTGCGCGTGCCGGACGAAACGATCCCCGCTCGCCCACGCTCTGAGCGATGGGGAAGATTACGAACTGCTAGTCGCGGTCAATTCGAGGGACGACAAGGTCCGCTTTGAGCGCGACTGGGGAAAACAGTTCCCAAAAATCAGGTTGTCGCATCTCGGTAATTTCTCCCGCTCAGGCCCACTGCCCGCCGGGGCGCTGCGTCTGGCCGACTACCACGGTTATGAACATCTGCGCTAGGCTGCGAGCGGGCATCACGACCGAGACGGCTGAACAGACCCGCCTTCTGGCGGCCGAGTTGGCGGCTGTCTTGCCCCCGACCGTCACTCTGGCGCTGCACGGCGACATGGGCGTTGGAAAGACAACCTTCGTGCAAGGCCTGGCCCGCGGCCTAGGGGTGCCGGAGCGAGTCACCAGCCCGACCTTTGCCATCTACGCCGTCCACCGCGGAGGCGAGCGACCCCTGATCCACCTCGACGCTTACCGGCTGGAAAACGACCGGCAATTCGAGTCACTCTTGCTCGAGGAATTTCTCGTGGGCCCCTATTGTCTGGCGGTCGAATGGCCGGAAAGAATCGCCGCGTGGTTGCCGGCCGAAACCTGGCACCTGACACTCTCCATTGAGGAAGGGGAACGGCACAAAGTTGTGCTGAAATAAGGATCCCGGGGACACAAAAAAGCCCGCTCTTTCGAGCGGGCTTGAGAAATAATCAGACCGGGGTGTCCGGTTTCGGCTCTGCGGCCACCGCACCCGACTCGGGGGCGACAGCGGGCGCTTCGGGAACCGTCGCGGCGACTTCCGCCTCGCCGGCGTTGGCGGCCGGTGCGGCGGCGGCCGGGTCCGCGGGCTTCGCTTCGACCGCCACCGGAGCCGGGGCTTCGGGGAAATCGACCGGATCGTGTTCGTCTTCGCCCGATTCAGCTTTTTTGGCGGCCTGCGGCGCCATCGGAGGCGGCGCAAAGAGTTTGCCGTCGGAAAACTCGGTCACGTAACCCTCCATGACGAGCCAGCGAAGATCGTTGCCCATCTTGCGCAACTTTTCCGCCTGCTCCGGAGCCAGGGCCAGAAACGGGGCTTGGGACTGCGTCGTGCCCTCGGGGAGCGGCGCCACCGGTGCGGCCAGAGCCGCGGCAACTTCGATGCCGTGGAAACTCTTCGGCAGGTCCTTCACTTGAATCATCGGATGCTTCTCGATGAACTCGATCAAGGCCGCGATCGTCTCGGAAAACACCTGCCCGGGAATCCGGAAGCGGCGTTTGACGGCGCAGACGTAGGACACGCCGCGCGAACCCTTCTTGAAGATCGTGAACCCTTCGCGGCGCAGACGGCCCCGGAGGGCGTTGGCCGTGTCGAGGGGAAACCGGCGCTGGCGCTCCACATGGCCCTCGAGGGCGCGACGGATTTCCCCGGGCGGCAGTTTCTCGATGAGTTTGCCATGAAACCGGACATTCTCGACCGCCCGCACGACTTTGTCCCGCGCGTTGCTGAGCAAATGGAGACGGGCTTCTTCAATGTTATCAAACGACAGCACGGCCGGGGCCTCGGGGGCTTCCGCCGCGGGCCCAGCTGCGGACGCTTCGGGCGCTGGGTCCGGAATTTCCATCGACGGCGCGGGCAATTCCATCGGCGGGATCGAGCCGGTCTTGGGCGCGGGCGGCTTCCACGTGTAACGCGTGGCCTTCTTCATCTTCTCCAACCACTGGGCCGCGACCTCCGGCTCGCGCACGGAAACGATGCTCTCGCGGAATCGCTCAAACGGCATGCGGTTCAACTTGGCCGCATAGTGCTGCTGCAGGATTTGCTGGTAGCGGTGGTAATTCGGCGGCCCGAGCAACTCACCGGTGATGCTGCATTTGTTGATGATCGGGAAATTCCCCTTGGGGGCCTCAACCTCGACTTCCTGCATTTCGAAAAATGCCCCCAGATTGTCGCTCAAGACGTGCTGGATGGCCGCGTCTTCCGTATCGAACGGGAGATGGTCGGGCAGCGACATGTAGAGCGGACTGGCTTTCTCCTGCGCTGGTCGGGCCGCGGCGCCTTCCGCGCCGGGCGCGCTTTCCGCGGTCCGTTCAGCCTTGGCCCGCTGAAGGACAATGACGAACCGGTCATTCTTCTCCAGCACGGCCTTGGTGATTTCGAACAGCTGATAAGTGCGGCAGGAAGCGCGCACGGCTTTCACCATCGCGGCGAAGCCGGTATCCTCCGGATAACACGTGGCGGTAAAATAGGGACTGATGTAGGGCGTCCGATCAAACGGCTGCCCGCCCTCGCGGCGTTCACCCTGAAACTCGCGACGCGGGCCGCCTGGACCGCGCTCGAAACGTCGTCCGCCACCCGCCGGGGGACGATCTCCCTGCGGCTGGCCTTCGCCCGCTGACGCCGGCTGACCTGCCGCCGGACCCGCCGGCTTGTGGAACGTCCGGCGATCGCGCGGCGCGGGGCCGCGGGTGCCGGTGTCTTCGCGTCGTTCCCGACGATCCCCGCGATCAAATTCGCGGCGGGCACCGGGGGAGATGGGCTTAACCTCGGTCCATTGCGTGCCGAAGTTGAAGCTTTGCAACTGACTCAGATCGATTTTGTTCAATCTGGGCTCGTTGGATTCGTTGGCGGGCGTAGTGTCGTCCATGAAAGGGCGGAAACGGGCGTGGTTACCCGGGGGGATTCAGTTGGTTGCTTGGTGTGCCGCGACGCTTGGTCTCACGCGCGGGAAAAAGGCAGTGTCCCCAGAATGAAAGCGCGAAGCAAGCGCATTTCGGGGCTTTACAAGCCCGGCGGGATTTACCTATGTCAGCCTTTCCAAAGTTGGAAATGCTCGGGTGGTGGAATTGGTAGACACACACGTTTGAGGTGCGTGTGCCGTAAGGCGTGCAGGTTCGAGTCCTGTCCCGAGCACCATTTTTTCGCGGGCGGGAACAACTCCGGTTCTACCCCATTCCGTGTCCGGCAGGACGGCTGCATCGCGGTCCGTACCGTCGAATCGATCGCCCGATTTTATCCTTATCGGGCGATTCTCTTGGTTAATAGACCGCTCGCAAGGCAAAGGACACCTGGAGCGGCCAGCACCGCAAAGAACCAGGTTATTTTCCCATTTATCCTCGTTGGTTCAATCAGGGCGAGCACGCCAGCCAGGGAGAGGATTCCGCCGGCCAGTTCCCGGCGCCAACCGGCGAGCGAACCAACCACGATGAAGACCAATCCGAGGAAACCGACTTGGGCAATAGCCGGCTGCGTCAGGGGATTCGGCATCCCCTCGGCAATGGCGAAGACGAGGAATCCAACGATCAGCAGCGAACTGACGATTCGCGCCATCCAGCGGCAAGAATTTGAGAATGGGGACTTCGATTTCATCAGCGAAGGGGGGCGGCGGCAGACTTGAGCTCTAGCTAACTTCGACTTAATTATATCCCGGCTTACCGCGGGGCGTTAATTGATAAAGTTGATGGACGGTATCGACTGGGTATTTTTCCCGATCGCCGTTTAAGAAAAGCCGGATTTATTTGAACGTTTCCGCCCCAACCGCGTCTTTCCCTTTAGTTCTTACGGTTTGTTTGGTGTGTGTTAGGGTAAAATCAGAATAGAAAGCCGCTCAGGGGTGAGCGGCTTTTCTGTGCCCGGAAACCAAGATCCCCGGGGGCGAGACCCGAGGCAGTTGATCAAATCCGCCATGCCCCTTTCCTTTCGTTTTTGGAGGAGCCTGCTTGCCCGTTCGACCAGCTC
>CAZAOI010000102.1:0-11273 GCA_964486705.1 uncultured Oleiharenicola sp. | reverse complement strand
GCGGGTTTCGGCGCAAGGTTGGTGACTGGGATCGCGATCTGTTCGGCAAAGGTGCCACTGTCCGGCAGGCCGAGGATGCGGAAGTTTTTTCCCTGGGCCCGCGGATTTTCTCCCCAGTCGAGGGACGGGTTGATGATGACGTCGCGGCCGATCCAAGGGTTGTCAGCCGGCGAACCGACAGAAATGACGGTGCCGGCGCCATCCGACCCGAGGACGACCGGCACGTGGATGTCCTTGTAGAGTCCCTGCTGGATCCAGAGATCGCGGTGATTCAGCGCGGCGGCCTTGAGGCAGACGACTGCCTGGCCGGGAGCGGCAATCGGGTCGGGCACTTGCTGGAGCTCGAGTGGCTCCTTGATCGCGGTGAGAATGGAGGCTTTCATCTTGATGGTGGTGGATGCAGGTGGTGATGGCGTCAGGGCGAAATCCGAAGCCAGTCCGCCGTTTTTTCAGTGCGGGCCGCCGGGAATAACGAGCACCCCGTTGGCGACGGGCTCGCCGGCGATGGGGATAATTTGCGCACCCTTGAAGACCTGAGTTTTTCCTGGGCCCAAAGACGGGTGGCGAATCCGAGCAGCGCCACCATGGACAACGGGGTACGGCACGACATAGAACGCACACGCTACTGCGCGAACCGAACGCGGCAAACGCAAAGCGCCGGCCGGGGTCGCTACGGGCGTTTCAGCCGGGCCTGCAGCTTTTTTATCTCGGGACTGACGGCGCCGCAGCCTTCGTTCCCGCAGCCGGTCGCTTTTCGTTTTTTCAAAAGAGAACGCAAGAGCAGCCCGGCGGCGAGGGCCACCACGGCCAGGGCAACATAGGTTTGGAGCGAGGCGGACACGGTCTAGAAACCGAGCGCGTGGCCGGTTTGGAAGATGATCAGGCAGGCAAGCCACGCGGTGCCGGTCATGTAGACCGTCTGGAAGAGCGGCCACCTCCAGCCATTGGTTTCGCGCTTCACGACGGCGATCGTGCTCATGCATTGCATGGCGAAGACGTAGAAAACCATAAGCGTCAGGCACACCAACGGGGTAAACAGCGTGGCCCCGTCCGGCCAAGTGGCGTTCCGGAGAGCGTCCCGCAGCGGGGCGGTGTTCTCGTCACTGCTTTCGACGCCGAAGACGACGCCCATGGAGCTGACAAATACTTCGCGGGCGGCGAACGACGTGATGAGTCCGATGCCGATGCGCCAGTCGAAGCCCAGCGGCTTGATGACGGGTTCGAGCAGGTGGCCGGCGCGGCCGGCGAAACTGTGGGCGATCTGCTCCGCGGAGGTGGCCGCCGGGTCAGGGAGCTTCGGGTAAGTGGTCAGAAACCAGAGCACGATGCTGATGCCCAGGATAATGGTGCCCGCGCGCTTGAGAAACAGGCCGACACGCTCGAACATTTGCAGCACCACATCCTTGATCATGGGCAGGCGATACGGCGGCAGTTCCATGATCATCATGGGCGGCTTCCCCTTGAGGAGGGTGCGTTTGAACAGCCACGCAAAGCCAAAGGCCCCGAACGTGCCCAGCGCGTACATGAAGATCATGATTCCCACCTTGGTCAGCACCGGCACGGCGGTGCCCGGCAGCAAGGCCGCGATCATGAGCAGGTAAACGGGAAGCCGGGCTGAGCAACTCATCAGCGGCGCGACGAGGATGGTGACGAGCCGGTCCTTGGGATCTTCGATCGTGCGCGTGGCCATGATCCCGGGAATGGCGCAGGCGAAGGAGCCAAGCAGCGGGATGAAGGATTTGCCGTTCAACCCGACGCGGCTCATCAATCGGTCCATGATGAACGCCGCGCGCGCCATGTAGCCGGTGTTTTCCAACAGGCCCATAAAGAAAAACAAAATGAGAATCTGCGGCAGGAATACGAGCACCCCGCCGACGCCGGAAATGACGCCGTCGGTAAACAGGTCGCGGAGGTCACCGGCCGCCATGTTCCCTTTGACCCAATCGGCGAACGCGGCGATGCCGCCGTCGATCCAGTTCATGGGATATTCCGCGAGGGTGAAGATGGAGAGGAAGAGCCCGGTCATGACTCCGCCGAGGGCGAGCCAGCCCCAAAGCGGGTGGACCAGGACGGTGTCCATTTTATCTGAAACCGACGGACCGGTGTCGCCGCCCAGCTGGACCGCCTCGGCACAAATTTTTCCAATGGCATCGTAACGACTGCCGACGAGGGTCCCGGCCCAGTCGAGGCCCTCAGCCTCCCAGCGCTGCCGCCAATTTGCCAGGATCTCTTGGGTGCGCGGGCTCAAGGGCGTGGAGCCCGCGACTCGCACGGTGTCGAAATCCGTGAGCAGCAGGAGGGCCTCGGCGCGGGCCACCAGCGGGGAGAGCCCGGCGCGGTCGGCGAGCGAAGCCTGCAACTCGGCCACGGCGGGGGCAACCGGTGCGGGCACATCCCAACGGTGGCGGGCGAGCGGCAAGTCAACGCGGCTCATGGCGAGCTTGAGCTCGACGAGGCCCTTTTGGTTTACCGCCTCGCAGGCGATGACCGGGATGCCCAGGGCCTTCTCCAAGCGGTCAATGCGGATCGAGTGCCCGGCCGTGGTCGCCAGATCCATCATGTTCAGGACGAGAATGACGGGCCGACCGAAATCAAGAATCTGGTGAACAAGATAAAGATTCCGCTCGAGATTGCTCGCATCAACAATGCAAAGGATCCGGTCTGGTTGGGGGGTATCAGCCCGGCGGCCGAGCAAAACGTCGCGGGTAACCGCCTCATCCGGCGACCGGGCGGCCAACGAGTAGGTGCCCGGCAGGTCGATGATCGTGATCGGGCGGCCATGCTGGGAAAAGGTTTCGCCGATCTTCTTTTCGACGGTGACGCCGGGATAGTTGCCGACCTTCTGCTTGAGCCCAGTCAGGGCGTTGAAGAGCGTGCTTTTGCCGCAATTGGGGTTGCCGACAATGGCGTAGACCGGGGTTCGTTCGGCCGAGGAGGGGCGTTTTTTTGCCGCGGAGGAGATATGCGACGGCAATTGCACGTGATCAGGAATCGATGGTGATTTGCTCCGCTTCGGCGCGACGCAGGGTGAGATGATAGCCGCGGAGCTTGAATTCCAAGGGATCACCCAACGGGGCAGCCCGGACGAACGTGATGGTGGTGCCGGGTAGGAGACCCATTTCCCGGAGGCGGACAAAGGAGGTTCCCGTTTTTGGAAAATCCTTTACCCGGGCGGAGGCGCCCAGCGCCAGCGAGGAAAGTTTGAGGGAACCCGGCATCGAAAAGGGACTAGCGGGTGCCAGCAGGCCCGGCGGGACTGCTCCCCGGCGCTGGGCTCAGGGTCGTCGAGAGGGCGGGCAAACGTTCGACGAGAATGGCCATGGCGGCGCTATGACTGAGGGCAATGCGCGTGCCATTGACTTGGCACAAACTCGTGGTGCTGCCGGAAATCTTCGTCACCAAAGAGGCTTCGCCAAAACCCATCTCCCGCAGCCGTTGGGCGAAACCGTCGTCGCCATTAATCACACAAATCCGCCCTGTGGCTCCGATCGGGAGCTGACACAGAGGGGAAAGGGAGCGAGCGAGCGACATTGCGGTTGAGACTTAGTATCAGTAGAGAAGCAGAAAAAAGCCCCGGGTCAACTACTACTGTAGCTTGTTCGGGGCTAAATGGTTAACGACGACGACGTTTTACCGCCAGCTGGGTTCCGGCGAAGCGTACCAGGTTTTGCAGATGTTCAAATTCGTTCGGATCCATGTCTTTGGCCTCCTTGATTGCCTGTTCGGCGCGCTTCATGGCTTCTTCGACGGCCTTTTCGTCAATTTGATCTTCCGAGATCGCACGCTGGGCGAGGACGGAGACTTTGTCTCCATCGATCTCGGCAAACCCGCCTCCGATGGCCAGGTAGGAAACGACGGAACCCTTGGTCACCCGCAGTTCGCCGTCGGCGACTTGGGTGAGCAGTGGGATGTGGCCGGGCAGAACGCCGATCTCGCCCTCGACCGTCGGAATAACGACGGAGTCAATCGTGTCAGAATAGACCCGGGCCTCGGGGGTGACGATTTCGAGCGTGAGGGACATGGCGGATTATTTCTTGGCGCTGGCTGCGATGACTTCATCGATGCCGCCTTTCATGTAGAAGTCGCCTTCGGCCACGTGATCGAGCTCGCCGTCGAGGATCATCTTGAAGCCGCGAACCGTGTCCTTGACGGGGACATATTTGCCGGGCGCACCGGTGAATACTTCCGCCACGGCAAACGGCTGGGAGAGGAAGCGTTGGATTTTGCGGGCGCGGTAGACAGTGAGTTTGTCCTCGGGGGAAAGCTCATCAAGGCCGAGAATCGCGATGATGTCCTGCAGATCCTTGTATCGCTGAAGGACGCGCTGAAGTTCGCGGGTCACGCGGTAATGCTCTTCGCCGACGATGGAAGGTTCCAAGGCCTTCGAGACGGAAGCGAGAGGATCCACCGCGGGATAGATGCCGAGTTCGGCGATGGAACGCTCGAGCACGATGGTCGAGTCAAGGTGCGCGAAAGTGTTCGCGGGGGCCGGGTCGGTCAAATCGTCCGCGGGCACGTAGACGGCCTGCACGGAAGTGATGGAACCCTTCTTGGTCGAGGTGATGCGCTCCTGGAGCACGCCCATTTCGTTGGCGAGGGTCGGCTGATAACCGACGGCCGAAGGCGACCGGCCGAGCAGTGCGGACACTTCGGAACCCGCCTGCGAGAAGCGGAAAATATTGTCGATGAAGAGCAAAACGTCCTGATTTTTCTCGTCGCGGAAATACTCGGTCATGGCGAGCGCCGAGAGGGCCACGCGCATACGGGCACCCGGAGGCTCGTTCATCTGGCCGTACACCAGCGCGACCTTTGATTTGCTCAGATCTTTCTGGTCGATAACGCCAGCCTCGGACATTTCATGATAGAGATCGTTGCCCTCGCGCGAGCGTTCACCGACGCCGGCGAACACGGAGAAGCCGCCGTGGGCCTTGGCGATATTGTTGATGAGCTCGAGAATGACGACCGTCTTGCCGACGCCCGCGCCGCCGAACGCCCCGGCCTTGCCGCCCTTGATAAAGGGGCAGATCAGGTCGATGACCTTGATGCCAGTCTCGAGGATTTCCGACTTGGTCTCCTGGTCGACCAGCAAAGGGGCCGGGCGGTGGATGGGATAACGTTTTGTGTGGGGAACCGGGCCTTTGCCGTCGACCGGGGTGCCGGTGACGTCGAAGATGCGGCCCAACACACCGTCACCGACGGGCACCGAGATCGGGGCACCGGTGTCGACGACGTCCATGCCGCGAACAAGGCCCTCGGAGGAGGACATGGCGATGGTGCGCACGAGACCTTCGCCGAGGTGCTGTTGCGCCTCAAGGGTCAGCAGTTCCTTCTTGCCGGCGACGGTGAAGTCGACCGTGAGGGCCTGATAGATGGCGGGAATCGAATTCTCCGCAAATTGCACGTCAACGACGGGGCCGATGACTTGGACGATTTTGCCGATGTTACTCATGACGGAAGCGGGACGGGGGTGGATTAAAACGGGTTAGGCCGCGGAAAAGGAAGCGGCGGCGATTTCGAGAATTTCCTGCGTGATGGCGGCTTGGCGGGCTTTGTTGTATTCGAGCGTGAGGTCGCCGAGCAGCGTGGTGGCATTGTCCTTGGCGGTCTTCATCGCCACCATGCGGGCGCTGTGTTCGGACGCTTTGGCCGAGAGCGTGAGCTGGTAAACATACCGGTTGATGTAGAATGGCAGCAACGCTTCGAGGACCGCCTGGGCATTGGGCTCGAAAAGCATGTCCCGGTCATCCGCGGCTTTGCTGCTGCCGGTTTCGGCTTTGAGCACCGCGATGAAATCCTTGAGGTTGGTGAGGGGCAGCAGGGGGCGGATGCTCGCTTCCTGGACCAGGGTGTTCTTGTAGCGCGGATAGATGATCTCGAGCGTGTCGATTTTTCCCTCGAGATACATCTGCATCATCAGTTCGACGATCGGCTTCACCTCGCTGAAGTTGACCCGGTCGGTGATGCTGAAATCGGCAATGATGTCGCGCTTGGTGCGCGCGAGGAACTGGGCGCCCTTGCGGCCGACCGCGACGAATTTAGCGGGGCTCTTGATATCCAGCACGAGCTTGAAGAGATTGGCGTTCAGCGGACCGCACAAACCCTTGTCGGTCGTGATGAGGAGAATGCCGCGGGTCTTCACCTCGCGTTTGACGAGGAACGGATGGACCGATTCGTCAACCCGGTTGGCGAGGGCCGCCAGCATGCTGGCCATGAGCTGCGCGTAGGGGCGACCCGCGAGTGCGAGGGCCTGCGCCTTCTTCATCTTCGACGCGGCGACGAGCTCCATCGCCTTCGTGATCTGGCGGGTGTTTTTGACCGACTTGATACGTCGGCGGATGTCGCGGGTGGAGGCCATCGCAGGGAAGCGCTAGAGGGAGCGGGGTTACTTGGCGGCGAAGGTGGACTTCCACTCGTCGCAGGCGGTCTTTAATTCGGCCTCGATCTCGGCGTCGAGCGCGGCCTTGGTGCGGATCTTGGCCAAAAGCGCATCGCGGCGGGTGGTCATATATTCCTTGAGCGCGGAGGAGGCGGCGACGCATTGCTTGACGTCGATGGAGTCGAAATAATTCTTCTGCGCGGCCCACAGCACGGTGGCCTGCAACTCGATGGAGATCGGGTTGAGCTGCGGTTGCTTGAAGAGTTCGACGATGCGGGCGCCGCGCTCGAGCTGACCCTTGGTCTTGGCGTCGAGGTCGGAGCCGAACTGGGCGAAAGCCGCCAGCTCGCGGAACTGGGCGAGTTCGCCCTTCAGTTTGCCACCGACCTGCTTGGTGACCTTGATCTGGGCCGAGGAACCGACGCGCGAGACGGAGAGCCCGACGGAGACGGCGGGGCGGATGCCTTGGTTGAAGAGATCGGTCTCAAGAAAGATCTGCCCATCGGTGATGGAGATGACGTTCGTCGGGATGTAGGCCGAAACGTCGCCGGCCTGGGTCTCGATGATGGGCAACGCGGTCAGCGAGCCCTTGCCGTCGAGGCGCGCGGCGCGCTCGAGGAGGCGCGAGTGCAGATAAAACACGTCGCCCGGATAGGCCTCGCGGCCGGAAGGACGCTTGAGGATGAGGGAAATCTGACGGTAAGCGACGGCGTGCTTGGAAAGATCGTCGTACACGATCAACGCATCCATGCCGTTTTCCATGAACCACTCGCCGATTGCGGCACCGGAGAACGGGGCGATGTACTGGTTGGCGGGATTGTCGGCGGCGGGGGCCGCGACGATGACGGTGTACTCGAGCGCGCCGGCCGCCTCGAGGGCGCCGATGGTGCGGACGACGTTCGACTGCTTCTGGCCGATCGCGACGTAGATCGAATACATCGGGCGGAAATTCTTGTCGCCCGAGGCCAGACCAACCTTGTTGATCCGGGCCTGATTGATGATCGTATCGATGCAGATCGTGGTTTTGCCGGTGCCACGGTCGCCGATGATGAGCTCGCGCTGGCCGCGGCCGATCGGGATCATCGAGTCGATCGCCATGATGCCGGTGAACACCGGCTGGGAAACGGATTTGCGGACAATGATGCCGGGGGCGATTTTTTCGACGGGATAAAATTCCTTGGTGTCGAGCGGACCTTTGCCGTCGACCGGGCGGCCAAGGGGATCGACGACGCGACCGAGAAGCGCCTTGCCCACGGGCACCGAGAGCAGCTTGCCGGTGGTCTGGACCTCATCGCCCTGTTTCAGGCCGGCGACATCGCCGAGAATGACGCAGCCGACTTCATCTTCCTCGAGGTTAAGAGCGATGCCGATGGCGCCGCCAGGGAACTGCACCATCTCATTGTACATCACGTCGGAGAGGCCGTCGACTTTGGCGACGCCGTCAGCGATGGCCCGGATGGTGCCGGTGTTCTTCTTGACCGCCTTGCTGGAAAGTTTGGCGATCTGCTGTTCGATTTGTTCGACGACGGTACTCATCTGGAGGAGGGATTAAAATTCGGGCGGGTTTAGACTGCGTTGGAAAGGGTGGCGAGCTGACCGGAGACGGTAGACTCGTAGACATCGGAGCCGACTCGGACCCGCAGACCGGCGAGTAACTTGGGGTTGGCCCGGGCGCTGGCGGTGACGGTGCGGTTGTACTTCTTGGACATGGCGGCCTCGATCAACCGGAGGGTGGCGTCAGTGACGGGACCGGCGTGTTCGACAAGGGCGCGGGACTTGGCCACTTCGATTGCGACAGTGCGGTGATAGAGCTTGAGCAGGGAAAGGGCGTGGCGCGGTTGCGTCTTCTCGACATAGGCGAGAACGCCGGAAACCTGTTCAGCCGAAAGCTGGCCGTCGAGGAGGCTCAGCTTGAAGAGCTGTTTCGCGAGAAGCTTGGTTTTTTTGTCGGCGCGCATGAGTCAGCTCAAATGGTGGTGAGCTCTTTGGTCGCGGCGTCGTTGTAGGCGGCGCGATCGGACTCGGAGAGTTTCTTGGCGAGAACCTGCTCGGTGGTCTTGATGACGAGGCGGGCGATTTCGCCGCGGGCCTGGTCGAGCATTTTCCGGTGTTCGAGCTCGATCGACTGCTGGGCGCGGGCGAGGGTGTCGGCGGCGCGCGCCGTGGCCTCAGTTTGCTGCTTGTCGGCAAATTCCTTGGCGATCTTGCGGGCTTCATCGATGACCTTCTGGGCAGACTGCTGCGCGGTCTTGATGAGTTGGGCGCTCTCCTGGGCGGCGGCGGCGAGCCGGATCTGGGTTTCCTCGGCGTTTTTGAGGCCGGATTCGATCTTCTTGTTGCGCTCCTCCATGGTGGAGATCGTGGGCTTGATGCCGAACTTGTAGAGGACGCCAAAGAGAATCAGGAAGCTCACGACCTGCATGATCACGTACTTCGGCTCGAGGCCGAATTGCTGAGCGATGCCAGATTCGTGGGCAGTTTCCGTGACAGCGAGGAGGATGGGCAGCATGGCGGGAAAGGGATTGGCGGGCAAAGCGGAAAGCCTCGCGCCGCCAATGAAGAGGTTGATTACTTGGCGAGGAACAGCGCGAGAATGCCGAGACCTTCGGCGAGCGCCATACCGATGATGGCTTGCACAAGGATCTTGCCGGACGCGCCGGGATTGCGGCCGACGGCTTCAGCGGCTTTGTTGCCGATCAGACCGACGCCGATGGCTGCTCCGAGGAGGCCGAAAGCGCTGGCGATGTTACCCGTGATTTCAGCGAGGATGAGGTGGTTCATATTTAGTGGATGGATTTGGTTGCGGTTGCCGCCGTGCGCACGCGAGGCACGCTCCCGGCGGAAAAGGGTTAATGATGCGCCTCGGCGGCGTGGCCGTCGTCAGCGTGGTCGTCGCCGTGGTTGCAGATGAGGCCGATGTAGACCGACGTGAGGAGCGTGAAGACGGTGGCTTGGATCAGGCCCACCAGCAGCTCCATGAAATAGAAGATGAAGATGAAGCTGGTACCATGAAGCAGGTTTTCTCCGCCGAAGACGTTTCCGAAAAGGCGGACCGAAAGAGTGAAGGGACGGATCGCGATCGAGAAGACCTCGATGCAGCCGACCATCAGGAAGACCAGCGAGAGAAAGGGAAAGAGCCAGCCCGGGGTTTCCTTCTTGTCGGCTTTGTTGCCAAAAAGATCCCAGAGGATGAGCTTCGGACCGGCGTATTTGAAAATGATGATCAGGTAGGCGCCGAACGAAACCAGGGCGAGAGCGATGGTGCTGTTGAAGTCCGCCGTGAAAGGGCGGATCCACGGGGTGGTGAGATGAAACTGCCCGTCAACCTCATGACCCCATCCAATCGTGCCCACACCGGGCACCAGCCCCATCCAGTTTTGGAGAAGGATGAAGATAAAAAGGGTCACAAGCAGAGGGAAGGTCGCAGGGAACGCTTTTTTGCCGACGATGGGCTCGAACAAGTCGCGCAGGCCTTCCAAAAGCGACTCGAAGACGGCCTGGCTTTTGGTCGGGAGGAGCTTGGGGCGGCGCACGGCGAACAAGATCAGGGCGATCAGGAGGGCGGAGACCATCCAGCCCGTGGCCATGCTGTTGGTGATCGCCCAACCGTTGCCGAAATCGACCAACTTGGCTGCCGCTGGAGCAACTCCGCCGCCTTCGGAGCCAAAGGAAAGGGTCGCCAGGGAAAGGGCGGTCAAGAAACTGAGGAATTTCTTAGCGGGAAGCATGGTTGGCCGAAGGCGGAGCCTAGAGGAGAAAGGACAATGAGGTAGGTTTCCGCCCTGCCCATCGTCAACCCTCTAAATCAGAAAATCACCGGAAGTAGGGATGAATTAGGGCTAGGGCGCGAAGAGCTGGGCACAACTTATAGGGAAAGTGACTCTTGCCAGCAACTGCGAGATAGGAGAGTTGTGAATGATGGACCATGCGAACAGCGATCTGTTGTCCCGGACTGAACCTTCTATTCGGAGCAACGGCGAGCGGAAGCTCTCGCAGAATGTCTTTATGCAGCTGACGTGGTGTTTGCTCGTGGGGGCAGCCCTGGTGCAGTTGTTTCTTCTCGTTTGGCTGGATGTGTGGTTCTGACGGCGGTCAAGGAGTGGTATCCAAGGGCGCGGGCCTGGAAGACAGTCTCGGGTTCCAGTGGCCATGGGGCCGGGGCCGTCGGTTGCCAGGTTTTGAGATCGGGGAGAAACTCTACCACCGCTTCGAAGTAGGGGGCAAAATCGGTTCGAAAATAGAGGCGGGTGCCCTCTCCTGCCCTGTTGGCCATCAACTCGAAGAACTCCGGCTGCATGAGTCGGTTTTTATGGTGACGTTTCTTGGGCCATGGATCAGGGAATAGAACCCAGATTTCTTCCAAGGCCACATTGGCTGGAAGAGCGTAGAGGAGTTCGCGGGCTTCCGCGCGAATGAAATGGCAATTCGGGAGATTGGCGCGCTGGGCCTTGCGGAGCGCGCGTCCGATTCGCTCACTGCTGAGATCCACGCCGAGGCAACACGTGGCGGGAAATTCTTTGGCGTATTGTTCTAAAAAATGACCGTGGCCGCAGCCCAACTCGAGGACGATCGGGCGCGGTTCCGGGAGGATCGTATTCAATTGGGCGCGCAACGCCGCTCGGCGCGCGGTAATCAGGTCGACAAATTCGGGTTTAAAAGCCACGCGCTCAATTGGCGGGAGGGTCCGGAACGGTGCAATCCCGAAGCGGGTCGCAGGAGGCCGGTTTCAAAGACAACTCGATTATGTCTAATATACGAGTGCGGCCGCAGTCCGCGATTCGGGTAATCTTCGTGGCGGCTTCAGGCATCGTGGCTAGGCGGAACTCTTCTTTCAGATCATTGAACCTAAAAAACTCGATTGAAACGCGGAGGGCGCGGAAAACACAGAGGAAAGAAC
>CAZAOI010000101.1:0-11374 GCA_964486705.1 uncultured Oleiharenicola sp. | reverse complement strand
ACTCGCCCTACCCATTGAGCCGTAGTTGTCACTTCTACGGGTAAGCTTCACTAGTTTGCCACATGATCGGGACAAATCCGTCTATGACTCCATCGGTCCGGCTCAGGCGGGATCAGGCATTGGGTGGGCGTCGGATTTGGCATTGATTGAACCTCCGGGCCATTCGCGCAATCCGTGGTTTCAACTGTATTTTCTAGCCTGCATCCACCACCCACAGAGGGGTGACGGATGCACCCTGTCGGGCCGACTTCGTCGGGGCTCACCGCGACCAAGTCGCCTTTCCGCGCCCGAGGAGCGCGGAGAGCGGATCCGCCAGGGTGAATAAATGGGCTGCATCCGGGCGAGGATGATTCCGACTCAAGCAAAGACGGCGGCGCGCTCGACCGCGGTCAGTTCGCGCCATTTCCCGGGAGCCAGATCGCCGAGGACAAACTGTCCGATTCGCACGCGCAATAAACGCAATGTCGGGTGGCCGATCGCGGCCGTCATCCGCCGTACCTGCCGGTTCTTGCCTTCGGTAAGCTCCAGCGAGAGCCAGCAATCGGAAACCGTTTTCCGCATCCGCACCGGCGGATCGCGCGGCAACACGACCGGCGCGGGCTCCAAACGACGCACCACGCAGGGGCGCGTCCGGTAGTCATCAATGCTGACGCCGCGACTGAGTTGGGCGAGTGCCGCGTCAATGGGGAGACGCTCGATCTGGGCCCAATACTCGCGGCGGTGCCCGGCGGCCGGATCGAGCAAACGCGAATTGAGGCCCGCCTCGTCGCTCAGGAGGAGCAACCCCTCGGAGTCCGCATCGAGCCGGCCGAGGGCATAGACTTTCGCCGGCAAACCAAAGTCCGCCAGCGTGCCCCAACGAGAACCGGGCTCGGGCGTAAATTGGGAAAGGATTCCGTAGGGTTTGTGCAGGGCAATAAGCACACCGGTTAGTGCGCGAACGGGCGCCGGATGTAAATCCCGCAGGCGCTGGTGGGGGGCGCCCCGGAATTCCGGGGGTCGATCTCCAGATCGACACCGGTCGCCGACGGGCCCGGCACCCGGCGGTTCGCGCCTTGTCATTTGCGGGCGATTGTCTGTTTTCCTCTCCGCCATGCCCGCCCTTCCCCTGGCCATTGCCGCCCTCTCCAATCGTGCCGCTGAGCTGCGTCTCCTGCTGACCAAGTGGTGCAACCAGAATTCCGGCAGCGAGAATCTGGCCGGCCTGGCCGTCATGATTGAACTCCTGCAGGACAGTTTCGCCAAGCTGCCGGGCGCCAAGACCGAGCAGGTGACCCTGGCCGACAACCCCGCCCGCGCGTTGCGCGTGCGGGTGCGGCCCGCCGCTCCGCACCAAATTTTCCTCAGCGGCCACTTCGACACCGTCTATCATGCCGCGCACCCGTTCCAAACCTGCGAACTGTTGACTCCTGAGACGCTGCGCGGCCCCGGCACTTCCGACATGAAGGGCGGCCTGGTCGTCATGCTGGCCGCCCTGCAGGCGTTTGAGAAAACCCCCTCCGCCGACAAAATCGGCTATGAAATTTTGCTTGGGCCGGATGAGGAAACGGGGTCCCAAGGCACAGCGCCCCTGCTCGAGGCGGCGGCGAAACGCCACCAATTCGGCCTCGTCTTCGAGCCGGCACGCGCCAACGGCGACCTGGTGAAGTCCCGGAAGGGCACGGGGATTTTCACTCTCACCTGCCATGGTCGGGCGGCGCATGCCGGCCGCGATCCAAGCGCGGGGCGCAACGCCATCCTCGCCTTGTGCGAGATCCTGCCGCAAGTCGACGCCCTCGGCCGCGAAGTCCCCGGAGTGATGGTCAATGTCGGGACGATCAAGGGCGGCGGCACCGCCAACATCGTGCCCGATTTCGCCGAGGCCGTGATCAACGTCCGCGTGACCAATGCCGGCGACGACCTGCGCTTCCTGAAGCGACTGCATGAAATTTCCGTCCCGCTGCACGCGCGCGATGGTTACCGCCTCGAAATCGGCGGCGGATTCAACCGCGGGCCGAAAATTGAGACCGCCTACGAGACCGCGTTGTTCGCCGACTGGCGGAAATGCGGCCGCGAATTCGGCCTTACCCTCAACTGGCAGCACGTCGGCGGCGGCTCCGACGGCAACATTCTCTCCGCCGCCGGCCTGCCCAACCTCGACGGCCTCGGTTGCGTCGGCGACCACCTCCACAGCGCGGAGGAATTCTGCCACCTGCCCAGCCTGACCCAGCGCGCCCAGGTCGCCGCCCTATTCCTGCACCGCATTGCGGCTGGCGAAATCAAATTGCCCGTGTGATAATTTTCCCATGCTCGTCCTCCGGCCCATTCGCGCTACTGACCTGTCCGGACTGGTCAGTCTGGCCAAGTCCACCGGCGGCGGTCTGACCACTTTGCCCCCGGACGAGGAATTTCTCGCCGATCGCATCGAGAGTTCGCTCCACGCCTTCAACCCGCGCGTGCGCCAGCCCCGCGGAGAATTTTACCTGTTTGCCCTTGAAGATACCGCCACGGCCGAACTCGTCGGCGTATCCGGCATCGCATCGCGCGTCGGTGGTTTCGATCCGTGGTACAGCTACGAGATCCGGTCGGAACGCTTCACGCACAAGCCGCTCAAAGTGGTGAAGGAGGTCCCCGTGCTTCACCTCCGGCAGGAACACCGCGGCTCGTCGGAGATCTGCTCGCTTTTCCTCCGCGCCGACCGGCGGCGCGGCGGCGCCGGCCGGCTGCTGTCGCTCGGCCGCTTCCATTTCATCGGCGCCTTTCCCAAACGCTTCACCGACGAAATCATTGCCGAGATGCGCGGTTACATTGACCAGACGGGCAAGTCACCCTTCTGGGAGGCGCTCGGCCGCCATTTCTTCCCGATCGATTTCTACGCCGCCGACGTGCTCAGCGGCCTGGGTGAAAAGGAGTTCATTGCGGATCTGATGCCGCGCCACCCGATCTACATTCCGCTTTTCGCGCCCGAAGTCCAGGCCGCCATCGGCAAGGTGCATCATGAAACCGAGCCGGCTCTGGCGCTGCTGCTGGCCGAGGGTTTTGCGCGGACCAACGAGGTGGATATTTTCGACGCCGGCCCGCTGGTCCGCGGCCGGGTCGACCAGTTGCGCACCGTGCGCCAGACCCGCACCTGCAAAGTGAAAAGCGCGGCAGCAAAGATTGCCGACGGGGCCCCGTTGCAGTTGCTGGCCAACGGGGCGCTCGATTTCCGCGCCACGCTCGGCGCCGTGATGGAAAACCCCGACGGTTCGGTTTCCATCTCCGCCGCCACCGCCGAAGCCCTGCACCTCGACGTCGGCGACAAGCTTTCGCTCTCCCCTTTGCGATGATCAGTCCAAGCCGGAATCCAACTGGTGGAACGCGGCCTCCGGACGCGTTCTGAGCGCGTCGAGACGCCGCGCTCCACCTCGCCATGCCCCACTTCTCCTCCATCAATCCCGCCACCGGTGAAACCGTCTGGACCGGCTCCGCCGCCGACGCGGCGGAGGTCGATCGGGCCATCGCGACCGCCCGCGTCGCGGCCGAGGCCTGGGCCGGCCGGCCGCTCGCCGAACGCGAAGCCATCGCCCGCGCCTTCGCCCAGCAGTTGACCGCCTACAAGGAGTCGCTCGCCGCCGCCATCTCCCGCGAGGTGGGCAAACCGCATTGGGAGGCCCTGACCGAGGTGGCGTCGATGAGCGGAAAGGTTGAGATCTCCATCGAGGCCCACACCCGCCGCTGCGCGGAGCTCAAAAATTCCCTCGGAGTGACCCGCTTCAAGCCCCACGGCGTCGTGGCCGTGCTCGGACCCTTCAACTTCCCCGGGCATCTGCCCAACGGCCATATCGTGCCCGCGTTGCTCGCCGGGAACACGGTGGTCTTCAAGCCCAGCGAATTTGCCCCCGCGGTCGCCGAGCAAACCGCCGCGCTCTGGACCGCCGCCGGCCTGCCGGCCGGCGTGCTCACACTCGTGCAGGGCGGACGCGACACCGGCGCCGCGCTCGCCGCGCATCCCGGCATCGACGGGCTCTTTTTCACCGGCAGCGGTCGCGCCGGCCTCGCCCTCAACGAACTCTTTGCGAAGACGCCCGAAAAAATCCTCGCGCTCGAGATGGGCGGCAACAACCCGCTCGTCGTCCACCGCGCCGCCGACCTGCCGGCCGCCGCCGTGCTCACCGTGCAATCGGCCTATCTCAGCGCCGGCCAGCGCTGCACCTGCGCCCGCCGCTTGATCGTGCCGCAGGGCGAGGAAGGCGATCGCTTCATCGCCCTGCTGGCGGAAATGACGCGCGCAATTCGCGTCGGCCCGAGCAGCGAGCGGCCCGAGCCATTCATGGGCCCGGTGATTTCGGCCGCCGCCGCCGGCCGGCTGCTTGCCGCGCAGAAAGACCTGATCGCACGCGGTGCCCAGGCCCTCGTCGCGATGCGCTCCCTTCAACCGGGCACCGGACTCGTCTCCCCGGCCCTGCTCGACGTGACCGCCGTCGCCGGTCGCGATGACGAGGAGTTTTTCGGCCCATTGCTCCAACTCATCCGCGTCCCGGATTTTGCCGCCGCCATCCGCGAGGCCAACCATACCGCGTACGGCCTCGCCGCCGGGCTGATTTCGGACGACGCGGCACTTTACGAGCAATTTTTCGCGGGGGTGCGGGCGGGAATCATCAATTGGAACCAGCAGCTCACGGGCGCCAGCAGCGGTGCACCCTTCGGCGGCGTCGGCCGCAGCGGCAATCACCGGCCGAGCGCCTACCTCGCCGCCGACTATTGCTCCTATCCGGTGGCCTCGATCGAAGTGCCCGTGCTGAAAATGCCGGCGGCGCTCCCGCCGGGTTTGACGTTATGAACTGCCCACGGAGCACACGGAGTACACTGAATCGTAACGACACGATCTGGGCGTGCATGCAAACTATGGGGGAGCGGCTTTATACCGCGACAGAAGGATCTCAGCACGGGCAGAGTCGGGGCGTAAAGCCCCTCCCACATTCACGGGAGCTGGATTGCTCTTCCATGTGTTCCGTGGATTCCGTGGGCTCATTTTTATGAATGCTCATGAGGTAAATTTCGACGGGCTCGTCGGGCCCACGCACAACTACGCCGGACTCTCGCACGGCAACGTCGCGTCCATGTCCCACGGCGGCACCACTTCCAATCCGCGCGAGGCCGCGCTGCAGGGTCTGGCCAAGATGAAGACGCTGGCCGACATGGGGCTCCGGCAGGCGGTGCTGCCGCCGCACCAGCGTCCCTCCGTCGAAACCCTCCGCGGCCTCGGCTTCGCCGGCTCCGACACCACCGTGCTCGCCGCCGTGGCGAAAGTCGCGCCCCAGCTGCTCGTCGCCTGCTCCTCCGCTTCGAACATGTGGGTGGCCAACGCCGCCACCGTGGCGCCGTCGACGGACACCGCGGATGGCCGCGTGCATTTCACGCCGGCGAACCTGATCTCCAAGTTCCACCGCTCCATCGAGCCGCCGCAGACGGCCCGCACGCTGCGCGCGATCTTCCACGATCCGGCGCAGTTCGCGGTGCACGATCCGGTACAGGGCGGCCAGGCCTTGGGCGACGAGGGGGCGGCCAACCACACCCGCTTCGCGCCCGAGCACGGAGCGCCCGGCGTGCATTTCTTCGTTTACGGCCACAGCGCCTTTGGTGCGCCCCAGGTCAAGAACACGCCGAAAAAATTCGCCTCGCGCCAGGCGCTCGAGGCGTTCGAGGCGGTGGCGCGGAATCACCAGTTGCGCGACAACGCCATCGTCTACGCGCAGCAAAATCCCGCCGCGATCGATGCCGGGGTCTTTCACAACGATGTCATCTCAGTCGGCAACGAAAACGTCCTGCTCTACCACGAGAAGGCTTTCGTCAAAACGGACCCGGTGATCGCCGCGTTGCGCCGGAGCTACACGGCGGTGCACCCCGGAGCGGAATTCGTGGCCATCAAGGTACCGGCGGCGCGCGTCCCGATGCCCGACACGGTGAAATCCTACCTCTTCAACAGCCAGCTCATCACGGTGGCACCCGGCCGGATGGCGTTGATCGCGCCCAGCGACTGCCGCGAGACCCCGCGCGTGCGCGATTTCATTCGCGGTCTGATCGAGCGCGGGGACACGCCAGTACAGGAAGTGCATTATTTTGAACTCAAGCAAAGCATGCGCAATGGGGGCGGTCCCGCTTGCCTGCGGCTGCGCGTGGTGCTCAACGAGACCGAGGTCGCGGCGCTCCCGACGGGCGTGTTCATCAACGACACCAGTTATGAAAAACTCACGACGTGGGTGAAAAAATATTACCGGACAAAACTGACGCACGCCGATCTCGCCGACCCGCTGCTGCTGGTGGAGACCCGCCGCGCACTCGACGAACTGACGCGCCTGCTTGGTCTCGGGAATATTTATCCGTTCCAGGAGGCTTAGCCCAGATTGAGGTGGAACGTGGCCTCCGGACACGTTTTTTCTTCTGCTTTCAAGATAAACCCGTCCGGAGGCCGGGTTCCACCATGAGGTGACTGCCCCCGCCTTCTCACCTCCGCGGCACGACGTAGAAAAAAACCGCCGCCCAATGGCAGGCACTGCCGCCCAACACAAAGAGATGCCAGATGGCGTGCTGGTACGGCAGACGTTTCCAGAGATAAAAAACCGAGCCCCCGGTGTAGCAAAGCCCGCCCGCGACCAGCAACCGGAGCCCGTCGGACGGCAGCGCTGCCAGCAGCGGCTTCAATGCCACCATCACCAACCAGCCCATGCCGAGGTAAATTAGGGTCGAAACCACCCGGAAGCGGCCCGCGAACCAGAATTTGAGCACCACCCCGATAAGCGCCAGCCCCCAGACCACACCAAACAAACTCCAACCCCACGGCCCGCGCAAGGTAACCAGCACGAACGGAGTGTAAGTTCCGGCAATCAGCAGAAAAATGGCTGCGTGGTCGAATTTCCGCAGGAGCCGCTTCAGGGCTTCATCGCGAAAACTATGATACAGCGTAGAGGACGTGTAGAGCAGGACCAGCGTGGCGCCAAAGATCGCCGTGCTCACCACGTGCCAGTTGTCGCCAAACCGGTGGGAAAAAAACACCAGCAGCACCAGCCCCGCCACACTCAGCAAGGCGCCGAAGCCGTGAGTAAGGCGATTGGCCAGTTCTTCGCGCGGAGGATAGGTTGCAGGCACGGCACCAGAAAGACAGGCCGGGGCTTCGGGGCGAGTGAGAAATCAGCGCCGGCCCTGCCCCAGCAGACGGGCCAATTCGGCGCGGGCTAGCTGATCGTCGGGCCGCAATTGAACCAGAATCCGGAGGTGCGAAATCGCTTCCTGCGTCCGGCCCAAGTGGCCCAGCACCGCAGCCACATTGCGCCGGGGATCGATGTAGTCGGGCCTGAGCCGCAAGGCCTGTTCATATCGCTCGATGGCTTCCGGCAAACGCTCGAGCCCGATGAGGACATTGCCCAAATTATTGCACACCTCGACATGATCCGGTTGGAGCCGCAAGGCCGCTTCATAGTGGTCACGCGCCTGCGGCAACTGCCCGGCTTGGGCGAGGGCATTGCCCAAATTATAGCGCGCCTCGAAAAAATCGGGGTCAAGCTGCACGGCCTCTTCGCCCTGCCGAATGGCCTCCGCCGTCCGGCCCTGCTCCAGTCGGACATTGGCCAGATTGCTGTGCGCTTGGGGAGACTTCGGCCTGAGACGTATGGCCGCCTCATAATGTTCGCCCGCTTCGTCCAAGCGGCCTTTTTCCAGCAAGGCATTTCCAAGATTGGTGTGCGCGTCTGGATAGTTGGGCTGGAAGCGCAAAGCCGCCTCATACTGGCCAATTGCCTCCGCTGAACGGTTCAACCGCGCCAACGCCAACCCGAGGTTGTAATAAGGCTCCGGCACGGTGGGCTGAAGGTGGATGGCATTTTCATAGTGACCCAACGCATCCGCCGGGCGTCCCGCCGCGAAAATCGCCTTGCCAAGATTATTGTGAGCGCGGCCATTCGCCGGTCGTTTGGCCACCGTGTCGGCCCAGAGCGTCAGATCGCTGCGATAATCGGCGTTGCGCAGCACCGTGAGCCAGCCGCAACCCACCGCCAACGCGCCGCAGACCAGAAAACTGCTGCGCCCGAACAACGCATAAAGACCGGCAACCGCCCCGACCACGACTGCGGCCAACGGCAAATACATGCGATGCTCCGCCATGGTTTGTGACGCCACCGGCACCACGCTGGAGCTCGGCGCCAAAACCACGAAAAAAAACAGTCCGAAAAAACCCCAGACCGGACGTCGCACCAATGCCACTATTGTGCCCGCGACCAAGGCGATCAACAGCACCGCCTGGGGCCAAACATCACTGACCCGCCCGACGGTCGCCGTGCCATAATCAAACACCAGCGGGGAGGGCCACAACGCGAGCCCAAGGTAGTCGACCACCGCGCGGCATTGCGTCAGGGCATAGCTCCAAGCCGAAATCTGGGTACCGAAACCCGCCGTCCCGCCCCGACCAGAGGTGCCGGCGACCAAGTAAGCCAGCAGGAGCCACGTGCCGGCCAATCCAAGATAGTAGCGCCACCTGCGACGCCAGGCCTCCGCGAAGGTCCCCGCGACAAAGGTGCGATCATAAACAAAAACGATCACCGGAGCCGATGCCATCACCTCCTTGCAAGCCATTCCGGCCAGGCAGCCGACAAACGAAAACCAAAACCAGCGACCCGCACGGGCCGAGGCCACGGCGCGGATGAACCCATATAATGTCAGCAGATAACAAAGCCCCATCAGCGATTCAGCCCGCTGGACGACGTAAGTCACTGCCGCGGTTTGCAGCGGATGGAGCAACCAGAGCAATGCCACGAATAGTCCCAATGGCCGCGCCACCGGACCGAACCGAGCCGCGAACGGCCGCTGAAGAAAAGTCCGCCGCACCACGCCGAAGAGGACCAAGCCGGCCAGCATGTGGATCAGCAGATTGACAAAATGATATCCCCCCACCGCTTCCCGGCCCACCGTGTAATTCAACGCCAAGCTCAAGTTGACCAAGGGCCGCCCGCTGACGGTCACCCCGCCGTCGAGTTGCGGGGATAACACGGCACTGAGCGGCCACAACTGGCGAATGGACGGGTTGTCCTTAATCGCGGGCACATCATCAAAGACAAACGGCCCGGTAAAACTGTTCGAATAGGCAGCCAGCGCCGCCAAAACCAAGACTGCGCCGGCAAGCCAAAGCGCGCGGTCGGAGATTTTGCGGGTAGACGGCGACAGGCTCACAAACGGCGATATGAAGCAGTCTGTCGCGGGAAGGAAACTGTATTTTACGATTCCCCCGGCACCGGAAACCTGCCGTTGCTAAGAACGCCCGCCAATCAACGGGATTCCAGCCGGTGTTGTTGCGATTTTAACCGGCGATCATGCGGCCTGGTTACAGTCAGGCAACTTTCGCCCAAGTCGGGAATTTGTGTGGGGCTGGAGGCTTGACTCAACCAAACCCGACCGGTTCCCTCACCCAATCCTAATTCAGGGATTTTCACCTGAAAATCTAACACCAACTGCATCTGCACCATGCACAAATCGTTCATCAAATCGTTCATCCTCGTCGCGGTCGCCGTTCTGGCCACGGCTTTTGGCCCTGCGGCTTTCGCCCAGGCCGTTTCGTCCGGTATTACCGGCATCGTTCGCTCCACCGACGGTAAAGCCATTAGCGGCGCCACGGTCACGGCGGTTCATACGCCGACCAACGGCAAGTACACCGCGACTTCCAACGCCAGCGGCCGCTATAATTTCAGCGGCCTGCCCGTCGGTGGCCCCTACACGATCGCGACCCAAGCCGAAGGCTACAGCTCGGAACCCACCACGGAAATCAATACCGAGCTGGCGACCTCCATTGACGTGAACCTCACCATGAAGTCCGACGTCGTGCAATTGGAGACCTATGTCGCCACCGGCACCCGCAACGCCCTCGACTCCAGTTCCCAAGGCGCCGGCACGCTGCTGACCGCCGCACGGCTCGAGGCCAAGCCCACCACCCAGCGTTCGCTCGCCGACCTCGTCAGCGCCACGCCCGGCATCACTCTGCGCGCCCTCGCCGGTGACCGCGAAGAAGCCATGATCACGGCGGTCGGCCAGAATAACCGTTTCAATTCGATCATGATCGACGGCAATCGCATCAACGACCAGTTCGGCCTTAACTCCACCGGTCTCGCCTCGTTCTTCAATCCCTTGGGACTAGATACCCTCGAACAGCTCTCCGTCCAAATCTCGCCTTATGACACTCGCTACAGCGGTTTCACCGGCGCCTCCATCAATGCCGTCACCAAGAGCGGCACCAACCAGTTCCACGGTTCCGCCTACTACATCTGGAGTGGCGACTCGCTGGCGGGCCTGCAAATGCAGAGTCCGGATGCCCTCAGACTGGCCACCACCGGGGTCAAGCTCGTGCCGAAACTGGAACGCACCACCAAAGGCCTCACCTTGGGCGGCCCGATCTGGAAGGATCACATTTTCTTTTTCCTGAACTGGGAAAAATTCAGCCGCGTGGGCTCACCCAACCAAGCCGGCCTGCCCACCGTGGATGCCGCCCAACTGGCCCTGATCAACGCCCGAGTCGCCGCCATCACGAAGGTGAGCTACGGCGCGATCGGCGGCAACGCGAACAGCATCGCCAGCGATGAGAAGAAGATGCTCAAGCTCGATTGGAGAATCAACAGCGATCATCGCCTCTCCCTCCGCTACACGAGCACCGAAGGCACCATACCACAATTCGGCGACTTCACCTCCACGAACAAGGGTGGCGGGTTGAACAATAACTCCGCCTTTTCCAATCTGAATGGCGGCCCGGTCACCGCCTTTGACTCGCACTTCTATTCGCAGGCCCGCAAGGAGGAGAGTTTGTCGGCGCAGCTCTTCAGCCAATGGTCTTCGGATCTGAAATCCGAAATGAAGTGGTCCCACGTCACCCAAGGCCAGGTAACTCCGACCAACTCCATCGCCCCGGAAATCACCATCTTCAATGTCACCGGCGTCAACCAATCCGGCCAGACCATCAACAACGGTGCCATTACCCTCGGCACCGAACGTTTCCGCCACGGTAACATTCTCGATGTCGAGACCTCGAATTATAGCGCGATCGCCGACTACACCCGGGGCAATCTGACCTTCACGGGTGGCTTCGACATGGAGGCCAACGATTACGCCAACCTTTTCCGGTCTTTCTCCTATGGCGTCTTCAACTACGCCTCCCCCACAGACTTTGCCGCCGACCTCCCCCGTTTCTTTAGCCGTAACTTCACCGATCTCGCGTTGAAAGGCGGGTACGCAGAAGCCAGCCAGTACACCCAGGCCGGCATTTTCGGCCAGGTGAAGTGGGATTTTTCCACACGCCTGAAGTTCACAGCCGGTCTGCGGTATGACTGGTCGTCGAGCGACTCCAAGCCCGTCTTCAACCAACAGTTCCTCACCGACACCG
>CAZAOI010000100.1:0-11386 GCA_964486705.1 uncultured Oleiharenicola sp. | reverse complement strand
GTGCGCTGCGATCATGGCAGTCAGAGCGTGCAGCAGCCGACCCAGCGCTCGCAAGGGCGCACCGGTGCTGTGCAGCGGTTCGCTCTTCACCACCTCGTGGAGTCGCCGCCGCCAGTAATCCACCGCGCCCAACCGCAACACGGGATGCTCGGGCGCGAGCAGGCCCTGCGCCCGCCACAACTGAAACTGCGGTCCGTCGAACACAAAATAGATCTGCGTCCACTCCGTGCCCGGCATCGGCCCGTAGGCGTGGGCGATCTCCGGGAAAACCAGCACAACGTCGCCCGGCCCCAGCTCGAGTTTGGTCCCGCGCGCGTCCCGGTAATAGCCCCGGCCATCGACCATGAGGACGAGCGTGAAGCGTCTCAAAATTCGCATACCCGTCGGATCGATGCCCGCGACATTGCGCAACACGCCGGCGAGTTCGATCTCCCCCACGGGAGTGCGCAGCGGGCTCTGGAGCCAGGGTTCGGCGCGGTATTTGGGGATCGGGGGCACCCACCCAAAATTTACATGACTTCTCCCACTTCAACCATTTAATGGCGGCCCAATCCCCTGTAATGTAATCGCATGAGTGCCACGACCACCCTGCCCCAGCTTTATTCCTTTGGCCACGAGCTGGAGATGACCGAAGACAAGACCGGCCTATTGCGCGACTCCAGCGATGCCGCTCAGGATTTTCCCGAGCTCCGCCGCCGGGCCGCCGAGGACGGCTATCTTTACATGAAGGGTTACCTCGACCGCGAGGAAGTCCTTGCCGCTCGCGCCAGCCTCACCACCCGCCTCGCCGAGGGCGGCGTGCTGGACCCGGCTTACCCGCCCATCGAGGGCGTGTGCAAACCGGGCTCGGGTTATGTCTTCAAGCCCGAACTCACCACCAACAACCCCGCCGTGCAGGATCTGCTTTATTCCGGCCGACTCCCGGAATTCTACCGCCAGTTCTACGGCGAGGATATCCGCCACTACGATTTCACCTGGCTGCGCGCCATCGGCCCCGGCAAGGGCACGAACCCGCATTGTGACCTGCCCTACATGGGCCGCGGCACGCACCGCCACATGACCTGCTGGGTCCCCTACGGCGATATCTCCTTCGAACTCGGCGGCCTCATGGTCCTCGAAAGTTCGCACAAACGCACGGATCTATTGGAACACTACGTCTACCGGGACGTCGACGCTTTCTGTGAGAACAAACCCAAGGAGGCCGACGCGGCCAAAGCCGGCAAATGGGCCTTCACCGGCACGCTCTCCCACAATCCCCCGATGGTGCGCAACAAATTCGGCGGCCGCTGGCTGACAGCCGAGTTCAGGGCTGGCGATTTCATCACCTTTGGCATGTTCCTGGTTCACGCTTCGCTCGACAATCGCACCGAGAACCGCCTTCGGATTTCCAGTGACGCCCGCTACCAACGCGCCAGCGACCCGATTGACGAACGTTGGGTCGGGCTTAATCCGCCCGGTCATACCACCGCGGGCAAACGCGGGCGCATCTGCTAACCATTCCGATCGTTCTCGTAACCGCCCTCATCCTCTTGTTCGTTTTCCCGGTCTTCTCGCTCCCCCGAGCGCTTGCGGCAGAGAGAACGAAAACGATTGAGAAATGAGCGTAAATCAAACCATGCCCGCCTCCCCTTCCCCCACCCTCACCACCGTCAGCGGTCGCATGGCCGCGGTGCAGGATATGGCCCGCCTGCAGCGGGTGTTGTTTGAAGTCGAACGCGAGTTTGTCCGGACGGCGACGACCCTCATTTATCGCGTCGGTGAGCCCGAGCTGAAATATCTGCTCTGCCAGCACATCTGGGAATCCGCCGGTCACGCCCGGTTTCTCCGCGAGCGCGGCAGCGAGATGACCGGCTTCGGCAAGAGCGAGGGGGTGCGCGACAGCCTGCGGCAATTGTTCAACGAGGCCGTGATGCCCGCTGACGCTTCGGTCGCGCTCGCCGGCTTCTATGGCGTCCTTAAGCCCGCGCTCCTCGCCGCCTACCGCCACTACCTGCAGGCCACCCATCACCTCGCCGACTGGCCGTCGCGCAAGCTGGTGGAGGAATTCATCGGGGATGAGGAGCGCCACGCGCGTGAGATCGAGCCGTTTCTCGGCGCTGCCGCCGGCGCGTGGCTCGCCCATCTTGAAACCGCGCTCCGGGCGCAGGGCGGATTGTTCGGGACTGACGTGACTCCGCCGCCCTCCGGATTTGTCTGGGAATCCGCCCTCCGCCGCTACACCCATCCGGCCACTTGCAACCGCGGCAAGTATCCGACCTGTTCCAGTGTCTTCAGCTCCGACCCGACCGAAACCCCGATCGTCCGGTCTTGGTTGGTGGACCCAAAGACAGATGCCCGGGTCATCCGTCTGATGGTTTATGTGTGGTTGATGATGGAGCTCGATGCGGTCGATTATCTCGCGACGATCTTCTACGACACGACTGACGCACCGTTCGACCTGCATCACGACCTGGCGCGCCACCTGTGGGACGAGTCGCGCCACAGCGCCTTTGGCTATCGCCAGCTGCCGAGGCTCGGCGTAGACCTGATGACGCTCGAGCATTCGCTCGACCTCTACAATATTCTTGTGCAGATGCCGCCCCATGAGCGTTACGCAATGATGACGATGGAATTCGAGGCCGGGAGTTTCCCCACCAAGGCGCTCGTCATGGATCGGGTGCGCGAATTGAACGATTTTGAGGCCGACACGCTGCTGGCCTTCGACCGCAATGATGAGCAAAACCACGTTCGCTACGGTCACCACTGGCTGCCGCAAATCATGGCCCTCTGCGGCGAGACCCGACCGGTCGAGGAATTTGTACGGGCCACGCAGGCGCGCTTTGCCGAAATAGCAAAACTCCATGGTGGTCGCACGCCGCACACGCTGTCCCCGGAACGACGCCTGACGGGCGAGAAGATCCTCCGGCTCGCCGGCGTGGTGTGACCGGATTTGTAGCTGCCGAGTGAGGACTGGGCGGGTTGGGGCCCAAACGCTTCATGGTCGGGACGAACTCGAGCCGACGGCGAGAGGTCTCCTAGCCTCGATGATCGCGTTCCAACTTCATCGGGGATTAATTTTCATTAAGTTTCAGAATGATTCCTGTCGCACAATCCCCTTGGTTTGTCTCAGTGTCTCGCACTCTCTTTACCGTGTGTCTTCCAACCCAACGCGCCATCCGCTCATGAAAACTTACCGCGCTGTCCTCGTTGGCACTGGCAGCATTGGCGAGGCGCATGTGCGCGCCGTCGAGTCCACCCAGGGACGCGTTAGCCTCGATGCCGCCGTGGACATCGAAAAGGATCGGGTCACTGACTTTGCCCGGCGCCACGCGATCCCCCACACCTACACCGACTACGCCACAATGCTGCGGGAGATGCGCCCCGATATCGTCTTGATTGCTACTCCGCCGTCTGAGCACGCGTCGATGAGCATCGCCGCCATGGCGATCGGCGCCTGGGTGCTCTGCGAAAAACCCCTCTGTGGTTCGCTGGCCGAACTCGACCTGATCGAGGCGGCGGAAAAAAGCACCGGTTGCTACACCGCCTGCATTTTCCAGATGCGCTTTGGCTCTTCTACTGCCCATGTGCGCCGGCTGGCCGACAACGGCCAGCTCGGCCGCCCGCTCGTTGGCGTCTGCAATACCCTGTGGTACCGGGATACCGCCTACTATGCGGTGCCGTGGCGGGGTCGCTGGAACACGGAGCTTGGCGGACCGACCATGGGCCTCGGCATCCACGCGATGGACCACTTCCTTCATCTCATGGGCGACTGGACCGACGTCCGCGCCGCCGCGGGCACCCTCGACCGCGCCATCGAGGTCGAGGATGTTTCCATGGCGATCGTGCGGTTTGCCAACGGGGCCCTCGGCTCCATCGTGAACAGCGCGCTCAGCCCCCGCCAGGAAACCTACCTGCGGCTCGACTACCAGCGCGCCACCCTCGAACTCACCCACCTCTACAGCTATTCCCGCGACAACTGGAAGCTCACGCCCGTCCCGCCGGCGCAGGACGACAACCTCCTGCAGGCCTGGCAGAACTTTCCCCCAGAAATCAGTTCGTCCCACGGGGCGCAGCTCAATGCCTTTGTGACGGACATGGATGCGCACCGTCGCCCGTTGACCTCGGGCGATCAGGCCCGGCAGACGCTGGAGTTGCTGACCGCCATCTACAAATCGGCCTTTACCGGCGAGATTGTCGCGCGCGGTTCGATCCGCCCCGGTGATTCGTTTTATACCGCGCTGCACGGCCACCGCGCCCCCAAGCGCACGAAGGGTCAGCCGGTCGGCCCCGGGTGAAACCTCCCGCCCTCGCCCCCGAGGCGCTCGCCTCGAGTACGCTCACTGGCTACCTCTGGAACAGCCGCGACCGGCTTTGGCGCGGGCTTGGCCTGGCCCTCCTGCGGTCGCTCGCGGTCGCGCCGTGCCCGTGGCTTTTCCAGCGCATGATCGACGTCGCCGTGCCCGCGCGCGATTCGGCCGTGATTCTCCAGCTGGGCGGACTGTTCCTCTTCCTCCTCGGCCTCCACTACGTTTTTTCCGTCTGGGGCGCCAATGAGATCGCGAAGGCGATGGCCCAGATGATGGTGGAGATGCGCAGCCGTCTTTTCTTCAAACTGCAGTTCCTCAGTTTCGGCTACCTCGACCAGCAGAAAACCGGCCGGCTGCTCTCCAAATACGCCTTCGATACGCAAAAGGTGGAGGCTCTCCTCTACAACATCCTGAATCAGTTTCTCCCCAATGTGCTCTATGGCGTGAGTATTTTTGCGATTCTCGCGGTGCTGAACTGGCGTCTGGCCCTGGTTCTCGGACTCGTGATCCCCGCGTACGCCATTGCCAAGTACCAGTTTTTCGCCCGCATCCAGCTCAGCAACAATGCGGCCCGGCTGGCCCAGGAGAAACTCACCGGCACCGCCAGTGAATACATCTCGGCGCTCCGCCTGGTGCGCAGTTTTGGCGAGGAAAAACAGGCCGAGGCCGATCTGGACCGGAGCAGCCTGGATTTTGCCCGCCACCGCGTGCACCAAAGTTATCTCAACGCCATTTTCGGCACCTTCTGGTATGTCAGCACGCAGGTCATCGCCCTCATCGTCATGGCCGGCGGCGCCCTGCTCGCCATTCGCGGGACGATTTCATACGGCACCCTGTTCGCCTTTGTGGCAGGCCTGCCCATCGTCCTCGGCCCCATCCAGGCCTTCGTCGGTCTGAGCGAACAATACTTCATCGGCCGTGAAAGCTACCACAGCATGAAGGAACTGCTCGACTCCGCCTATGTCGAGGGCTGGAAAGGCACGCGCCGCGCCGACCGGATCAGCGGGGACATCATGTATGACCACGTTACTTTCGCGTACCCCACCGCCCCCGGCCGGGACGTGCTCCATGGCATCAGCCTCTCCATCCGCCCCGGCGAACACCTCGCCTTTGTCGGGCCCTCCGGCTCGGGCAAGAGCACGTTGGCCAACTTGCTGCTCGGTCTCTATGCCCCGGGTGCCGGACGCATCCTGATCGACGGCGTACCGCAGGCCGAATGGGACATGCGCTGGGTCCGGCGCCAGTTCGCGGTCGTGCTGCAGGACAGCCTGCTGCTCTCGGGCTCGATCAGCGACAACCTGCGTTTTGCCCGCGCGGACGCCACCGATGCCGAAATCCGCACCGCCGCCCGGCAGGCCAACGCCGAGGAATTCATAACGCGCCTGCCCGAAGGTTACGCCACTCTGGTCGGCGAGCGCGGCGCGACCCTTTCCGGCGGCCAGCGCCAGCGCCTCGCCATCGCCCGCGCTATCCTCCGCAATCCGCCGGTCCTGATTCTTGATGAGGCCACTTCCGCGCTCGACTATGAAAGCGAGCGCCTGATTCAGGAAGCACTCGACCGGTTGGCCGCCGGCCGCACCGTCATCACCATCGCCCATCGCCTCAGCACCATCCGCAATGCCAGCCGCATCATTGTGCTCGATTCGGGCCGAGTCAGCGAGGAAGGTGACTTCCAGACCCTCATTGCCCGCGGCGGGGCCTTCGCTCGCCTCGTCGCCGCGCAAAACACTGGCGATGGCTTCCTGCATCTCTAAACTCCCCCTATGAAACGAATCCCATTGTTGTCCGCCCTGCTCCTGCCGAGGGAACTCCTCGTCGCCAGCCTGGTTCTGGTGGCCGCCTCGTGTCCAGCCGCGGAAATCTTCCCCGGCCTCAAAGCCATCCTCACTCCCGCCGAATGGCAGCGCGCCGGGCTGGATCGCCTGTCGCCGGACCAAATTGGCGTAATTGATGCCGCCCTCATCCGCCAACAGGCTGGCACCACGGCGCAGCTCCAGGCCGAACTCGTCACCGCCCGCGCCACGACAACCTCCGTGACCGCCGAGCAAAAAAAAGGCCTGCTCCAGCGCTTCGGCCTGCCCCTTTTCGAAGAAAGTGAATGGCGCTCGCTGCCGCCGCTGCAAGCCAAGGTGCTGAAGTGGGAATCCCCCAACCGCTTCAAACTGGACAACGGCCAAGTGTGGGAAGGTTTCGAAACCATCACCTATGAACTGGTCGGCAAGGACATCGAAATTCAGGCCCGGCCGAATGGTCAGTTCACCCTGATCGTCGACGGTGTGAACACCACCCTGCGCGTCATGCGCCTCCGCTGAGCCCGTGCTCCATCTCGCGAATACCGAGCTCACCGTCGACCTGCTCGACCCCGCCGCCGAGCACGCGCGCTTCGGCCCGCGTTTCTGCTCGGGCGGGTACATCTGGCAGGTGCACGACCCAAATGTTGGCGCCCTCCTCACTGGTCCCGAATGGCCCAAGCCCACGCCCCTGCCGCACAACGGACAGGGATTGCCCGAATCATTCCGGCACAGCACCACCACCGGTCAACCGCTGCTATGGCACGGCGCAGTCGGCCTCGCGCCCGGCTCCGGTGTCCTTGGCCGCAATGCCGCGGGCGGGATCATCGTCACCGAGCCCTGCACCTGGCAAATGGAGCGGCAGGCCGATCGCCTGGTCTTTCGCACGGCGCAAAGCGCCGCCGGTTGGTCCTACGCCCTGGAGCGCCGGGTCGAATTGCACGGGCGCCAAGTGCGATCCATCTCGCGACTCACCAACTACGGCGCGACTCCACTCGTGCTCGAGTGGTTCGCCCATCCGTTCTTCGCCCTGCAAGACGACGGACGACTCGCTCTCACCGTGCCGGCCGAAACTCAGCTGGCAGAAAACCCGGGGTACCTTCTCTCCGGCCGCGAAATCAGTTTCCGTCGCCCTTTCGCCGGTGCCGACGACGGTCATCTGGAACCCCTGCTGCTGCCCGCCGGTCGGGTCTTCACCGCCACGCTCTCGCACCCCCGGCTCTCCCGGGTGGAGTTTGCGACCGACTTCGCCCCGTTCAAGTGCGTGCTCTGGGCCAACGGCCACACGCTCTCGCTGGAACCGTTCCTCGCCCTCGACCTCGCCCCCGGGGAGTCGCGCGAGTGGACACTGACCTACGATTTCGGCCCGGCCAGCTCCCGCACCGGTTCGCCGACCGCCAGCGCGCGCACGCCGTCGGCGCGATAGAGCCAAGCCTGCCCGCACTCGAGTGTTGCGCGGCCATCGTGCAGCCGCACGGCCGACTTTTCCCCGATCCCGAGCACGGTCTCGGTCGGATTGAACTGCAGGTAGATTTCGATTTTGCCCGCGCGACCGTCGAATTCCGGCTTTGTTTCCGGCGTCGGATGGTGCGGGTTGATGACCGCCGGGAAAACGCCGAGCGCCTGGCGGCTCGGGATCTCCGCGACAGGGAAATCGTTCGTTGTGCCGATGAGCAGGCCGGCGACGTTGGCCCCGGCACTCGAGCCGCCGTAGGGCACCCCGGCGAGTACCCGGGACCGGATGAGTTCCAACTGCCCCGTGCGGTATAACTCACCGAGGAGGACAAACGTCTCGCCGCCGCCGATGAAGATGCCGTCCGCGCTCTCGATCAGCGCCCGCTGGCCCGCGGCATCAAGCCGGTGCAGCGACCGGGCCTTGGCGCCGTTGATGTGGGCGAAGGCTTCCTGCAGGCGCTGTTCCATCCGGTCGCGGTCGGCAGGCAGCGTGGCATGCAACACCAACACGATGTTTTTACAGCCGGCATAGTGCGTGCGCAGCGCCGGGAGGGCGACATCGGCAAAATGGTTTCCATTCATCATGTTCCCGCCGCAGACGAGGACGGACGGCGAGGCGGCAAACGAGAACAGTGAAAGGGCCAGGAAGCAGGTCAGCCGTCGAAAAAATTGCATAGGATCGATCGAGAAGAACAGATTTTCGTTTTGTCACAACGCTCCGGATGGGCATTTCGGGCATTCAACGCAAAGCGGCGAAACATCCCCGGTTTCTTTGCGTCTCCGCGCATTTGCTTTAAAAAGTTCGTTGGATCGGTTCGCCGGCCAAATTTTCATAAACATTCAATTTGCCCAGGCCGCGCCGCGGCCAATCCTTATCTCATGGTTCCCCCGCTGCCCCGCGTGTCCGCTCTGTTCTTGGCTGCATTCTGTGCCCTCGGCGCTGCGGACCGCGTTGTCGACCTGCGCTATGGTATGCCGACCTGGCACCAGCCCCTGGGCATTCCCGGCGACTGGCACAAGCCGATGGCCAACGAGCGCGGTGCCCTCCTCTTTGACTTCGGCCCCGGTCCCTACGTGCAGGGCCTGACGGTCGTCGAACTCGGCGCGGAGGGCGCGCCGCTCGAGTTCGTCGCGCAGACCTTTGTCGACAGCCCGCGCGTCCCCGTCATGCGCTCCCGCCTGCGCCGGGGCACCGATACGGTCGAGCTCACCACCCTCAGCCTGGCCCCCGCCGCCCCCGCGGTGTCCGACGGCCGCACGCCGGACTATGAGCGGCTGGACGGCATCAGTGGCGTCCCGCACTGGGCCCAACCGGCGGACGGCGTCTCGCCCGAATTCCGCCACGTCGCCTGGGGCAACAACCGCCCGGTCGCCTACCGCATCCGGGTCCCAGACGGTGCCGCGAAGCGCCTCATGCTTGGGTTCTGTGAGAGCTACAAGAAATACCTCTTCCAGCGCACCGCCACCATGGAGGTCGAGGGTGCCGCCACCCTGGCGGTCGACCTTGCCCTGAACGCTCCGCATCACGCGCCGCAGGTCTTTCTCTTTGATGCCCGGGACCAGAATGGCGATGGCTGGATCAATCTCCGTGTCTTTGCCCCCCAGGGCCACGACCCGAACTCCACCCTCGCCACCATCGCCGTCTATCCCCCCGGCACGGCACTCAACCGCGAGGAACTGATCGCCGGCTCGCTCGCGGCCAAAGACCGCGCCGAGCTCCGCATCGCCTGTGGTCGGGAATTGGACCGCCAGCCTGCGCGCACCGACCTTGTGCACGCCCGGTACGCCGGCGTCCTCGCCCCAGCGCTTTTCATCAAGACCAAACGCCCGCTCGTCGCCGGACCCGACGGCACCGTCACCTTTGAAGGCCGCCCCTTCCTCGCCACGCAACCGGCGTTCACCGCGCTGAACCGCACGGAGCAAGGCTGGAAAGCCACCTTCCCTGCCGGCACCCGCGAGGTGTCCGCGTGGGTCTTCTCCGGCCAGGCCGGCCCCGCCGAGGTCGCCTCGGCACGAGCGGTTCCCGTCGCCGTAGCCCTCGCCGAGACCCGCCGGCGTTGGGGCACGTTCGCGATCCCGTTCGACCGCATCAGCGTTGGCGATCCCGCCATCCAGGGGATGATCGACGCCTCGCTACGCACACTCTACCAGGCCCGCGAGACCATCAACGGGCACACGCAGTTCAACGCCAGCTTCACGCTCTATCGCGGTCTCTGGGCCGGCGATGCCGTTTATATCACCAATCTCGCCTCGCATCTCGGCGATTCGCGATCCGCGCGCGAGACGCTCGATGCCCTCTTCGCCCACCAGCAGCCCAACGGCATTGTTGACGAACTCCACCCGCAGAAAATTTTCCGCGCCACGGCCGAGACCATTTGGGGCGTCGTCCGCGAGGCCGAGATCTCAGGCGATTGGAGCTATGCCGAGAAGAATTGGCCGAAGATCGTCCTCGGCGTTTCCGGCATCCGCGGGCTCCGCGAGGAGACGCTCCAGCACCCCGGCACCGCCTATTACGGCATGCTGCCGCCCGGCTTCAGCGACGGCGGCATCCTCGACATCGGTTCCGAATATTCCTCGGTTTACTGCACGATCACCGGTCTCCGCGCCGCCGAGCGGCTGGCGCTCAAGCTCGGCCACACCAAGGAGGCCGGGGAATTCCGCCGGCTCGCCGACGATTTCCTCGCCGCTTTTGACCAGAACCGTCAGCGCGACCAGCGCCGCGACGCTCACGGCAACCTCTATCTGCCCGTGCGCGTCGGCCTCAAGGGCGAGGATTCCATACCCCAACTCACCCAATGGGCCTTCATGGACGCCCACCTCAACGGCGAAGGCTGGCTTCCGTCCGACCACGAGCTGGTCCAGGGCTCGCTCGCACTCCTGGAGTCGGTCGAACAGCAGGGTCTGCCTGTCAGCATGGGCTGGCTGCCCGGCGGCAACTGGGCGGGCATGGGATTCTTTTATGCGTTCCAGCATCTCCTCCTCGGCCGCCCGGAGAAGGTCGCGGACATCCTCTACGCCGGCGCGAACCACGCCTCCCCCGTCGGCACCTGGGTCGAGGAGCAGACCCTCGTCGGCCAGCCGCTGAAGCTCGCCGGCGACCAGCCGCATAACTTCGCCGCCGCGATGATGGGCCATTTGCCGGCCGCCATGCTCGCCTACGACCGCCTCGGCACGCTGCACCTGCTCGGCAGCGTGCCCGTCGAGTGGTTGAAGCCCGGCGCGGTCAACCGCCTCGACGGCTGGCGCACCGGCGCCGGCACCGTGACGCTCGCCCTCATCGTCTCCGCCGATGGCAAGACCGCAAATCTGCAGGTGCAACCCGTCACCCGCGCCGATAAAAAGATCCGCATCCTCCTGCATACCGCCAGCCTCGCGCAGGCCGGTTTCGCCGTCCCAGCGAAAGACAAGGACGGCGTCATCGAGATCCAGCCCGGCCAGCCGGTGAATCTCAGCTTCAAGCGTTAGGGCGGGATCACGCAGTTCGAGGTGGAGCGAGCTGACCCCAGCACGCTGGCTTGCAAACGGACATCCTGAATTGCGTTGAGGCCTCGCCAAGCCGACCAAAGTCGAGACAGGCTACCACTAATGGGGTTTCGCCAACGGCGGAATCCTTTTCGTGGTCACCTTTCAGGGTTTGAAAACACTCCCGGGTGCTTCATCGGCCAAGGTCACAAGCCGCAGCCGCGAAAATAGCGGCATGCAGTGCAAGTTCCGTCTCATCCAGATTGAGCTTCACGGTCCTGGCAGTGGGCTTCCGTCGCTTCACGGCAGCCGATGGCACCGGGACAGAAACTTTCTTCGGATTCGGGTCCGGGGTGTTCAAAAAGGGATGCGGGCAGTTTGGACTGCCTGATA
>CAZAOI010000099.1:0-11399 GCA_964486705.1 uncultured Oleiharenicola sp. | reverse complement strand
AGCTAGCGCTCGAAACTTGCGTGCGATTTTCAATGGGTGAATCGGGTTTGAATACACGCCCTAGCCCATCCAAGCTGCGATGGCGTCCACGATCTTGTCCTTGGTCGGACGATAGACGGCCTCGAGTTCGGGAGCGAAGGGCACCGGCAGGTCGAGCGCGGCGATGCGCAGCGGCGCGGCCTTGAGCTGGCCGAAATGTTCCTCGGCCAGCCGGGCGACCAGCTCGGCGCCGAAACCATGGGTGCGGCGGCCTTCGTGCACAATGACGAGGCGACCGGTGCGGGCCACGGATTCCTTGATGGCGTCGAGCTTGAGCGGGGCCAGGGCGCGCAGATCGAAAAGATCAAAGGTCGTTTCGTATTCCTCCTCGAAATACGCACAGGCTTCCCCGGTCAGCAGCACCATTTCGCCGTAGGTGATGATGGTCGCATAGTCGCCGGAGCGGAGCTTCTTGGGCTGCCAGATGTCGCGGTAGTTCGGGTCCCATTTCACGGCGTGCTTGCCGCGGCGATAAAGCGCTTTGTGCTCAAAGAGAATCACCGGATTGTCGTCCTCATAAGCGGCGAGCAAGGCGTTGAACGCGTCCTGCGGGTTGCTCGGGTAAAGCGCCTTGAGGCCGGGGAAGGAGAGGTAGGCCGACTCGAGTTCCTGCGAGTGAAACGAACCAAAGGTCAGGCCGCCGCCACAGGGAAAGCGGAAGACGACCGGACATTTCTGGCCGGCGCGAAAGTGATAGGTTGCGGCGTTGAGCACGATTTGCGTCGTGGCGTCGGTCGCGAAGTCGGCGAACTGGAATTCCTCGATCGCCCGGTGGCCGTTGACGGCCAGGCCGAGGGCGTAGCCCGTGCTGGCCGACTCGCACAACGGCGTGCTGAAGACGCGCGGGCGGCCGAATTCGTCGACCAATTTTTCGGTGACTTTGAACGCGCCGCCGTAGGTGCCGATGTCCTGGCCGAGCACGATCGACTCGGGGCGCTCGGTCAGGATTTTCCGCAGCCCGAGGTTGAGGGCGTGCGCCATCGTCAGGTCTTCCGGCGCGGCCGGGGTGGGGTGCCAAGGCAGCGGCGGGGCGGGCGGGGCAAAGAGTTCCTCCGCCATGCCCTCCGGGCTGATCGGGGGGAGTGCGATTGCGGCCTTGATCGTGGCCTCGACAAATTCGTGCACCTCGGCGTCGATTGCGGCGAGCCGGGAACCGTGGCCGTCGGCGGCGAGGCGGGCGCGGAATTTCGGCAGCGGATCCTGGGCGAGAATCGCATCGGCTTCGCCGGGCTTCATGTAGTCGCAGGTGTCGTAGGCGGCGTGGCCCCGCAGGCGGAAGGTATGGGCCTCGATCAGCACGGGACTGCAGGTCTGGCGCGCGTGGTCGATCGCGGCCCCGAGGGTCTTGAGCACGTGGGCCGGATCGCTGCAGTCCATCGCGAAGCCGGCCATGCCGTAGCCCTTGGCGCGCTCAAACAGATTCGGCGCCACGAACTGTTCGCAGACGGGCGTCGAATAGGCGTACTGGTTGTTCTCGATCACGAAGACCACCGGGACCGAAAGCACCGCGGCGAGATTCAGGGACTCGTGAATGTCGCCGGTGCTGGAGGAACCGTCGCCGAAGAAGGTGAAACCCACCGCCGGCCGGCCCAGCCGCCGCTGCGAGTCGGTGCTGCCGATGACATTCGACAGCATGATGCCGAGGTGGGAGATCATCGGCAGGCTGCGGGTTTGCGGATCGCCGTGATGGATGTTGCCCTCGCGCCCCTTGGTCGGGCTGCCGCTGTTCGCGAAATACTGGCACAGGTGGTCGCCGAAGTGCCCGCTCCAGATGAGGTGGCCGCCAAAATCGCGGTGGGAAAAGCAAATCACATCCAGCGCTTTGTCGGCCAACAACGCGAGCGGCACGATCAGGGCTTCGTTGCCTTGGCCGCCCGTGACGGTGCCGCGGATCAGGCCCTGCCGGAAGAGGTCGAGGATGCGGTTGTCGCCCGAACGGGCGAGTTGCATCCACGCGTAGGTCAGAAGCAGGCTCTCAGACTTGCCCAGATCCGCCAGCGGGATGTCCCGCTGTTGGAAAAGAGCAGGGGTGGAGGGGAAGTTCATTTCGTCCACGGTGCCGTCGGGCCGCGACGGCTTCGAGGAAAAAGTTTGTCGGCGATGATTTAGCCCCCGGGGTGCCGGGAGGAATTGCGGCCGGCCCGACCGGTTGCTCACCCGGCTAGAAAATCGCGGGCCGCGGAGAGGTCGGCGGACACGAGGGCATGCCCGGCGGGGTGAACTTGCAAAGCGACTTCAGCGCCGGCCCGGCGGAACATTTCAGCCAGCCGCCCGGGATGGTCTCCAGGGACAATTGAATCCTGCCGGCCCGAGGAAATCAGCAGACGTTTGCCGGCCAGGGCGGGGATGGCGGCGGGTTGGAGCACCACCATCGGCCGCAGGAGAATGGCGGTGGCGATGGATTCTGGCCGCAGCAAGAGCACCGACGCGGCGATATTCGCTCCGTTGGAAAAACCGACCGCGAGCAGTTGGCCCTGCTCGAAGCGATAGTGCCCGGCCGCAGCGGCGATAAAGTCGGCGAGGGCGTGCGTCCGGCGCTCGACCTCGGCCAGATCGAAGACTCCCTCGGCCAGGCGGCTGAAAAATCGCGGCATCCCGCGCTCGAGCATATCGCCCCTCGGGCTGAGCAAGGCCGCGCCCGGACAAAGTTGGCGGCCGAGTGGCAGGAGGTCGCTCTCATCACCGCCGGTCCCGTGCAGCAACAGGACGGGCGGGGCGGACGGATCGGTGCCCGGCTCGAACCGGTGGGTGTAAGCAAGCGCGGGCATGTTTAATCGAGTTTGGGCAAGGCGGCCGCGATGGCCGCCCGGTGCGGCTCCAGTCGCGGAGGAAGTGAGAGCAGTGAACCAAGGCTTGCCACCGGTTCGTCGATGGCAAAACCCGGTTGGTCAGTCGCGATCTCGAAAAGCACGCCGCCCGGCTCGCGATAATAAATGGATTTGAAATAGGCGCGATCGATGACCGGGCTCACTTGCAATCCGCGCGCGGCCAGGAGGCGGTGGGAGGAGAGTTGGGCGGCGTCATCGGGCACGCGAAAGGCCACATGATGAATCGTGCCGGCCCCGGCCAGGCCCCGCGGCAGGGTGGGATCGGTCAGCAGGTCGACGTAGGTTCCGGGACCGCCCGGCCCGGCGGCGTAACGCGCCCGGTGTCCGGACTGTTTGCCGGGAGCAAATCCCATCGTTTCAGAAAGCAACGCGGCGGTTGGTTTGGCGTCGCGCAGGGCCAGCGTGGTGCCATGGAAGCCGCGAAGACCGTTAGCGGCCGGGACGTCATTCGACGGTGCCGGCGGACGGAGATCCGGTTCGCCGGTCGCCACCAACTCCAGTCGCATGCCGTCCGGATCGAAGAGAGTGAGCACCTCATCGTCGAACCGGGTCTCGATGGGATTCTGCGGCACATTAAGCCGGGCCAAGCGCTCCTGCCAAAACGGCAACGCGCCCGCCGCAAGGGAGAAGGCCGTGGCATAAGATTGGCCGAGCCCCGGGCGCCCGCGGGGCAGGTTGCTCCATGGAAAAAAGGTCAGGATCGTTCCCGGCGAAGCGGCATAGTCCCCGTAATAGAGATGGTAGGTGCCGGGATCGTCCTGGTTTACGGACTTCTTAACGAAGCGCAGACCAAGCACCCGCGTGTAGAAATCGAGGTTCTGCCGGGGATCGGATGCGATCGCCGTGATGTGGTGTAGACCGCTAACGGGGGATTTCATCGTGAAGATTTGACGTTGAAGTATAGGTCAAAAAAATATTCTAACGGACGCCGATCTTTTTGCAAAGACGGCCTAGATCAGCCAATTCCGTCGAGGACAAGGCGCTCATTTCCCGAGTCACGTTGGCGACAACCTTGGGAAACAGAGTCGCGATGAATGCCTGGCCTTTTTCGGTCAGTTTGACCATGACGAAACGGCGGTCGGCCGGGTCGCGCTCGCGCAGGACATAGCCCGCTTTCTCGAGGTTATCTACGACGAGGGTGAGATTGCCGCCGCTCTTGAGCAACTTCTCCGCCAGCTCGCTTTGGCATAGCGGCCCGATGTGATGGAGTGCTTCCAGCACGCCAAACTGTGTGACGGTCAATCCGTCCGGCAGAACCGCATGGATCCGCACCGAAACCGACTCCGCCGCGCGCTCCAATTTGATAAATGCGTTAAGCGCATTTATCTCTTCGATCGACCCGCGATGCCTTGTGCCCATGGACAATTGATTTGACGATATATAATCATATGTCAAAATGATTCTAATAATTCACCGAGATTAATCTTAACTTACTGTGCCGGATCGATTTTCTGAATACGAGCGAGATGCCGTCCGCCCTCAAAGGCGGTTGCAAGCCAGACTCGGACGATCTTTAGGGCGTCTTCTTCGGTGACGGTGCGTTGCCCGAGCGACAGACAATTTCCATCGTTATGGGAACGATTCCAGATGGCGACCTGTTCATTCCAGCAAAGGCCGCATCGGACGCCCTTGACGCGATTAGCCACGATCGCCTCACCGTTGCCGGAACCGCCGAGCACGATGCCCCGTTCGGCCTCACCCCGCGCCACGGCCTCGGCGACCGGCCGGATGAAATCAGGGTAGTCGCACGGGGCCTCGGAGTTCGTCCCGTGATCGCGGACCGTATGGCCCTCCGCGAGCAGCATGGCTTTGATCTTTTCCTTGTAGTTGAACCCGGCGTGATCCGAACCAATGGCGATCGTGAAGTTTTTCATAAAGGAGAGAGGGGCAGCGAACCAGCAAAGGTTGCGGGTGTCGTTATTTCGGTCACACTGATTTTCAGCAAACAAAATACCTCCATGCGCCTAATCACCTTTCTCCTTGTTAGCCTTTCGCTCGGCTTCTTCTCGGCTTGCTCGACTCCGGACTCCCGCATCTCCGCCGGGCAGGCGGCGTTCGCCCAATATCCCGCGGCGGTGCAGCAGAAAATCCGGGCCGGCCAGGTGGATGTCGGCTTCACCCCGGAGATGGTCCGGATGGCCCTCGGCAAACCAAACCGGAGCTTCGTGCGCAAGACCGAGGCGGGTGATACCGAAGTGTGGGGCTACCACGATAACACGCCGCGTTTCAGTTTCGGGGTCGGCGTCGGCAGTGGCGGCTACCACAGTGGCACGGCGGTGGGCGTGGGGATGTCGACCGGGGGCTACGATCCCGAGGAGAAAATCCGCGTTGAATTTCGTGCCGGGTTGGTGACGGCGGTGGAAGTGCTCAAGTAGTCGTTGGCTTCCCGCCGTCGATCACCCGCAGCAGCGCCGCGGGGTCGGCAAAATCCGCAAACACCGCCGTCGGTTTGTGCGCCGTTAATTCGGCCACGCTGAATCCTCCCGTCGCGACGCCGATGGTGTTCGCGCCAATCGCCTGGCCGCAGGCGATGTCGTGCGGCGTGTCGCCGATGACAAACGTGTTCGCCGGGGCAAATTCCACGGCGTGTTTCTCCCGCGCCCGGCGCAGCGCATGCGGGCCGAGTTCGTTGCGCAGCGGACTGTCGTTGCCGAAGGCGCCGAAGGCGAAGTAGTGCCAGACTTGGTAGTGCTCGAGCTTGAGCCGGGCGCCGTGCTGCAGGTTGCCGGTGAGCAAGCCTTGGGCGACATCCGCGCGCTGATGGAAGAGATCGAGCAGCACCTTGATGCCCGGCAGCACGCGTCCGGGCCGGGCGGAAAGTTCCCCCGGTAGCATTTCCAAATAGGCTTCGAGCAGCGCATGGATGTTTTCCGGGGAAGCGACCAAGCCGTGCTGCTCTAGGATTTGCTGCGCGATCCATTTGTCGGTGCGACCCGACACTTCGATTTTGGCAAAGTCCGGTTCGCGGCGGTGCAATTTCCAAAAGGCCTGGCCGAGGGCAAAAATCCCGGCGCGCCCGCTGACAATCAGGGTGCCGTCGATGTCCCAGAGGATGAGTTTTTTCACGTCGATTCAGGAAGCCGACCGCGGGGGGCAGTGCAAGAGCCGAACGTCGCCTCGGCGAACATCAATTACGCAGGAGTTCTGGACTTCCCGGAGGGAGGGACCGCCGGATCGTCCACGAATGTCCAGACGGCGTGCCCCGCAGCCGAGGGCTCCTGCACTCGTCCCGATCGCGCCCTCCCACCAGGAATCCAAATGCTCACGACAATTGGTCTAATTCGCCCGGGCAAATGCCTTCCGCGGGCGAGTCCGGCTAAATATCGGCCGGCGGAAGCAATCTTCAACTCAGGTCGGTCGCCGGTGTGTCGATGTCTTCGATTCACCTTCTTCTTGCATGAGATCCTCCGGTTGCTCTGTTCTCTTGGCCGCTTTCGCCCTCGGCGGCGGATCGTTGTTCGCCGGCGGGACCGCCCCGGCAGTGCGGGCGGAGGCCGCCCTGCAGATTCTGCTGGCCGGCAATGCGCGGTTTGTTTCCGGCAAGCCGATCCACCCGGATCAATCCCCGAAACGCCGCGCCGAGCTGGCGCAGGGACAGAAACCGTTCGCGATCATCTTGACGTGTGCCGACTCGCGGGTGGCCCCGGAATTGTATTTTGACCAAGGCTTGGGGGATCTTTTTGTCCTGCGCAACGCCGGCAATATTCTCGATGACCACATGCTGGGCAGCTTGGAATACGCCGTGGAGCATCTCGGTGTCGGCCTGGTCCTGGTCGTCGGTCATACCAAGTGTGGGGCCGTGGCCGCGGCGGTCGCCGGGGGCCACGCGCCTGGTCATATCGCGAGTATTGTTGAAGCGATCGCGCCCGCCGTGACGCAGGCCCGCGAACTGTCCGGCGACCTGATGGACAACAGTGTCATCGCGAATGCGCGGCTCGTGGCGGAAGAACTGCGTCATTGCCCGCCGATTCTAATCAAAGCCGTGGAGGCCGGACATCTGCTGGTGTTGGCCGCCCGCTACGATCTCGCGAGCGGCCGGGTGCAAGTGCTCGAGACCAAACCGGTCCCAGAGCATTAAACCCAACGTCCGGCTCCGCCAAGAGAATCGGTCTGGCTATTCCGCCTCGGCGTTGGCCGTCGTGGCACTGCGGACCGCGGTGTAGGCTGTGCCACCGAGAATCAGCGCGGCGCCGAAAGCCTCGTGCAACGCAAAGTGCTCGTGAAAAAACACCATGCCGCCGACCGCGATGCCGAGGGGCACGAGCATCTGGATCAGTGATCCTTCCGCCACGGGCAGGTCGCGGAAAGCCCGGGTCATCGTCAACTGGCCGGCGCCGGCGGCCACGCTGGCGACCAGCATCACCGCCCAGGCTCCGGCGGACAGCGGCTGGTAGGTCAGGACCGCGGGGACGGAACAGAGGAGCAGGCCGTAGACACATTGCGCGGCGAAGATCGTCGAGGTGTGTTCGGTGTCGTGCAGCTGGCGGATTGTGACGACCACGTGGGCCGAGAGCAGCGCGGCGACCACGGCGAGCGCATCGTAGAGGCCCGGGTGGGCTTCGTTTGAGAATACATTTGTCAGCAACCCGATGCCGGCCAGGGCCGCCGCGCCGCCCACGATCACGGACGAGCGCAGTTTTTCCTTGAGCATCCAGGCGGCAAGCAAGGCGCCCCAGATGACGTAGGTGTTGCCGATGAAGATGGCGCGGCCGGCGCCGAGTTTCACGACCGTCAGGTAGGTGAGGTATACGCCGGCGCCACCGACGAGCCCCCGCTGGATCAGTTTGCTGCTCCGGAAAAGATGATTCGGCTGAAATTCCCGCCGATAGACAACTCCGATCAAACCCAGGCCGACCACGAAACGCGTGGACGAGACCAGCCAGATGTTGGCCGCGTTCATGGCGCCAAGCGCCCGTACGAGCAGCACGTTGGCGGTAAAACACGCGGCCGAGAGCAGCATCAGGATGACGGCACGGCGGTGGTGGGGCTGGGGCATGGAAAAAAGCCGCGCGGGTGGGGCGCGGCGGGAGGTGAAGCCGGTGCGGCTTGGTCAGAGTCCGTGGATGGCACTCTTGCTGACGGCCAGCCCGGCTTCCTTGATCGCCTCGCTCATCGTCGGGTGGGCGTGGATCGTGCGGCCCAGGTCCTCGGCGCTGCCGCCGTATTCCAGGTGCGTGACGATCTCGCTGATCAGTTCCCCGGCCCCATGGCCGAGAATCTGGGCGCCGAGAATCCGGTCGGTCTTGGCGTCGGCGATGATCTTGACGAAACCGTCGGTGGTGTCGGCGGCGATGGCGCGGCCGTTGGCGGCGAAGTTGAACTTGCCGACATTGACGGTGCGCCCGGCGGCTTTCGCGGCCTCCTCGCCCAGCCCGACCGAGGCCACTTCCGGCTCGGTATAGACAACCGCCGGCACGAGATCCCAGTTCACATGGCCGGCCTTGCCCGCGATCCACTCCGCGACGGCGACCCCGTCCTCCTCCGCCTTGTGCGCGAGCATCGGGCCGGCGACGACATCGCCGATCGCCCAGATGCCGGGCACGTTGGTCTTGAGGTGGGCGTCAACCTGCACCCGTCGTTTGTCGTCGAGCAACACGCCGGCCCGGTCGAGGCCCAGGCTGTCCGTAAACGGGCGGCGACCGACGGCGACGAGGACCTTGTCGGCGGGAAAGGAGAGTTTTTCTTCACCGCGCACGGCGGTGAGAATGCCGTCGGCGAAGCCGGTGACCTTCGCGCCAACCTCGATCTTCAGGCCCTGCTTTTGAAGAATGCGCGTGAAGCTGCGGACGATGTCGTCGTCGAAGGTGGCGACGATTTTTGGCAGGAACTCCACGACGGTCACTTCGCTGCCGAGGCGCGACCAGACGGAGCCGAGCTCGAGGCCGATGGCGCCGCCGCCGACCACGACAAGCTTCTTCGGGACCTCCTTGAAGGCGATCGCGTGGTCGCTCGAGACAATCGTCTCGCCGTCAAATTTCATGAACGGCAGTTCCACCGGCGCGGAGCCGGTGGCGATGACAAAGTTTTTCGCCGTGAGCTCGAGAGAAAGTCCGTTGGGGTCCACGGGCTCCACCTTGACGGTCGTCGGACTCGTGAACGAAGCGGTGCCCGTGAAGGTCGGGATCTTGCGGCCTTTGGCGAGCAGGCCGACGCCGCCGACGAGCTTGGTGACGACGGCGTCTTTTTTCTTGAGCATGGTGGCAACGTCCATCTCGACGGAGCCCAGTTTGATGCCGGACTCGGCGGCGTGGTGTTTCGCCCAGGCAAAGTGTTCGCTCATGTGCAGCAGCGCCTTGCTGGGAATGCAGCCGATGTTGAGGCACGTGCCGCCGAGGGTGGCGCGTTTTTCGATCAGCGCGACCTTCAGGCCGAGCTGCTGGGCGCGGAAGGCGCACACGTAGCCGCCCGGGCCGCCGCCGATGATGATGAGGTCGAAGGAGTCCATGAGAGTTGAAAGTTGAAGGATGAAAGTTGAAGGCCGGAGAGCTGGTCGGTCTTTCAACCTTCAACTTCCAACTTTCAACCCGGCGCAGCCGCTCACGCCCCGATGACGAGGCGGGCCGGTTCCTCGAGGGCATTTTTGACCGCGACGAGGAAGGTGACCGACTCCTTGCCGTCGACGAGGCGGTGGTCGTAGCTGAGCGCGAGGTACATCATCGGACGGATGACGACCTGGCCGTTGAGCGCGATCGGACGGTCTTTGATCGCGTGCATCCCGAGGATGGCGCTCTGCGGGGCGTTGATGATCGGCGTCGCGAGCAGCGAGCCGAAGACCCCGCCGTTGGTGATGGTGAAGACGCCGCCCTCGATCTCGGGGAGCGTGAGCTTGCCCTCGCGCGCCTTCTTGGCGGCGTCGGCGATGTCGCGCTCGATCTCGGCCATGCTTTTCTTGTCGCAGTCGCGGATGACGGGAACGATCAGGCCGCGGTCGGTGGAGACGGCGACGCCGATGTCGAAATAGTGGTTGAGGATGACGGTGTCGCCGTCGATCTGGGCGTTGATGCCGGGGACTTCCTTGAGGGCGTTGACGACCGCTTTCACGAAGAAGGACATGAAGCCGAGCTTCACGCCGTTCTTCTTCACGAAATCGTCCTGATACTTCGCGCGCAACGCCATGATGGCGGACATGTCGGCCTCGTTGAAGGTCGTGAGCATGGCGGCGGCGTGCTGGGCTTGCACCAGCCGCTGGGCGATTTTCTGGCGCAGCGGGGACATTTTCTTGCGCGTCTGGCGCTCGCCGGTCGCCACGGGTGCGGCCGCCGGCTTCGGAGCCGCCGGCGCGACGGTTGGCAGGGCGGCCGCGGGCTTGGCTTCGGTCGCGGCCAGCATGTCGCCCTTGGTTACCCGCCCGGCTTTGCCGGAGCCGGCGACGCTGGCGGGATCGATGCCGGTTTCGGCGGCGAGGCGGCGGACGGCGGGTGATGCGGGCGTGTCTGTTGCGAGCAAGCTCGCTCCCACAGGGGCGGTGGGCGCGCCGACGGGAGCTGCGCCACCCGCGGCGGCGGTGTCGTCGATGCTGGCGACGACTTGGCCGATCTTCACTTCGGTGCCGGCGACCACGGCGAACTTAATCCGGCCGGCGACCTCGGCCGTGCCTTCCGAGGTGATCTTGTCCGTCTCGAGTTCGAAGAGCGGCTGATCTTTTTTCACGAGGTCACCGTCTTGGACGTGCCATTTGGCGAGGACGCCAGAGGTGATCGATTCGCCCATCGGAGGAATTTTGACTTCAATTGTCATGGTAAGAAATGTGAGGGTGGGGGGGGGAGGAGCTGATTCGGTCGCCGGCGGCCCGGTGACTTTGCTTCGCCCGAAATGCCGGGCGGAGTTGGGTTAAAGGGTGAACGCCTTCTGAAGAAAAGAGGCGAGCTGCATGCGGTGCAAGGCCAGCAGGCCGACCGCCGGGGAGGCGGCGGCATCGCGGCCGGCGAAGGTGGCCTTGCGGCCGAAAATCTCTTCCAACTGCGGCGCCAGAAAACTCCAGGCCCCCATGTTCTGCGGCTCTTCCTGGCACCAGATCAAGCGGGCGTTGTGGCCGGAGGCGTCGGAGATTCGGGAGAGCTGGTCGCGATGCAGGGGATAAAGCTGTTCGACCCGGACGAGGGCCGTGTTTTCCATCTTGTGCTTCTCGCGGTAGTCGCAGAGGTCGTAATAGACCTTGCCGGAGCAGAGAATGACTCGCTCGACCTTGGTGGGCGCCGCGGGATCGGCGATGATTTCCTGGAAGGCCCCGGCGGTGAAGTCGGCGAGGCGCGAGACCGCGGCCGGGTGGCGCAACAGGGACTTGGGCGACATGATGACGAGCGGCTTTTTGAAATCGCGCTTCGTCTGCCGGCGCAGGGCGTGAAAGAGCTGCGCCGGGGTCGTGAGGTTGGCGACCTGGATGTTGTTCTCGGCACAGCCTTGAAGGAAGCGTTCGAGTCGCGCGGAGGAGTGCTCCGGGCCCTGACCCTCGTAGCCGTGGGGCAGGAGCATGGTGAGGCCGCTGCAGCGCTGCCATTTTGATTCGCCGCTGGCGATGAACTGGTCGAGGAC
>CAZAOI010000098.1:9882-11402 GCA_964486705.1 uncultured Oleiharenicola sp. | reverse complement strand
GTCGCAGCTCTCCGGCGGACAGCAGCAGCGGGTGGCGATCGCCCGCGCGCTGGTGGCCATGCTGTTTGGCATGATCCTGGCGACGATCGGCGTGCTCGTCGCGGGTTTCACGACGAGCGCCTGGGTCCTGGTGCTGGGCATCCTCTTTTTTTCCCTGGGCGAAATGGCCACGGGGCCGAAGAAAAGCGAGTACCTTGCCCTGATCGCCCCGCCCGGGAAAAAGGGGCTTTACCTCGGCTACGTGAACATCCCGGTCGGGGTTGGCGTTTATGCCGGTTCAAAGATCGCGGGTTATGTTTACGGCCAATTTGGCGAAAAGGCCGTGCTCGCGTTGCGCTACCTCGCGGAGCACACGCCGTTTGGCCAGGGCCGGGGGTGGAACGGCGACGTGGCGTCCCTCGAAGGCGCCCTCGGGGTGCCACGCACGGCGGCGATGCAAAAGTTGCAGGAAGTGACGGGACTCGACTCCGTGGCGGCCACCCGGCTGCTGTGGGACACCTACAACCCGCAGTATGCGGTGTGGATTCCGTTTGCCCTGATCGGCCTTTTTGCGGCGGTGGCGTTGTGGATTTTCGGCCGCATGGCCCGGCGCTGGAGCGATATGAACGCGTGAGGCGGGCGGGAGGAGGCGCGAGGCGGTCGGAAGCCCCGGCCAATGGCAAGACGAGCGCGGCGCCCGGCGCAGGAAACTTGCATGCCCGCGCCGGAATGATCTGATGGGAGAATGGATTCAGTCACCCCGAATGCCCCTGCTTCCGATCGGCCCTTGCCCGCGTTAACCCCGCTCTCGGCGCTCGAGGCGCGCGTGCTCGGCTGCCTGATCGAAAAGGAACTGGCCACGCCCGACATCTATCCCCTCACGCTCAATGCGCTCGTTAACGCCTGCAACCAGCGCAGCAACCGCGATCCGGTGATGGAGGTGGTGGGCCGCGAGGTGGAGCTGGCACTTGAGCAGTTGCGGCAGAAACATCTGGTGGGCGTCTTCGCGGGCGCGGATGCCCGCGTGCCGAAATACAAACAGAAACTCGACGCCGTGTTTCCGGTGTCGACGGCGGCGCGCGCCCTGCTCGGGGAACTGCTGCTGCGTGGACCGCAGACCCTCGCGGGACTGCGGGGCAATTCGGAGCGCTTGCAAGCCATGCCGCCGCCGGGAGAGTTTGAGGCGCTCATCGCGGAGCTGACCCAGCGGCCTTCCGGCGCGCTCGTGCGGCAGTTGCCGCGCCAGTCCGGGCAAAAGGAGGCGCGCTGGGCGCAGTTGTTGACGGCTCCGCCTTCGCTCTCCGAGCTACGGCGCGACTCGTCCAGTGGCTCCCCCGCAGGCGAGGAGCCGCTGACTATTGCGCTTACGCTGCCGCCGGAAGCGGAGCGCCGGCTCGCGGCTTTGGAGGCCGAGGTGGCAAGCTTGCGTGCGGAGCTGGTGCGTTTGCGCGGCGCGCTGGGCGGGTAGGGTCCTGCGTGAGGGACACGACAGGTGATCCGCGAGGAGGGACTTTTTGTAGGAGCCTGTTTACAGGCGATTT
>CAZAOI010000098.1:0-9782 GCA_964486705.1 uncultured Oleiharenicola sp. | reverse complement strand
TGTAGGAGCCTGTTTACAGGCGATTTTCTGAGTACAAGACCTAGGTCGTAAGAGATAGGATCTCTTTCACGAACGACTCCTGTTTATGAGTTTCGACCCTGCAAGAGGACATGCCGCATTACGACGTGGCCGAATATCCACTCCCGAGGCAGAGTATTTTGTGACCCTTTGCACCGCTCAACGGCACCAGGGTTTGGATCAAAGACCACTGGCCGAATGTGTAATTCGGGAGCTGCGCGCGATGGAAGCCGACGGAACTTGGATCGTTCGCTGCGCGACGGTCATGCCCGACCATCTTCATTTGATCGTCCTGCTGGGTCGGCGGCTTTCTTTGGGGAAAGCAGTGCAACGCCTCAAGGCTAAGACCGCGGAGACCTTACGAAGCGCAGGTTTGGGCTGGGAGCGCGATTTTTTCGATCATCGGCTGCGGGTCGAAGACGACTGTCGATCGCTCTTTCTTTATATTTATCTCAATCCCTATCGCAAACAGCTCTGTGCGCGTGATCTGCCGTGGCCATGGTTTGTTTGTGGGGAGGACGATTGGGTCTGGTTGCGGCACGATTTGGAGCGGGATTTGCCGCCGCCGGAGTGGCTGCGGTAAACAGATCGCTTGCAAGCAAGCTCCTACAGTTCGGGTCGAATGTCGGATTCGAATGCAGGAGCCTGTTTACAGGCGATTTGAATTCTGTCTGATTCACCGGCATGAAAAATGTGCTCCGACTCTTTCTTTTCATGGTGGCCGGTTGGACCATCGCGGTCGCGACCGATAGGCGCGTCGTCATCGCACCGGAACTGGCGGGGGCTTGGCTGCAGCCGGAGGCGGGGTGGGACGGTCGCGTCGTCCTGTTTCTGCACGGCTTCGCGGACGACATGGATGGAGCGGGCGATCTGACGAAACATCTGGCCGAGACGCTGGCGGCCCAGGGCGTCGCGAGCCTGCGGATAAATTTTCGCGGCGAAGGCGACAAGCAGCGCACGAATATCGAGTCCACTTTCCCGATGCGCGTTGCCGACACGGAGGCGGCTTTCGCTTTTCTCCTGAAGCAACCGGGCGTAAAAGCCGGACGGATCGGTGCCGTGGGCTGGAGTCTTGGGGCCACCACGGCCATCGAGGTGGGCAGTAATCATCCCGATTGGTTTCGCACGCTGGTGCTGTGGTCGAGTCCGAGCGGGGATCAGTTCGCGCAGCTCACGGCGAACGAGACCGCGCAGAAGGCGTTGCGCGACGGCGCGGCGACGGAGGTGGTGCCAGGCTGGAAGAGCATCACGACGAAGCGGGAGTTCTACGAAAGTTTTCGCGGCGTGAATCTCGACCGCTCGCTCGCAAAATATCCCGGTGCGCTGCTGGCCGTGCGCGGCTCGGAAGACTACCTGCCCCAGCACGAGGCCGAGTTCATGAAAATCGCGGCGGGGCGGCTGGCGGCGCCACAGGCAGCGGCGCCGGTCGGGCCGGCCGAGGCGGTTATCATTGGCGGGGCGGACCATATTTTCCATGTCTTCCAGCCGGAACTGGGTCAGGCGCAGCGGGCGATCGATGTCACCGCAGCGTGGTTGGCGCGAACGCTGTGAGCGGCGGGCGACGGTCAGGCCGAACATTTCAACCCGGAGCCCGCAGCTCTTTAGAAGAGCCGGTTTACCGGCGTTTCCTAGAGCGGTTTAATATATTTTGTAGCCGAAAATGGTAGGGCGGAGCGGCTCGCTCCGCCGCGGCGCACCGGGCCGGTGCGCCCTACCTTTGCAAGCTCGACGGATACACTTTTACTGAAACGGCTCTAGGATGGCCGATCGCTTGCAAGCAAGCTCCTCCAGTTCGGATGGAGGAGCCTGTTTACAGGCGATGTCAGGAATCCGCGCTCAGCGCGTTGGGTCAACGCGCTCCGCCTTCAAATGAAGGCGATCCGGCTCAGAGTTTCCCCGCGTCAGCTCGCGACTCAAGCTGGCGTGTCCGGCTTGATTTGGATGTCGGCGACCAGGCGATGCCCGGCGCAGTCGAATTCGTAAACGTAGCTGGTCGATCCCACGAGGGCAGAGACCGACATATCCCGTCCGCGTACGATGGTGGGCAGCGTCAGCATACAGGGAAAGCCGATGTCGCAGAGCTGGTTCTTGAATCCGCCGACGGTCATGTTGCTGACTTCTCCGATGGCGTCTTTGACGACTTCAAACCCGTGCATTTGAATCTCGCCCGGGCTCATTCCCAGCATCTCGCCGGTGGCAAAATTGGCGAAGGCCTCGCTGAGGCAGAGGTAAACCACTCCGTTCGCTTTTCCGACGAAGCCGACATTGCCCATGATATGCAATTCAGGGAAGGTGATGATCGGCGCCGCCTCCGCGGCCTTTGGACGCAAGGTGATGTCCCGGCGAATCATTGTCTTGAAGACGTCTTGGACGGCCTTGGAAATAGCCTCCCGGATAATATTTTCGTTGATAGGTTGGGTAGCGGCCATTATTCAGGGAGATGAGGGTTCGAGGTTAAATCGACTGTTTTGGAAATCAGTTGAGGGAAAATGATGGGAATGGTGACAAAAGGTAGCCGCGGGACGGATGGCGCGAAACAGGCGCCGATGTCCAAGCGATGAAATCAAGCCGGCCGAGCACGATGCCGGGAATGGTTGGAGTCACGGCGCGGCCAGCGCTTCAATCTGTTGCTGAAGGCTGGCGACGATCCGTTCGGCAGCAGTGACGGAGGCGGATTTGAAAGACTGGCCATGGGTGTAGCCAACGTACGGCAGCCAGACTTCGGAGCGCAAGGTTCGCCGATCGCGCGCCAAGGCGAACAGGGGATCGGCGGCGATCCGATTCAATTCGGTCCCAAGTTCGGCCGCGGGAAGTTTCAGGCCGATCCCGGCGGCCAGGACGCGCCCCATGAGCAAGTGGCCAGTGTCGTTGGGATGCACGCCATCGGGGCTGAACGTGGTGGCCGGCTCGAGCACCCGCGCCGCGGCCAGCGCACCCGCCATCGGGGTGTGCACATCGATGACGGTTATGTCCGGGCCGGCGAGGGCGACTTCAGCGCGGGCGAACTCCGCCAGGACGGTGTCGTAGCCAGCGAAGGGGTGGGAGTAGCCGAAGTCCGCCGTGCCGACGGGGACGGTGCGGGCGAGGATAGGCTGGGGATCGAAAACCGGCGGCGTGATGAGAATCAGGCGCGCCCTGCTCGCGCGGACCTTGGCGATGAGCTGGTGCATTCCCGACTGGAAGGCGGCGAGGCGCTCGGGCGACGAGGGATGATAGATGCCGTCGTTCATGCCGTAGCAGGCGAGCACGACCGTCGGCTTCACGGCTTGGAGCGCGCGGTCCAGCCGTTCCAGGACCCACGGCCGCGGGGTGGATGAACTGTTTTCCGTGAGCCCGGAGACTGTTTCGCTGGAGAGGCCGATGCTGACCAAGTCACACTTCGCGCCGGGCGCGAGACGGTGCAGATAATATTCCAGAAAGGTCACGTAGCGGCCGTCCTGGGTGATGCTTTCGCCGAGCACGAGCACACGCTGGTGGGCCAGGAGCAGGTCGCCCGGCACCGGAGCAGGCGCGACCGGGGTGGCGACTGTGGCGCGAGCCGTGAGAAAGAGCAGGAGCAGGGAAGTGAAGAGGAAGCGGCGCATGAGGGAGGTAACGGTGAACGGCGGGAAAGGCGGCAGAGGATTGGCCACAAAAAACCCGAAAAGCGCAAAAGAATAGCAATAGATTTTCCCGGGTGGCGAGACCGAGCTCTCCCTGGCCAATTCACGACAAAACAAAAAGTTATCGGACTTCTCATTATCCTCTTGGGTGTTCCGCTAGGAATCATTGCACCTGACCGGGTGCTTCGCTCGCTGACGGTCAGTTTGGGCTTGATGACATTTTTCGCTCCCGAACGAATCGAAGATGAGCGGGTCCATCAGCTCGAAATGAAAGCGATGTATGCCGCCGTGAGCACGGGGATTGCCGTCACACTCATGGCTTATAATTACCTCTTCATTCTCCTGCGGAATGATCTGGGCCCAGTCCCCCGACCATGTCGGCCTGGGAATTTCTCGCCGGAATTTCCCTAATCGCTCTCGCGCTGTTCCACTACTGGCGCTGGCAGGATGGGCGGAGAATAGACCCGAATAGATACGGCGAAATGGGGCGATCAGTGCGGGGTGAGGGCACCGAGCGAAGCCCTACCGCTTTCTGGCAGGCGGCTTCATGGTGGTATGGAAGCCCATCGATTTTTCCGGCGCGGGCGGAGCTGGCGGCGGGTCGAGCAGTTCCATGATGCGGTGAAGCACGTCCACGATGGCAGTCTCGTGGTTATCGAGCCGGGTGGTGAGCTTGGCCTCCAGTTTCTTCAGTTCTATGGCCAGTTCCCTTGAGCCGGACAACAGCTCGCGCATCCGCACAAAGGCGCGCACAACGAAGACGCTCAGGCGCACGGCCTGTGGACTGTTGAGAACGTTGGCCGCCATAACGGCGCCATTTTCGGTGAAGGCGTAAGGTAGGAATTTGCGATGCCGACCACTGCCAGGTTTTAAGGTCGCAATTTGCGACCTTAGAACCCCGTGCTCTTCCCGTGTTAACTGGAATACGAAATCAGGAGGGAAACGCCTGGGATTGCGTTTAACCTGTTCGTTGAGCCGCTTGGTGGTGACGCCGTAGATGGCGGCGAGGTCGGAATCGAGAATCACCTTTTGGCCGCGGATGGTCAGGATGCGGGAGGCGACGGTGTCGGCGGGAATGATCTGGGCGCGCTTCTTCATTGCAGTGGCGGCCCGATGGGGAGAGCAGGGCGACGCGGGTGTGAAAGGCAATCGCGATTGCGGTGTTGGATTCTAGGGTGAGGCGGTGGGTGCGAATGAGCGTCAGTTTTGAAACGACACGTCACTGGCCGAAATACTCGGCGCGGTCGCTTTCTGCCTCGACCCAAGAAAAAGCCCCGGACCTTGCGGGCCGGGGCTGGAAAGAGTCGCCTGCAAGCAGGCTCCTACAAGTTGAGTTACTTCTTCAGATCAGCTATCGCAGCCTGGGCGGCGGCCAAGCGCGCTACGGGAACGCGATAGGGGCTGCACGAGACGTAGCTGAGGCCGAGCTTATGGCAGAACTTCACCGAGTCCGGATCGCCACCGTGTGCGTGAGATGAATCCCCGGCGCTCGCCGAATTTTTCTGGGAATTTTTGCAAAATGTCTTCGCGGTTGGAGCCGAACCCACTCAACTCATTTCCGCCCCCGGTCACCCCGAGCCGCGCGCAGGATCCAGCAGGACTCGCCTCGGCCGATGGATGCTTCGCCGGGCTCAGCATGACAATCAGCAACATTTTCGAACACGCCTTAAACCAAATCCGATGAAACTCTCCACCGCGGCCGGTCTCGGCCTGATTACGCTCGGCGTCGGGCTCAACATTCCTTTCGCCATTCTTGGTGTCACCTTTGGCTATCCGGATATTTTGCGGCAACCGACGGCGGAGGTGCTCACGCGGTTTCAGGCCGGCGGCGCATCGTTGATCGCGACGTGGTATGCGTTCATGGCGGCCGCGCTGCTCCTCGTGCCGATCGCGGTGCTGGTGCATGATGCGCTGGCACCGGCGGACGGGCGGCGGGGTTCGGTGGTGCTGCGGCTGGCCACCGTGGCGGGGATTCTTGCCGGAGTCGTGCAGGCGCTCGGGCTGATGCGGTGGGTCTTTGCGGTGCCGGGATTGGCCCGGACATTTTGTGATCCGGCGACGGGCGAGGCGGCGCGGGCGGCGGCGGTGGTGGCGTTTGAGAGTCTGCACCAGTTTGCCGGCGTGGCGCTGGGCGAGCATCTGGGCCAGCTCGGGACGGTGGCGTGGGCCGGGTTGCTTGTGGTGGAGCTAGGCATGCGGCCGGGGGCTGGTCGGTGGCAGGCGTGGCTGGGCGGCTCAGCGGCGGCGTTGATCGGGGTCGGCCTGGTGGAGGGGTTTGCGACCGTGATCGCGTTTGACCCGGGGGTGCTCGGGCTGGCGACGCCGGTGGGCTACGTCGGTCTGTCGATCTGGATGGTGGCGGTGGGCGTGAGTTTTATCCGGCGGACTGCGGCGGGAGGGACGCCCGGTATAGTTGCGGCGTCTGCTGCGCCCGGCGCTTGAGGGAACGGTGGAACGCGCTGGGTTCGGAAGAGCCAAGAAGGAAGGCGGTCTCGTTGAGGGAAACTCGGGCCGGGCGAGGTGGCGCTCGGCGAGGGAGCGGCGCCCGCCGGCTCGGCCCGTCGACGCGGTTGATCCTCCCCGCGAGCGAAGCGCGAAGACGCCGATTGCGTTTCTCCGCAGTCTCGATTCCCGTTTGAGCGAATTGTCCCGTCGCCCGCTCTAAAATCCGCGAATCTATTTTGCCATGCACCTTTGGGTTGAAACTTCCCGTCTCCTCGCGACCGCATCCTGGGGGCTTTTTGCCGGTGCGATGCTGACGGAAGGCCGCGTGCTCGTCCCGGCCTGGCGCGCTTTGCCTGCCGCGCAGTTCTTCGCGTGGTATCAGGCAAACGACCGGCGGCTTTTGGCCTTCTTCAGTCCGCTGACGATTGTCACCGCGTTGCTCGCCGCGGCCGCCGCGGCAACGTCATTTTGGACCGGCGACCCGGGGCGATGGCTGACGCTCTTGTCCGTTGGAATCGCGCTCCTGATCGTCGCGAGTTTTCCACTCTACTTTCGGCCAGCGAATGCCCGGTTCTCCGCCGCGGCGCTCGCCGAGAACGAGCTGCGGACGGAATTGGCGCGCTGGGCGCGTTGGCATGCGTGCCGTACCGGACTGAGTCTCTGCGCCTTCGGCGCTCTGCTCGGGGCGGGTTGAGCCAACGGTGAACGTTTTCGTGGAGGTCGCCGGCGGCACGCAAACCGTCAGGCAATTGGCGCGGGCCGGAGGCCTCATCGGGGCAAGCCGGCGCCGCGGTTAGGCAGAAAAAAGCCCCGGCTGTTAACCGAGGCTTGGTGAGTGCGCTTATCGCTTGAAGCTTATGGCTTGGAGCCGCCTCACTTCTTGGCGAATTCCGAACCGGCGACGGCGGCCTGGGCGGACATGCTACCCGGCCATGAGAATCTTGGCATTGTGACGATGGAGCTCCAGCTCGACGGCGCGGCGGTTGCGGAAGCGGCGCTGGCGCGCGGCATTGGCGCGGCGTTTTTCTTCAACGGTCTTGGGCGGCCGGCCCGCCCGCAGGCGCAGAGGGAGGTCGACTCTGGGCGTGAAGAGATTGCGGTTCTTGAACGCCGGGGGGCTGTCGCGCAGGGCGAGGCGGCGGGACACCGGCCGGTCGGTCGAGAACCACGGCTCGGGTGCGATACGCTCAAGCGAGAGGGCCCAGGCCGGACACCGGATGCCGGCGTGATGTGCGAGGTGCTCGGCGTAAGCCGCCAGCCAGGCATCGGCGACTTTGCCCTCGGGAATGCGTGGAGCGAGCAGAGGGGGCTCGGCGGAGATGGTCTGGACGAGGGCCGTGCGGGAACGCAGCGTGCGCAGGGTGTGCAGCCAGTCGGCAAACTCCCAGCCAAAGTGCTTGAGATCCTCCGCGCGCGTTGCGACCTCCTGAAGGGATTTTGGCCGATCGTTCATTTTTTGCCCTCCAAATATTGCTTGATCAACTCAAGGGCGTCGGCTCGCAAGCCTTCACCCGGAAAGAAGCGATCATGGATGGCTTCGACGTCCGCGACCGATGTGGGATTGATCCGGGCGAGTAGAAAAAGAATGTCTGCTTCGTCGCCGAGATGCCCGGGCAGCGGTGCCCGGCAGGAATTTAGTTTCAACGCCAGCAGGTAGGCGGCGGTCGGGATGGTGATTTGGAGTCCGGGCGCGAAATCCTTCGAAGGGAAGGGCCGGCGCTCTCCACAGTGGGAAAGAAACTGGCGGACGTCGTCGTTGAGCCAGTTATCTGCCAGCCCCTGCTCACCCGCGACCTGGCGAACGAGCCGGACTCCCGCTTCGGCGGGCTTGATGATCGCATCCACGTCTTTGGTGATTTCGCGCGAACCGTAGACGAGGGTGAACACGGCCCCGCCATAGAGCGCCAGCTCCAGCACAATGCCTTCGGCCGTCGCCAGTGCGGACAGGCGGCGCAGGGCCTTGGTCAGGCGGGCTTTCGTGAGGTTCTTGTAGGGCATGGATAAAACGTTACGTGATGTTAAAATGAAGGCAAGCCCGGGATGGGCCGGCGCGTGGCCGGTGTAATCCGGATGGCTTGGCCGAATTGCTTCTTCAGATCAGCAATTGCTGCCTAAGCGGCGGCCAGGCGCCACGGAGACGCGATAGGGGCTGCAGGACACGTAGCTGATCCGCCTGCGCTAAAGCTTCAGCGAGACAAGGGCCGATCATCCTTCGCCGAGGCTACGGACGACAGGGCTCGTGGCAGAAAAAAGCCCCGGCTGTTCGCCGGGGCCTCGTAAGTGCACTGGTGTTGGATTACTTTTTCAGATCTGCAATCGCGGCTTGGGCGGCGGCCAGGCGGGCGACCGGCACGCGGTAAGGCGAGCACGAGACGTAGCTGAGGCCGAGCTTATGACAGAACTTCACCGAGTCGGGATCACCGCTCCCGCAGCCGAGGGACCGCAGATGCCGAGCTTGAGGCCTGGGGCGGCAACCGCGCGTTTGTGCCCTCCCGAACACAACGAGATCAGTCGGCACAGGCTTGCTGGCAGGCGTCGCGCAAGGAGGTCATCGTGCGGGCGGGGAGATCGCGATGGTGGAGCAGGGCGAGGCGGGCGGCGGGGGGTGGATGCAGGGGACGAAATTCCACATCCTTTGGGGCGGTCGCTCGCAGCGTGGTGGAGACGATGGCGACACCCTGTCCGCTTTGCACTGAAGCAAGCAGCGAACCGCCCCCGTCCACTTCCGCACTCACAATCAGCGGCAGTTTGGCCTTCGCGTAGATTTCACGGAGAAGCTTCCAGTAATCCGGGTAGTGCCGCCGGTCGTAAGCGATGAGATTTTCCCGACGGAGGTCCGCCACCTGCACGCGCTTTTGTCCTGCCAGCGGGTGCCCCTGCGGGAAGACGACGGAATGATAGATTCTGTTCAACGGCCAGACGGTGAAAAATTCGCTGCGTGGCACGGCGGCTGCCGGCAGGAGCGCGGCATCCAGCTCCCGGTCGCGGATGCCAGTGATCATATCCTCATTGGTCAGGTCGTGTAGGACGATCTGCAGATCGGGGCGACGCTCGGATAAACTTTGGATAATGGCAGGGAGCCGGTCCCCGGCCAAGGACGGGGCAAAGCCCAGTTTCAGGGTTTGGCGGGCCTCGCGTTGGAAGCGCTTGATGCGGGCCTCCGCACCCTCGAGCTGCTCCATTATTTCCCTGATGTCCTGCAGGAACAGATGCCCCGCCGCGGTGAGCGCCACGCGGCGTGAATCCCGCTCAAGCAGCGCCACACCGAGCTCATCCTCCAAGCTGCGAATCTGCCGGCTGAGGGCAGGTTGCGCCACCCGATGGCGCTCGGCCGCACGGGTGAAGTTCAGCAGCTCGGCGGTTGTAATAAAATAACGGAGTTGGCGCAGTTCCATTGGGTTCATCCATGCCGCAAAGGCATCGCTGAGCAACCCAAGAAGCATTGGGCGGAATGCGCGGCAGGGTGTATTGTCCGCTTATGAACCCATTCAACTTCCTCACCCGTTTGTTTTTCGCCCCGGCTGCTTCTGGCACTGGCCTGGGCTGTGCATCCGCCCTTCTCGGCCTTTCGGCTTTCGCACTCAGCGCGGGTGCCGTCGTGGCCGACGATCGCGCCGATGCGACCACCCTGCTCCGGCGTTACGAGCAGGAGCTTAACGCCGGTGGCACCGCGGCCATCGTCGCCCTTTATACGGCGGATGGTGTTTTTATGCCATC
>CAZAOI010000097.1:0-11429 GCA_964486705.1 uncultured Oleiharenicola sp. | reverse complement strand
CCCCGCGAGTGGGCCAAGCTCCGGCTATTTCGCGCCGGCCGACTCGACAAGGACAGCGAAGGCCTCGTCATCCTGACCTCCGATGGCGATCTCGCGCACAAGCTCATGCACCCGTCCAATCTGGTCGTGAAGCGCTACTATGTTTCGCTGGAAGAGCCCTTCCCCGCCGGCCGCACCCGCCAACTGCTCCGCGGTGTCGTCATCGAGGGCGAGCATCTGAAGGTCGAGAGCGCCAAGCTCGTCAATCCCCGCGTCGACCGCAGCTCGACTGAGCTCGATGTCCACATGCACCACGGCAAAAAGCGCGAGATTCGCCAGCTGTTCACCGCCCTCGGCTTCACCGTCCGCCGCCTCCGCCGCTACCAGATCGGCGCCCTCCGCCTGAAGGGCATTCCGATGCGCGGGGTGAAACAACTTTCCGCCAAGGAAATCCAATCCCTTTTCGCCGTTCCCTTCTCGAATTACCGCGACGAAACGGCCTCCACCCCCGATGAAAACTAAGCTCATCCTCCTCGCCACTGCGCTCGTGGCCGCCCGCCTGACCGCTGACATCCTCACCACCGACACCGCCGTGTTCGTCCAGACCGATGCGAAGTCGCCGATCTTGGCCCGCCTCAAGAGCGGCACCAGCGTCACCGTCGTCGGCGAGGCCCCGGCCGGCTGGCGCCGCATCGAAATCAGCGGACCCTTCGAGGCCTACGTCCACAGTCGCGATCTGAGCAAGAGTCTGGAGGTCAATCCCGGCGCCAACATTCTTGCCGCGCCCGACAAGACCGCCCGGATCCTCACTGTCGCGCAGAAAGGCGACCAGACCGAGGTCGTCGGCCTGGCTCGCGGCGGGGACTACTGCCAGATCAAGCTCGAGAAAAAACTCCAGGGTTTCATCGCCATCGGTGAAACGGCCAATCTCCCGGCCGACAACAAGGGCCTGTTCAGCGTCAACGCTCCCGCCGCTCCGGTTCCGCCGCCCGGCTCCGTCACCACCCCCGGCCGTCCGGTCCAACTCACCGGCAACACCGCCGACATGCCGCGCATGTTTGCCGGCAAGCTGGTCGTCGCCCGGCGCCCGATCATCAACCCGAACCCGCTTTACGACTATCAACTCGTCGATGTCTCCGGCCGCCGCTTCGCCTACGTGGACACCCGCCGCTTGCTGCTGACCGACCGGATCGAATCGTTCGTCGACCGCGACATCACGCTCAACGGCACTGTGCGAAACACCGTCGACGGCAAGGATCTCGTCATCGCCGCCGAGTCCCTGCAGCTGAAGTAACGTCCCTCTCGTCTTTCCCGCCGGCCGCGCAGGCCGGCTTTTTCTTTCACCATGGAACTCATCGACGGAAACAAGATCGCCGCAGACATCATCGCCGAGCTCAAGGCCGAGGTCGCCACCCTCCCGGGCCGCAAGCCCTGCATCGCCCTCGTGCGCGTGGGCGAGGACCCCGCTTCCGTTTCCTATGTGACGAAAAAACAAAAGATGTCGGCCGAGATCGGCATCGAGAGCCGGCTCATCTTCCCGCCCGTCACGATCTCGCAGGAGGAACTCTTCGCCGTCGTCGATCAGCTCAACGCCGACCCGGGCGTCGACGGCATTCTCGTCCAGTCGCCGCTGCCGAAGCAGATCAACGAGGTGTCCGTCTTCCGCCGCATCGCCGCGCACAAGGACGTCGACGGCTTCCACACGATGAACCTCGGCAAGCTCGCGCAGGAGGACGACACCGGTTTCGCCGCCTGCACACCCGCCGGCATCATGGAACTGCTCCAGCGCTCGGGCGTGAAACTCGCCGGCAAACACGTCGTCGTGCTCGGTCGCAGCCTCATCGTCGGCAAACCGGTCGCGCTCCTCGCCCTGCAGCGCAAGGCCTGGGCCAACGCCACCGTCACGGTCTGTCACTCTCAAACCGCCGATCTCCCCTCCTACGTCCGCCAGGCCGATGTGCTCATCGCGGCGATCGGCAAAGCCGAGTTTGTCACCGCCGACATGATCAAGCCCGGCGCCGTCGTCATCGACGTCGGCGTCAACCGCGTGCCCGACGCCACAAAGAAGAGCGGCTACCGGCTCACCGGCGACGTGCATTTCCCCACGGTCTCGCCGCTCTGCAGCAAGATCACGCCGGTCCCCGGCGGCGTCGGACCGATGACGGTCGCGATGCTGATGAAGAACACCGTCCGCGCCCGCCGGCAGAATCTGGCCAGCTGAGTCGGACTACCCATACGGGATCATGCAGTTGGGTGGGCGTCGGTTTCCATACCGACGCTTGTCGCCGATACGGCCTGTTGTTCGCTGCTGCGAACCCAGGACCAGTCGCGCAGCCTCCGCTGTGGCTGGGAAATCGGCGACCACCTTTTAGTGCGGCCGCCTTCCGAGTGGAATCGCTTCTCAACTGCATGAGTTCGACACGGAGCAATGGAACGACTGGACTCCAAGACACTTTCACGAAGTGCGACGAAAACATTCCGCCCGATCCGTCCCCTTCACGGCCCGGCGGCGTAGGTGACTCGCTCCTTGGCGTCGATGCGAAGAACCCCGCGCTCGACCAGCTCACCCAGTTTCTGCACCTGTTCCGCTTCCGGCAGTTTCCCGCCGAACGCCGTACTGATGTGGGCGAGCAATCGCGCCCGCTTCTTCGGCCGCGGCGCCGAGTTGTTCTTCAGCCGGTGGATCAACTTCTCGAGTCGGTCATCCCCCTCCCCTTCCTTGGTCGCCTCCACGGTCTTCACCCCGGCACTGACCTTGGCCGGGGCCAGGAGCGGCCGACTCTTGGCTGGCTTGGGCAAAAACGGCAGCGCCGTGAAACTGTCGCAGCGCGCGACCTTGAGGTGCTTGCCTTGTAGATGACCGATCATCGCCTCGAAATCCTTGTCCTTCGAAACCAGATGGAAATGCGCGCCCGGCATCCGCTCGACTGCCTGCCCGAGATAGTAGGCGAGGGTCAGATCAAGCGCGTTGCGTCCGGACGCGCCGACCTCCACAAACTCCACCTGGGCCGCCAGCCTGTGGATCTGCCGGACGAGCGCGAGATCGAGCTTCTTCTGATGCTTGCCGATGAACAGCGTGACCTGGACTGGCTTTCCTTCCACCAAGCCAAGATCGACCTCGGGGACGTTCTCGAAGTCCACGAATACGAAATGGGTGACGGCGGTCTGTGTCATGATCGGTCGCGCCGGGCAACCCTGCCCCGGCGCAGCGGCGAATCTTGGTTCAACCTCCCTCCGCGTCAATTCCTTCCCCGACGCCGCGGGCCGACACAAACCTGTTGTGTTGTCGGCACGGCAACGGGACTCTCGCGAATGGAAACCACCCCCGCGCCCTGGCAAGAACGATTCGGCCTGACCACCTGCCCCGCCCCAGCGATCGGTCGCGAGATTCCGTCCGACGCGCAAGGCGTGGCGGTCGTCTACGAAAAGACGGCGACCGGTGAAAAAATTCTTCTCGTGCTTGAGTCCCGCACGAGTGGCCTGCGCGCCGTGTGCGAAAAGCGCCTGCAAACCGCCAAACTTCCGCCCGCCGCGCAACTGACCGTCTCGTTCAAGACGGAAATTCTGTCCGCGGCCACCCCGGAGGCCGTCCACGCAGCGTGCCGCGAGCAGGTCATTTTCGCCGGCGAACTGCGCCGCGAGCTGCGGCCGGCCATGCGCTGAACAGATCCCGACCGTCCGGCCGGCGCGAAGCGCCCACGCTGCGAGGCCCATCTCCTGCAGCCCAAGCACCCGCCGCCGGCCTTTCGCTCGGTCCGTAAAAAAGCCGCGCCCGGAAAGGCGCGGCGAAATTGCAGGGCGAAGAATCGAGGTCGACTACTTCTTCTCGGAAGGCGTGGAACACTTCTCGCACGTTTTGTGGTCCTTGGCGGCGGCCACGCAGCACTCGTGGGTGCATTCCTTGCCGTCCTTCGCGGCCTTTTCACAGCACTTGGCTTTGGCGTGATGATCGGCCAACGCAACACCGGCGGAAAACACAAAACTGGCAATCAGAGCGAGAAACAACTTGGAGCACTTCATGGGATTATTTTTTGGGGGTTGAGGTTGAAGCCCACCACTGAACTCGGGATTGGCAAATTGGCAAGCGGGTAGTCTTTGCCGAACCGTGGGCAATCCCGGGCCTTTGCTTTGACCTCGCGGGGCCGAGGATGCGCCTCCCCCATTTTCCTCCCCGGCGTCTCCAACCTTGTCGGCTCCAGAAATCCGCTCCAGCCTTTCCTGATCAGAGGCCGGCGTCGATCGCGCCTGCACCATCGCGACTTCTTTTCCCATGCAACTCCGCCGTGCTCTTTTCGCCACGCTTCTCTTGGCGGCTCTCCCCGCGCGAGCCCCGGCCACCCCGTCAACCCCCGTAGCCTTCGCAGAAACCGTGCGCGGCGCCCACCCCGCGGCCCCCGCCGACGCGCGCGCGATCTGGCTCGACGCCCGCCATGTGCGCTGGTCCGTCCCCGCGGGGACCGCGCGCGTGCGCCTCGTGGGCGCGGCCGATGCGGGTTTGCAGGCCGCGCCCGGCACAGCGGTCAGCGGCGCGCAAAGTGCGCTGACCCTCGAGCCCGCCGCGACGCCCGCTCTGGCCGAGGCGGCCCGCTTCTCCCATGTCACCGGCACGATCTGGCGCGTCCGCGACTCCGACACGAGCCGCCTCCCCGAGTTGTGGCGCCGCCAGCTCTTGATCGTGGCCGAAGACGCCCACGACCGCGTCCTCACCGCGACGGGCACACAACTGGCCGGCGCGCTCGACGCCCACTATGCCGCGGCCGCCGCGGCGCTCCAGTTCGGCGCCCACCCGACGGCGCAAAACACGTCGTTCCTGCTCTGGGCTCCCACCGCCCAGTCGGTCACGCTCTGCCTCTCCGATCAATCGTCCGGCGCAGTCCGCTCGCTCCTGCCGATGGAGCGCGATGAGGCCAGCGGTTCCTGGCGCTTTGCGGCCCAGGAAGACTTGCGCGGAAAATTCTACACCTTCCTCGTGGAAGTTTTTGTTCCCGGCGTGGGCATGGTTCGAAATCACGTGACCGATCCTTATTCGCTCTCGCTCTGCGCCGATTCCCAGCGCAGCGCCATCATCGATCTCAACGACCCGGTCACGATGCCAGAAGGTTGGGCGGCAGACCACCACCCCGACACCGTCCCCGCGTCCACCGACCTCGTCGTGTACGAGTTGCACGTGCGCGACTTCTCGCGCGACGACCCTTCGGTCCCCTTGGCCCACCGCGGCAAGTACCTCGCGTTCACCCACGCGGCCAGCGACGGCATGAGCCACCTCCGCGGCTTGGCGGCGGCCGGGGTCACCGACATACATCTGCTGCCCGCCTACGACCTTGCCTCCGTGCCCGAGCGCAACGCCGTCAGCCCGGTGCTGCCGGTGGCCGCGCCCGACAGTCCCGCCGTACAGGCCGCGATCGCCCCGGTCCGCGATCGCGATCTCTTCAATTGGGGCTACGACCCCTGGCACTTCAACGCGCCCGAAGGCAGCTACGCCACCGACGCCGACGACCCGGTGGTGCGCGTCCGCGAATTCCGCGCCCTGGTCCAATCGTTGCATCGCGCCGGCCTGCGCGTCGGTCTCGACGTCGTCTACAACCACACCATGGCCGACGGGCAGAATCGGCAGTCCGTGCTCGATCGCATCGTGCCAGGTTACTACCACCGGCTCGATGCCAACGGGAAAGTCGAGGCCTCCACGTGCAACTCCAACACCGCCACTGAAAACGCGCTGATGGCGAAACTCATGGTCGACTCCGCCGTCGTCTGGGCGCGGGACTACGGCGTCGACTCGTTTCGCTTCGACCTGATGGGCCACCAACCGCGGGCCCTGCTCGAGCGCCTGTCGGCGACAGTCGACGCCGGCACCGGCCGGCACGTCCATCTGCTCGGCGAAGGCTGGAACTTCGGCGAGGTGAAAGACGGCGCTCGGTTCGTCCAAGCCTCCCAGCTCAGTCTGCAGCACAGCGGCATCGGCACCTTCAGCGACCGGATGCGCGACGCCGCCCGCGGGGGCAGCGCCGGCGACCACGGCTTGGCGCTCTTCACCCAAGGCTGGCTGAACGGCCTGCATTACGCTCCGAACGAGGCCAGCGCTGGGCGCAATCCAGCCACCCAGCTGGCTGCGGCCGCCGACCTCGTGCGCGTCGGCCTCGCCGGCAGCCTCGGAAAATTTCTGCTGCAAGGCGCGGATGGGCGCACGCGGCCGCTCGCGGAATTTGCGTACGGCGACCAACCGGCCGGTTACGCCGCCGAGCCCGGCGAGGTCGTCAACTACCTCGAGAACCACGACAACCTGACCCTCTTCGACCACAACACCCTGCGCCTGCCGCGCGACACCTCCCCCGCCGAGCGGGCCCGCGTCCAGGTCGTGGGCAACGCGCTCGTCCTGTTCAGCCAGGGCATCGCGTACCTCCACGCCGGCCAGGAAATCCTCCGCAGCAAATCGCTCGACCGAAACAGCTTTAATTCCGGCGACGCCTTCAACCGGCTCGACTGGACCCTGACCACAAACTATTTCGGCACCGGCTTGCCGCCCGCTTGGGACAACGCGAGCAGCTGGCCGCAGATGCAGCCGCTGCTGGCCCGGGCGACGAAGATCGCCCCGGCGCCCGAGGATATCCGCTTCGCTCTGTCCGCAACCCTCGACCTGCTCCGGATTCGCCGCAGCTCGACCCTCTTCCGTCTCCGCACCACCGCCGACGTGCAGCAACGTCTCACGCTCCTGAACACCGGGCCGGCGGCGCAGCCGAGCGTGCTGATCGGGCATTTTGAAGGCCGCGGCTACCCGGGCGCCGGCTTCGCCGAAGTGCTGTATGCGCTCAATGCGGACGTGACGGCGCAGACGATTCCGCTGCCCACCGAAGCCGCCAAGCCCTGGGTGCTGCATCCGACGCAGGCCGACGCCGCCGGCGACCGACGCACCCGGGACGCTCGTTTTGACGCGCAGGCCGGCACGCTCACTGTCCCCGCCCGGACCGCCGTCGTCTTCGTGATCCCGGAATAGCCGCCCGCCCTCGCGGTGACAGAAGCCAGTCTCCGGACGGACGGGCTCGGCTTTCAGCCCTGCGGCTTCGCCGCGAGGTTGAAGACGACGTCGTAGTTGAAGCGGACGAATTGGTAGATCGCTTCCTCGAGAATCCGCTCCTGGTCACTGTGCGCGCCAAAGCCCTTGCGGCCGTCCTCGCTGTCGATGATCGGGCCGATGCCAAAACACTGGATCCCGCGCGAACGCAGATACGCCATGTCGGTCGCGCCGGTGCTCATGATCGGCAGCGTGATCACGCCGTAGTGCTGCTTGATCGCCGCCTCGATCACCTCAAACGCGTCCGTGTGCAAGCTGGAGGGCGCGGCACCGGGCCGACTATGGCCCGAGGCCAATTCCACCGTGACGGCCGGATCATTGATCAGTTGACGCACCTGCTCAAGGAAGCGCGGCATGTCCTCGTCGGGCAGCGCCCGCACGTCCAGCGTAGCCTCCGTTTCCGAGGGAATGACGTTCACCCGGTAGCCACCCGCGATGATGTTCGGGGAGATCGAGGTGTGCAGGGTCGAGTAATATCTCGGCTCGTTTACCGCCAGATACTCCTGCGCGGTGCCGTTCTCGTCGCCCTTCAAGATCGCCCGGTAACGAGCGGCATCCGCTGGCGAACTGATCGTGGCCAGCCGCTCGAAGAAGGCGCGCGTCGTCTCATTCAACCGCAGAGGCGGCTGCCACTCCGCCAGCTGGACGATGGCGCGAGCGAGATGGACCACCGCGTTCGAGCGCAGCGGCACGGAGCCGTGGCCGGCCACGCCACGAGCGACGAGGCGGACGCGGTTGGGGACTTTTTCCGTCGTCTGCACCGCGCCGTACTGCACCACGCCGCCGGTGCGCACGATGTTGGCGCCCTCGGCGATACAGAACTCCGCATCGATCTCCGCCAGGTGCTCCTGCACCATATACTCGATGCCATACTGGGTGGATCCCTCCTCGCCCGCCTCGGCCAGGAAGATGACATCACGATCCAGCGCCACGTTGTTCCGCTTCAAGAGCAACATCGTCATCAGGCAGGCCGTGACATTGTCCTTATCATCCACCGTGCCGCGGCCATAAATGTAGCCGTCCTCGCGCGCGGCCGAAAACGGGGGGTGCTTCCACTTCTTCGGGTCGACGTTGACCGTGTCGGTGTGGCCCATGATGAGCAGGGGATGTTTGGAGCCGTTGCCGCGGAGCCGCGCCACGAGATTGGGCCGGTTCGGATCCTTGGCGAACACCTGATTTTCAATGCCCGCCGCGTCGAGGACTCCCTTGAGATATTCCACTGCGAGGCGCTCGCCGCCGGGAGGATCGCTCGTATCCAGCCGGACAAGTGCCGAGAAATGACGCAGCGTTTCCTCGTTCATCGCTTTCCAATCGGCGGCCCCGGTCGACTCAGCCGCCCCGAGTTTCAAAAAAAGCAGCAACGAGACGAGACAAAGCAGATGGCGAAAAAACATAACCAGTGGAGGGTTGACGGGGAGCGACCTCGACAGCTGATCCGCCAAGCGATCGCGCGTCTAGCCTAAAACTCCCGGCCCGCTTTACCGTCCTATTTTGCACCGACGGCGCCCTCGATGGGCTTCACGTCGGTCGGATTGGCGGGCGCACGCGTGACCACGACCGATCCGCGCGGCGTCTCCACGATGAGATTCCCGGCAACAATCTCACGATCCTTGTCCGAAAGCATCAGGCCGGTCGGCGACGTGATCGTCACCCCGTTGGCGAAATTCAGCTGCGCGTCGCGACTGTAAACGACGGTGTCATCTTTGATGGTATAGGTCCCTTGGACCAAACCGAGCGTCAGCGCTTCCTCCGGCGTCTTGGCGGCGAGCGCGCCCAAGCGCCGCGTGGCCGCGCCCTCCCGCTCCTGGGCCCCCGCCAGCAGTTCCTGCGCGCCGGTGAGCTGCGCGCGGGTGCCGGACAGCTCTTGCGTCACGACCGCGAGTCTTTCCTGCGCGGCCGCGCCGGCAGCCTGCGCCTGTTCGAACTCCGCTCGAGGAACCCGCTGCTGCTCCAGCAGCCTGATTTTTTCCTGCAGGGCGGCGAGTTCACCCTGGGTCTTGGTCAGCTCGGATTTGCGCACACAGCCAGCCAACAGCGCCCCCAAAGCGCAGGCCAGGAGGAGTTGCTTGATTGTCGAACGTGAGCGCCGCGAAAATTCCATTCGGATCCTGTAGTTACGGACGGAACGGCCCTTTGACGAGGCCGGAATCGTCGAGGATGGGCCGCGTGAACCGCAGAAGGGTTGGCCCCGCCGGAGCAATCGCCGCGCGCGGCCACGGGCGAATCAGGCAAAAGGCCGCCGGTCTCGGAGCGAGACGGGCGGGCGAACACGACCTCCGGGCGTCGACACACTCACCGGCTCCTTCCCCCCGGGACGGAACGCGAAATAGTCCGGCCCCCGTCAAGTGATCCTTGCCAGCCACCGGCAAACCCACTTCGCTCTGCCTGACCGTATGGCCGCACCAAAAATCCTCGTCGTCGACGATCAACCGATCAACGTTCAGTTACTGAAACGCAAGCTGGAGCGCGAAGGCATGGCGGTCGCCACCGCCTTCTCCGGGCGGGAAGCGCTCGACAGCGTCGCGGCGGACAAACCGGATCTGATTTTACTCGATGTGATGATGCCCGATATGGATGGCATCGAAGTCTGCCAGCGGCTCCAAGCCGAGGATGCCAACAAGAACATCCCGATCATCTTCATCACGGCCCGCACCTCCAAGGAGGGCAAAATCGAGGGCCTCGGCGTCGGGGCCGTCGACTATATCACCAAGCCCATCGACCTCGACGAGACCCTCGCGCGCGTGCAGACCCAGCTCCGTTTTGTCTCGATCAACCGCGAGCTGATCGACCTCCAGACCCGCTTGGGCGAATCCCGCCGCGCCGCAACGATCGGCGCCGTCACCCAGGGCATTGCGCACAACCTGAACAATCTGCTTGGCGTGGTCATCGGTTACGTCGACCTCATCAAGGCCTACCATCAGAAGCCCGAACTCGTTCTCAAGAATTCCCAGCACCTGGAGGACGCGGTCAACCGCATCGTCTCCATCATCAGACAGCTCACCAGCCTGGTGGTGAAAAACCGCCCCCCCCTCATCCGCGTGAGTCTAGCGCGCATGATAGAAAGCGGCATCCGGCGCTACCAGATTGAATATAAAATCGACCGGCCCATCACGGTCGACAACGCCGCCGGGGAAATCCTGCTCGACACCAATATCGAGGTCTTTGAAGAAGCCTTGGCGAAAATTTTGATCAACGCGTGGGAGAGCTACCACGACGCCGCGGATGACAAACGACCCATTAACATCCGCACGGAAGTGATCACCAAGGAGGACGAAGGCCCGTTCGCAGTGGTGCATGTCGAGGATCGGGGCCGGGGCATCGATCCCACCATCCGCGATCATGCGTTCGAACCTTTCACGAGCACCAAGCACACCGTCGGGGTCGGCATGGGCCTGACCATTGCCCGCCACACCCTGCGCAATCTCGGCGGCGACGTCACCCTCGGCGACCGGCCCGAGGGCGGCGCGATCAGCTCCCTCCTCCATCCGCTCGACCGCAAGGGCCGGTAAGGCGAGCGCGGCGGATTGGTCGGGCGGGCCCTTGACCGCCGGGCGCGATTCCCAACCGGGCCTCTTAAGAAACCCACCCCGGCCCGGGCCCCTGGTGCTGGAAGCGGCGCCCGTTAGCTTTCTCATTGCGACGTGTCCGGCAACGCGCCAATCACTCAGCCAGTTCGCTTTAAAAAAACCTGCGATGTCTTCTCCCCCACTCGTTTTCCTCGGCGCCGGCAACCTGGCTTCGGCCATCGTCCGCGGCCTGCTGGCCAAGAAAGTTTATGCCCCGACCGAAATCGCCTGCACCAGCAAGACTGGCGGCACGGCGCAGAAGCTGGCCGCCGAAACCGGCATCCATTTTGAACCCGATCTTCCGCGTCTCCTCGCCGGAGCCGACGCCGTCGTCATCGCCTTTAAGCCCCAATCGCTCGCGATGGCCGATGCCCGCCTCGCGGAATTGACCGCCGGCAAACTCGTTCTCTCCGTCCTCGCCGGCAAACCGCTGGCGCGGCTCGCCCAATCCTTTCCGCACGCCCGCAACATCGTGCGCACGCTGCCCAACACCCCCGCCGCCATCGGCGCCGCCATTACCCCCTACTGCTCCCACCGCCCCTTGGCGCCGACTGACCAGGCGATCGTCGAGAAACTTCTCGGTGCCCTCGGTCAGCACCTCCCGCTCGGCGAGGAACACATGAACGCTGTCACCGTCGTGAGCGGCAGCGGTCCGGCCTTCCTTTTCGAATTTGTCGCAGCCCTGCGCGACGGGGGCGTGGCGGCCGGCCTGCCCCGCGAGACGGCGCACAAGCTCGCACTGGAGACCGTGCTCGGGGCCGCCAAACTCCTCGCCCACACCGGCCTGGAGCCCGACGTCTTGCGCGACAAGGTCG
>CAZAOI010000096.1:0-11437 GCA_964486705.1 uncultured Oleiharenicola sp. | reverse complement strand
GAAAATGGGCCGGTCGATGCAGCAAATAGTCGGCCCTGACCTCGTTCGAAGTTAAAATTTGTTTTACATTGGGGTGTAGCCTTCATTGTTTTGTGTCGACTTTGAACCGTATGCACACCGCAAGTCCGTCTTGTTCGCGCAAATCATTCTTCGCCAAATTGGGCGGCCTCGTGGCCCTTTCCGGGCTCGCCCCGGCCCTGTTTGCGAAATCGGGGACCGGTTCCTCGTCCCCGAGGGTTGCGCCAGTGACCCTTCGCCCCGAACCGCGCGCCGTCTCGCGCCAAGAGGGCAGCAGCTGATCCTCAAGGATCCCAGGTAACGCGAACCCTCGCCGGTCTATGTCGAAGATTTTCCCGAAATCAGCCAACGCTCTGCCGCTGCAGATCGTGATTTTTCTCTTTGTCCTGGGTGGAGTCGTGGCCGCCGGCATCACCTATTACGCCACGCCGGCCTACCTGCGGGTCGGTTACGAGCCAGTCCAGCCCGTCCCGTTTGACCACAGCCTGCACGCGGGTCAATTGGGCATGGATTGCCGCTATTGCCATTCCTCGGTCGAGAAATCGGGCACGTCGAGCATCCCGCCCGCCCAGACCTGCATGAATTGCCATAGCCTGATCAAGACGCAGAGCCCGCTGCTCGAAGTGGTGCGCAAGAGCTATGAGACCGGTGACCCCGTGCCGTGGGTGAAGGTCCACCAGGCGCCGGACTACGTTTATTTCAATCATTCGGTCCATGTGAACCGCGGCGTCAGCTGCGTCGAGTGCCACGGCAAGGTCAACGAAATGGCCGTCGTCTCCCACGCCATGCCGCATAGCATGAGCTGGTGCCTCGACTGCCATCGCAACCCGGCGGCGCGCATCCGCGATCCGAAGGATATCTACAATCTTGATTCCAAGACGCTCGCCGCGCAGGGCCCCGAAGGCGTGAAGACCGCCGAGAAATTTGTCCATGACTGGAAGGTCAAACCGCCGCAAAGCTGCTCCGGCTGCCATCGCTGATGAAACGTAAATTTGATCATTCCGCCCCTGCGCAACGCGAGCTGACCGGCCCGAAATATTGGCGCAGCCTTGATGAGTTGGCCGACACGCCCGGTTTCCGCGAGCATCTGGCGCGCGAATTTCCGGAAGGGGCGTCCTCGATGGACGGCGTCGATCGCCGGCAGTTCATGCGGTTGATGGCGGCGTCTTTTGCCCTCGGTGGCCTCGGCCTCGCGGGTTGCCGCCGTCCGGAAGCGAACATTTTGCCCTACGGCCGGTCGGTCGAATACGCCGTCCCCGGTCTTCCGCTTTATTTCGCGACCGCGATGCCGCTGCGCAAATCGGCGATCCCGTTGCTGGCGGAAACGCATCAGGGTCGCCCGACCAAGCTCGAGGGCAATCCCAGCTACACCCCGCACGGTGGCGCCAGCAGTCTGCTCGCCCAAGCCTCGGTGCTCGATCTCTACGATCCGGAGCGCGCCATCGAGCACACGAAGGGCACCACCACGCTCACGAACGGGCAGGTGAACGACCTTTTGGCTGGCATCAACAAGGCCTATGCCGGCAACGGTGAGGGGCTCGCGTTTCTGGCTGACGAATCGGCCTCGCCGACCCGCGCCCGTCTCGTGGCGAAGCTGAAGAAGGTTTTCCCCCGGGCGGTCTGGGCTGAATACGAGCCGGTGCAGGACGAGCCGCCCGTTGCCGCCGCGCAGGCCTCGTTTGGCAAGAACGTGAAGCCGATTTACCGCTTCGCCCAAGCCAAACGCATCGTCAGCATCGACGCCGATTTTTTCCACGCCGAAGCCGGCGCGCTCTATTATGCGCGCGAATTCGCCAAGGGCCGCCGGGTCGCCAAGGCGACGGACCCGATGAACCGCCTGTATGTGGCGGAAAGTGGATTCTCCCTCACGGGCAGCATGGCGGATCACCGCCTGCGCCTCGCCAGCAGTCATATGCTCGCCTTCACGGCGGCCTTGGCGAACAAGGTGCTGGAGACCTCGCAGTTTGAGCCGTTGACCAAGGGGCTAGAGCTCAATCCGCAGTGGATCGAAAAGTGCGCCGAGGATTTGCTGGCCCATCGCGGCGAAAGCCTCGTGGTCGCCGGCGCCGATCAGCCGGTGCAGGTCCATGTGCTCGCCTACGCAATCAACGCCAAGCTGGGTAATATCGGACGCACCATCGATTTTGTGGAGGTTGAGCCCTCGCAAGCTTCCAGCCTCACGGCCCTCGCCACGGCCCTCAAGGGCGGCACGGTCAAGACGCTTCTCGTCCTCGGCGGCAATCCTGCCTACAACGCACCGGCCGATCTGGAGTTCGGCAAGCTGCTGGGCTCGGTCGCGGAAGTTATCCGCTTCGGTTATTATCACGACGAAACGTCCGCGCTAGCCGGGGCGCATATCGGCGCGACGCACTATCTTGAGTCTTGGGGCGATGCCCGCACCGTCGACGGCACGATTGTGCCGGTTCAGCCGATGATCATGCCGCTCTTCCACGGTTTCTCCGAGGTCGAGGTGCTGGCGCGGGTCGCGGGGGAGGAGAGTACCGACGCCTACGCGCAGGTTTTTACCACGATTGGCAAACTCACGAGCGGCGACAGCAAGAAGGCTTTTGAGAAGTTCCTCCACGACGGTCTGCTGGAAGGTTCCGCCTACAAGGTGGCGGCGGTCGCCTTCGATCCGCAGCGTTCCGCCGCGGTGTTCGCGAAGAATCCCGCCGTGGCGGTGCTTTCCGCCCAGAATCTGGAGGTCCGCTTTGTCACGGACCACAAGATGGACGACGGCCGCTTTGCCAACAATGGCTGGCTGCAGGAGTGTCCGGATCCGATGACCAAGATTTCGTGGGACAACGCCATTCTGGTCAGCCCGCGGCTTGGCAAGGAACTCGGACTCACCCCGGCCGGCAGCCTGCTGCAGGTCGCCCGGGTGGAGGAAGCCGAATTTGCGCAAGGGAAGGAGAACGCCTTTATCGGTGAAGTGACGGTGAATGGTCGCACGGTCCGCGGGCCGTTGCACATCCAGCCGGGTCTGGCCAATTACACGATCGTGTTGCCGCTGGGCTACGGGCGGACCAAGTCCGGCCACATCGGCACCGGCGCCGGCTTCAGCGCGTATGCGGTCCGCACGACCGACGCCCTGGGCTTCGCCACCGGAGCCACCCTGCGCAAGACGGACGAGCGCATGAAGCTCGCCAACACCCAGGAGCATTGGTCGATGGAAGGTCGCGACATCGTGCGCGAGGCCAACTACGAGGGCGAGGACAGCTACAAGCAGAACAACGATTACGTAAACAGCATCGGCATGGAGTCGCACACCCCGCCTGTGCTCGGCGCCGACAAGGACAAGTCGGCGGCCTTCATCGCCACCACGACCCCCCGCGGCAACTCGCTTTACGAGACCCCGAATCTTGACGGCACGCACCAGTGGGGCATGTCGATCGACCTGAACACCTGCATCGGCTGCAACGCCTGCATCGTGGCCTGCCAGGCGGAAAACAATATTCCGATCGTCGGCAAGGAGCAGGTGATGCGCGGTCGCGAGATGCAGTGGATTCGCCTCGACCGTTACTATTCCGACGGCAAGGCCGACGCCGAAGCCTTTGGCGCCGAGGGCAACAAGGTTCTCCCCGAGGATCCCCAGGTTTCGATGCAGCCGATGACCTGTCAGCACTGCGAGATGGCTCCGTGCGAAACGGTGTGTCCGGTCAACGCCACCGTGCACGACGACGAAGGCATCAACGTCATGGCGTACAACCGCTGCATCGGCACGCGGTATTGCGCGAACAATTGTCCGTACAAGGTCCGGCGGTTTAATTTCTTCGACTTCAACAAGCGCGCGCTCGACGAGCTTTACATGGGCCCGCTCGGCAAGCAGAGCGAAATGCCCGAGCTGCTGAAGCTGGTGAAGAATCCCGATGTCACCGTGCGCATGCGCGGCGTCATGGAGAAATGCACTTACTGCGTCCAACGCGTGCAGCAGGCCAAGATTGCCCAGAAGCGCAAGGCCGGTGCCAGCGGCGATATCGAGGTGCCCGACGGGGCCGTGAAGACCGCGTGCCAGCAGGTGTGCCCGGTCGAGGCCATTGTCTTTGGCAACATCAAGGACGAGCACAGCGCCGTCTCCAAGGCCAAGGCGCAGGATCGCGACTACGCCGTCCTTGGCTATCTCAACATCCGCCCGCGCACGACGTACATCGGCAAGCTGCGCAACCCGAATCCGCACATGCCCGACTATTCCGCGCTCCCGCTCAGCCGGGTCGAGTACAACCAGAAGAACGGCCACTCCGCCCATGGCGCCGCCCCGGGTCACGAGACCAAAAAGCACGAAGCTGAACACGGAGGGCACGGTTGATGAGCGCGCATTCCACGGACCACTCCGCTCCGGCCATTCTCTCCGAGGTTAAGCCGGTCGTGATTCCCCGCCACGTGCTGGTGGAGAATCATCGCGACTTTCATTGGATCACGGAGAAAGTCTGCGGGATCGTCGAGGGCAAGACGCCCGTCTGGTGGTGGTGGTGTTTTGGCATCGCGGCCATCATCGCGTCATTCACCGTTTCCGGCCTGATCTACCTCGTCGCCACTGGCGTTGGGGTCTGGGGCCACGCCAATCCGGTCAACTGGGCGTGGGACATCGTCAACTTCGTCTTTTGGATCGGTATCGGCCACGCGGGGACGCTCATCTCGGCCATCCTTTGCCTGTTGCGCCAGAAATGGCGCACATCGATCAATCGCGCCGCCGAGGCGATGACGATTTTCGCGGTCGTTTGCGCGGCGATCTTCCCGGTTTTTCACGTCGGCCGCATCTGGTTTGCGGTCATGCCGGGTTACCTGTTTCCCTTCCCGAACTCCAACGCCATCTGGCAGAATTTTCGCTCCCCGCTGGAATGGGACGTGTTTGCCGTCTCCACGTACGGCACGGTTTCGGTCCTCTTCTGGTATGTCGGCCTCATCCCCGACCTCGGCACGATGCGCGACCGCTTCACGGCGGCGGGCAATGTCCTCAAGGCGCGGATTTATGGTTTCTTCGCCATGGGCTGGCGCGGTTCCAACCGCCATTGGAGCAACTACGAGATGGCGTACCTGATCCTCGCCGGCATCGCGACCCCGCTCGTGCTCTCCGTGCACACGATCGTGTCGTTCGACTTCGCCGTCTCGCTGATTCCCGGCTGGCATACGACGATCTTCCCGCCCTACTTCGTGGCCGGCGCCATTTTCTCCGGTTTCGGGATGGTCATGACGCTCATGCTGCCCCTGCGCGCCATTTACCGGCTCGAGGACCTCATCACGCAGTATCACATCGACTGCATGTGCAAGATCACCTTGGCGACGGGCACGATGGTCGGCTACGCCTACTCGATGGAGTTCTTCATCGCCTGGTATGGGGCGAATCCGTATGAAGGCTTCGCGTTCATCAATCGCGCGTTTGGCCACTACGCCTGGGCCTACTGGATCATGATCGGCTGCAATGTCATCACGCCGCAATTTTTCTGGTTCAAGTCCGTCCGCGAAAACACGACGCTCGTCTGGATCCTTTCGATTTTTGTCAACGTCGGCATGTGGTTCGAGCGCTTTGTGATCATCGTCACCTCGCTGGCCCGTGACTTCCTGCCGTCGAGCTGGGGCTACTATTCACCCTCGATCGTTGAAATCTTCACCTTCTTCGGGACGTTCGGGGTTTTCTCGTTCCTGTTCCTCCTCTTTATCCGCTTTGTCCCCATCATGCCGATGTCGGAAGTGAAGGCGGTCATTCCCCAGGCCGACCCGCACGGTGGGGCCCACAAACACTAAGGAGGCACGACCATGAAAAAGAATTACGGCATCGTTGCCGCCTTCGACACCACCCCCGAGTTGTACCACGCCTGTGAAAAGGTGCGGGACGCAGGCTATTCGCAGTGGGATGCGCTCACGCCTTTCCCGATCCACGGACTTGACGCCGCCATGGGCATGCGCCGCTCGCACGTGCCGCGTTTCTCGCTCACCGGCGGCCTGATCGGATTCACCACCGGCATGTCGTTCATCTGGTGGGCCAACGCCTACGAGTATCCCCTGATCGTCGGTGGCAAGCCCTACTTCAGCCCGATGTTCGCCTTCCCGGTCTCCTACGAGCTGACGATTCTCTTCACCGCCTTTGCCACCATTGCCGGCATGTTCCTGCTCAACAAGCTGCCGATGCATTACCATCCCGTCCTCAAGGCGCCGGGCTTCGTCCGCGCGATGGACGACCGCTTCTACATTGTGATCGAGGCCAACGACCCGAAATTCAACCCGGCCCAAACCCGCACGCTGCTCGAGCAGATTGGCGGCAAGGATATCGCCGAACTCGAAGAATAAGATGCGTTACGCCTACTACACGCTCGCCTTTCTCGTCGTCCTCCTGATTTCCGTCATGGGCTTTCGCGGGATGAAATCCTCCCGGCCGCCGATTGAACTCTTCCCGGACATGGACCACCAGGCCAAGTACAAGCCGCAGGCCGGTTCGAAGTTTTTCGCCGATGGCCGCGCCGACCGTCCGATTCCGGCGGGCACGGTGCCCCACGGCCGCAGCGTCGAGGCGGATCCGGCCTTTCTCCGCGCCGACGACTTTCGCTATGCCGGCAAGAATCCCGACGGCTCTTTCGCCCGCGGCTTCCCCGTGGGCCTCGCCGTCACCGAGACCTTCCTTCGCCGCGGTCAGGACCGGTACCAGATTTATTGTTATCCCTGCCACGGCGCGCTCGGCGACGGCAACGGCATCACCAGATCCTATGGCATGGTCGCGACTCCCACCTACCACGACGACCGCCTGCGCACGATGGCCGAGGGGGAACTTTTCAACACCATCACCCACGGCAAGAACACCATGTTCTCCTACGCCGACAAACTGTCGCCCGATGATCGCTGGGCCGTGATCTCCTACGTCCGTGCATTGCAGCGCGCCCACCAGGCGAAAATCGACGATGTTCCGGTCGACCAACGCGGAGGCTTGAAGTAACATGAGCGCCCCATCTCCTGGCTCCCTCCCGGTTCCCGCCACCGCCTTGGCCAATAAATTTCTCGCCGCCGGCGTGGTCGGTCTCGCCCTGACGGCGCTCGGCCTCTTCGTGGCTGATCCGCAGACCTTGGCGCTGTCGTATCTCGTGGGCATCTCCTACTGGACCGCCGTGTGTATCGGCATGCTTTTGCTCGTGCTGATCCATCACATTGTCGACGCCGGCTGGTCCACCGTTATCCGCCGCCAGTACGAACATGGGATTTCAGCCTTCAAGTGGCTGGGCCTGCTTTTTCTCCCGCTGCTCATTTGTGCCTGGATGAAGCCCGGCCTGATTTGGCCGTGGATGGACCGGCTTCACGAGTTGCACGGCGGTCACACGGTCGGTGAGGACCCGCTCTTTCTGAAGAAGGCCAGCTTTCTGAACCTGAACATGTTTACCTCCATGACGGTGGGCTTCTTTGTCGTCTGGGTCTGGTTGGCCGCACGCCTCCGCAAGGCCTCTTTCTCGCAGGATGGGGACGGCGATGCGAAGTGGACCTTCATGAACCGCAAGACCGCGGCGTTCGGGATTCCGCTGACGGCGCTGGCGCTGAGTTTTGCCGCGATCTACTGGATGAAGAGCCTTGAGTACCACTGGTTCTCGACGATGTACGGCGTGTGGTTTTTCGCGAACTGCATGCGGGCCGGGATGGCCTTCGGCGTGGTGATCACCTGGTGGCTCTGCACCCGGGGCGACTACAAGGGCATCTTCAATACCAACCAGCTGCACTGCCTGGTGGCGTTCGCCTACGCCTTTGTCGTTTTCTGGGCCTACGTCACCTTCTCGCAGTATTTCCTGATCTGGAATGCGAACGTCCCCGAGGAAACCTTCTGGTATAACATCCGCGAGCACGGCGACTGGCTGTGGGTGGGCATGTTGCTCCTCTTCGGCCACTTCTTTGTGCCGTTTCTGGCGTGGTTGTCCTACCGCCGCAAATCCAACCTCAAGCCGGCGCTGTTCATCAGCCTCTGGATTGCCTTCATTATTTTGGTCGACCTTTGCTACAACGTGCTGCCGGCGCTGAAGGATGCTCACGACGACCCGTTGCCGTTCCTGTCGCTCAGCCGGATCTGGGTGCTGACCTCCGTTGTCGGCGTGGGCGGCATCTGCGTCTGGGCCTACCTGAAGAGTTTTCCGACCGCCAAGATCATTCCCATTCGCGACCCGCGGATTGTCGAGGCCCTCACCCATCATGAAGCCACCGCGCCATGAGTGATTCATCCCGTTTTTCCTTCCCGCACCGCACCCCGGTTTTCACCGCGGTCATCGTCTTGCTCGCCTTTGCCGTATTCGGCTGGCTGGCGCTGAAGCTTTACGCGCCGCATGCCTACACCGTGGACAAAATCCCGGGAGTCAGGACGCCGGCGGACCGTTCGGCCCTCCTCGTGGAACATCGGGCCAAGGAACAGGCCGAGGCTGCCAGTTACGGCTGGGTCGACCAAAAGGCCGGGGTGGTGCGTCTGCCGATCGATCGGGCCATCGAACTCACCGCTCAGGCGCACGCCAAGAAGTAATCCCTTGCAGATGAATCCTACCGATAACAACCCCCGCACGGAGCAAATGGAGATCGACGCGTCGGCCAAGTGGCCGGTGTTGATCTTCTTCGGCTCGGCCCTGGGGTGGCTCCTGCTGGGTGGTGCGCTCCAACTGATCGCCTCCATTCAGCTTCATACTCCCGGCTTTCTGTCCGACTGCGTTTTTTTCACCTATGGCCGCGTGGCCCCCGCCGCGCAAAACGCCCTCGTTTACGGCTGGGGTCTGAATGCCGGGTTTGCCTTCGGGCTTTGGTTGATGGCCCGACTGTCAGCGACCACCCTGCGCCACGGCGGCTGGTTGTTTGTTGCCGCGAAGTTCTGGAATCTCGGCGTCGCCCTGGGCGTGCTGGGCATTCTCGGCGGCTACTCGACCTCGTTTGAATTGCTGGAAATGCCCCGCTTTGTCACCTTGATCCTGCTCGCGGCCTACGCCCTCATCGGCGTCTGGGCCGTCACGACGTTCAGCATTCGCAACACGGAAAATGTTTTTGCCTCGCAGTGGTACCTCTTCGGGGCGGCGTTCTGGTTCCCGTGGCTGTTCGCCATCGCGCAGATGATGCTTTTCAAATCGCCCGTGCGCGGCGTGCTCCAACCGGTGGTCAACGCGTGGTATGTCAACGGCCTTTACGGTCTCTGGTTCTTCCCAGTGGCGCTGGCGGCGATCTATTACTTCCTGCCCAAGATTCTCGGCAAACCGGTCGCCAACTATTACCTCGCGGCCCTCGCGTTCTGGTGGTTCGTCGGCGCGACGGCGTTTGCCGGCGGCAGCCGCCTCATCGGGGCGCCGGTGCCGGTCTGGATTCCCACGCTGGGCGCCGCGGCCAATTACCTCCTGATTGTCCCGGTGGTGATCATTGCGCTCAATTTTTTCGGGACCTTTTCCGGTCGCTACGACGCGGTGGCCGGGAGCGTTACCCTCCGTTTCATGTTGCTCAGTATGGTGGGTTTCATCGTCGCTTCCGCCTTGAACTTTGCGCTGTCGCTGCGCGGCTTTGCCCAGGTGGTCCAGTTCACCCTGTTCACTGAACTCCGCGACTGGCTGATCCTCTACGCCTGCTTCTCCACCGCCATGTTCGGCGCCGCCTATTTCATTTTGCCGCGTCTGACGGAGCGCGAATGGCGTTCGCCGGCGCTCGTCAAAGCCCACGTGGGCGCAACCGTGCTCGGGGTCTTGCTCCTTACGATCGGTCTGGCCTATGCCGGCTGGACGCAGGGGCAGATGCTGAACAATGCCACCGTGCCTTTTGCGGACATCACGAAGGCCCTTACCTTCTGGTTCACCTTCCGTTCAGTCGGCCTGATGCTCCTGTTGGTCGGACACGTGGCGTTCTTGATTAACTTCATCTGGATTGCCTGCCCGCTTTTCTCCCAGGGCGTGACGCCGGCGCAGTTTCAAAATCCTCCCGCTCTCAGCCTGCCCAAGGTGTCGGCCACGGAGGGACACGCATGAAAAACGGTCTCGGTATCTTCCTCGGCGTTTTCGCCCTTCTCGGTCTTTCCTGGGCCGGCCTGCTCCTGACGGCCCACAGCCAGCTCGGCAGCCTCGGCCAGTTCAAGGATCCGGTTGAAGAGACACTCTACCCGCAACCACTCTCCGGGCTCGCCGATCAGGGCCGCTTGGTTTACCAGGACTTGGGCTGCGTTTCCTGCCACACGCAGCAGGTGCGCCGGGAAGGTTTCGGGGCTGACATCGAGCGCAAGTGGGGCCAGCGGTCTGGTTATGCCCGCGACTATATTCGGGAAAAGACCGTACTGATTGGCCAAAGCCGACTCGGCCCGGATTTGCGCAACGCCGGCTCGGTCGAACTGCATCCGTACGCGGAGGCGGATTATTTCTACAAGCTCCTCTACGCCCCGCAATCGGTCGCGCCGGGAACGAACATGCCCGCCTACGCCCATCTTTTTGACGTTCATCCGCTCGCGGGTCGCCAGCCGTCTGATTCGGCGCTCCGCCTGACGGGAAAGGCCGCCGCCCCTGCTGGCACGGAAGTCGTGCCGACCGCGCGCGCGCGCGCCTTGGTGGCCTATCTACTCAGTTTGAAGGATACCTACGACTATCCCCTTGAGCGCAGCCTGAATGCCCCCGCGGAAAAGCCCAAGGAGGGCACGCACTAAGATGAGCTCCACTCCCGACAAGAATTTCCGCCTCGAGCAGGCCTGTGCCAGCGACGACAGCATCCAGCAGGTCCACGGCCAGCTGCGCCAACAGAAGCCGGACAAGGCCAGCGGCTACCCGCTCCTGCCGCTCGCTATCCTCGGCCTGATCTGCGCCGCCGTCTTCTTCGGCTCGATCTATCTCGCGCATTACTCGATCCGCTTTGATCCCCTGGTGGTCAATGAAACAGCTTCCCGCCTCAAGCCCGGGGCCGTTGCCGCGCCCACGATCACGCCGGCCATGCTCGGCAAGCGCGTTTTCACTAACATCTGCCAGGCTTGCCATATGGCGTCGGGGCAGGGCGTGCCCGGAGTCTATCCGCCGCTGGTCGGTGCCGATTGGGCGCTGGGCAGCGAAGAACGAGTCATTCGCATCGTCCTCCACGGTTTGAACGGACCAATCACAGTTAATGGCAAGGAATACAACAACGCCATGGCGTCCCTCGGCGCCGTCCTGAAGGACGATCAAATTGCCAATGTGCTGACCTATGTCCGTCAGGAATGGGGCAACAGCGCCCCGGAGGTTAAGGCCGAGGCGGTCGCCCGGATCCGCGCCGAGACGACGGGTCGCACCGCTCCGTGGACCGCAGCCGAACTTCTCAAGATCGGGCAGTAGGTCGTTGCTCTCGACGAACTGGTGGCTTTCAAGGCCGGACGCTTGGTCCGGCCTTTTGCTTGGGTGATCCTGATTCCTGCAGAAGGATTAGGGCGTTTATTCCCGGTGGGTCCAATACCCCGGAGCTTGTCGTGGACCGTGAGCCCGTC
>CAZAOI010000095.1:0-11484 GCA_964486705.1 uncultured Oleiharenicola sp. | reverse complement strand
CGCCTGCAGGGCGGAGGACGGTTGGGCGGTACTCAGGGACACGCGGCCAGTCGGCGCGTAGGTCTGGGTGAAGGCATCAGGCCGCGCGAGGCGCAGCGTATCCTGATGCAGTTCGATGGTGCGGGCCAGCAGCGTGTGATTGTGCCGGCTGACCCGGCGGACCCGATGGAGCAGATGGTTCACCTCGTCGATCAGCGCCTCGAGCAGGGGCCGGGCCGCGGCGTCGACGAGGAACAGCAAAGACCGCAAGGTGGCGGTCGCCGGTTGGGCGTTCGCCGTCGCAAAAGCCGCGACCACGTTTTCCCGTTTTTGCCGGCAGCCGTGCAGGGAGCGCACCTGGTCTTCGATGGCGGTGGACAAGCGGAGAACCGCTTGGGCTTCATGCGCAAAAATCAATTTCTGCTGCTCTTCAAACAGGGCCAGCAGTCCGCCGTACTCGGCGAGTTCGGTGCGCAGACACTCGGCAATAGTCTGCCAAGGCGCGGGCGTGAAGGGAGTCGAGGTCATGGGTGGGTGGTCTCCGGGGTGACGGCGGGGGCGACCGCGCCTTTGGGCGTGAGTTGTTTGGCCAGCATGGCGGCCAGGCCCATGCCCCGGCCGGCCGAAAGCTTCTCGGCGAGCGAATCCGTGAGCATGTACCCGTAGACGTTGCCCGCCGCTTGGTCGGTCCCGCCCATCATCGAGCCGACGCTCTCCTGCAGGAACTGGCGGAGGAGGATCGCCTCAAACTGGCTGGCGACCGCCGCCCCCTGTTCCGCGGGCGTAAGCTTCCCGCGCTTGAGCGCGGCCAGATCGTGGGCGGCATGATGCGCAGGCAAGGCGGAATTGACGGGAGAAATTTGCATTTTAGTTGATCACGAGCTCGGCATGGAGGGCGCCCGCGCGTTTGAGGGTTTGAAAGATCGCCATCATGTCGCGGGTCGAGACCCCGAGCTTGTTCAGCGCCGCAGCGAGGCGCTCGATCGTCGGTTCCTCCTGAAGGATGATGTAGCTGCCCTTCTGTTCGGTGACGTTGGTTTGCGTGGTGGGGACCACCACGGTCTGGCCGGAATTATTAAAGGAGTTGGGTTGGGACACACCCAGATTGGAAGCGACCGAGATGGTCAACGAACCGTGGGCGATGGCGACGTGCGAGACGCGGACCGTCGACGTGGCGACAATGGTCCCGGTGCGCTCGTTGATCACAATCCGCGCCAGCGTGTCGGGGGTCACGTCAATGACGCCGAGTTCGGCAATGAAGGGAACTTCGCGGCCGGCAAACTCCGCCGGCAAGCGCACGGCGACGGTCGCGCCATCGGAGGCACTGGCAGCCAGAGGATAGACGGCGTTGATCGACGCCACCATCCGGGCGGCCGACGTGAAATCGGGATTGTGCAGCAGCAGCCGCAGCGTGTTGTCGTGGAAAAACTGGGCTGACACTTCGCGCTCCACGATCGCCCCGTTGCTGATTGAGCCGACCGTCGGATGATTTTTCTGGACCGTGGCCCCACCCGCTCCGCCCGCGCCCCCGAGGAAGCCACCAACGGCCAGCGGCCCCTGGGCGACCGCATAGGCGCGCCCGTCCGCCCCGAGCAAGGGAGCCTGCAACAGCACCCCGCCCTGCAGGCTCTTGGCGTCGCCCAAAGAAGCGACGGTCACATCGATCCGCGCTCCCGGCTTCAGGAACGGACCGAGGTCGGCGGTGATCATCACGGCCGCGACATTCTTGGCCTTGATATCCTGCGGATTGAGCGCGAGCCCGTAACGCTGCAACACATTGGCCACGCTGCGGAGCGTGGTCGTGGCGTTGCTGTCGCCATCCCCGGCCAGACCCACCACCAGGCCGTAACCAACCAGCTGGTTGTCGCGGCCGCCTTCGATGAGCGTGAGATCCTTGATGCGACCCGCCGAGGCCAGAACGCAGGCGCCCACACTTAAACCCAGTAAGAAAAACATCCGTGTCATGGTTGGTTGGTTGGGTTGGCTCAGAAGGGGCGGAATTTCTCGTAGAGTTTTGCGAACCAGCCACGTTTCTGCGCGTCCGTGAGCATGCCTTTGCTGACAAATTCCACCCGCGCATCGGCGATGTTGCTCGAGAAAACGGTGTTGTTGCTGGAGATGTCGTCGGCGCGGACGATGCCGTGCAGCACGACGTATTGCGTCTCACCCGAAAAAGTGACCACGCGACCGCCTTCGATCACCAGGTTTCCATTGGGCAGCACGTCGGTCACCAAAACCGCGGCCCGGCTCATGAGGCTCTGATTATTGCTGACGTCGCCGCCTCCGGTCGAGGAAGCCTTCCCGCCGAACTCGATGCTGGGCAGCTTGCCCTTGTGCAAACCGGAGCCGGGATAGATGAATTGAGTCATCGCGTCATCGACCGTCGATTCCCGCGTCGATTTTTTGCTCTGGCTGCTTTGCGCGGTGACGGACTCGCTGACCTCGATGGTGAGAATGTCCCCCGCACGTGAGGCCTTGCGATCGGCGAACATGCTCCGATCCCCCGGACCGCTCGTCCACAGCGACTCCGCCCGTCCGACCAGGGTGGCCAGACAAGCGGCGGCAAAAAGCAAAAAATGAGTCAGGCGCATCACGGTAACTAGAAGTTGATTTGCACGCGATTTTCCGCGACCACTTGCGCGGCGAAATCCTTTTTGGAATCCTGATTGCGGATCGTCACGGTGTCGCCTTGCGCGCCATTTTCCATGGCGAGGCCTTTCATCGTGATCTGCAGCTGGCCATCGATCGCCGCGACTTCGACCAATTCGCCTTTGCGCACCCAGGGCCGGCGGGCCACATCCCGCCAGCTCAGCAGCCGGTTCGGTTGGACGGCGCGGACAAACTGGAACGCGGGGTCCCCGACCGCCGTCGGCAAAGCGTCGCGATCGCGGAGAAAATCCACCCGGCGGACCTCGAGCAGCGAAGGATCAAACGTGCCATTGACCGGCAACGGCAGGCGGGCCGCCCAGGCATCGCGCCAGAGCGCGGCCCGGAGGGTCAGGGTATATTCGCCGGCCGGCTGGCCGTCCGCGAACACCCGGCAGCGGGCCAACACGGACGGAGCCATGAGGGTGGGATATTCCACCACCTCGACCGTCCAGTCGCGCGCGAGCCGGCCGGGAGCCGCCCAGGCTCGCAAGAGCTCGAGTTGGAGTTCGCCCGCGAGATTGAAATGCAGGGCCAGATCACTCGCCACGGCGGCGACGAAGGCCGCCCGCGTGAGCGGGGTGGAACCGGCCCGGGGTTCCTCGGCGCCGGCCCGAGCATTGATGGCCAGCAGGCCGGCCGCGGCCGAGAGGAGCAGAAACGGGAGAAGGCGGTGCATGGAAATCAGCGTTTCATTTGCGCGACGTTCTGGAGCATCTCGTCCGAAGTCTGGATGGACTTGGAGTTGATCTCGTAGGCCCGCTGCGCGGTGATCAGATTGACCATTTCTTCGACGATGTTGACGTTCGATGATTCGATGTAGCCCTGCATCACGGTGCCATAGCCGCTTTCGCCGGGGGCGCCGGTCTCGGGCGCTCCGCTGGCGCCGGTCTCTTCGTACAAGTTACTCCCCATGCTGCGCAGGCCCGAGGGATTGGCAAAACGCGTCATCGTCAGCCGGAACGACGTGGTGCCGTTGGCCGTTTCGACGCTGACCTGACCATTCTGGCCAATGGCGACCGCGCTCGCTCCGGACGGGATCGGCTGGAACCCGCTGAGGACGGGCAGACCGTCCACCGTCACGACCTGGCCTTGGGCGTTAAGCTTGAAGGAACCGTCGCGGGTGTACCCGATGGTCCCGTCGGCCCGCTGGATCTCGAAGAAGCCGTCGCCTTGGATCGCGACGTCCAGCTTTTCGCCGCTTTGGGTGAGCTGGCCTTGGGTGAAAATTTTCGAGGTCGAGGCGACCCGGGAGCCATTGCCGATTTCGATGCCCGTCGGCACGAGGTTGCCGCCCCCGGAGTCGGTTCCGGCGGCGCGCGGCTTTTGATAGAGGAGATCCTGAAATTCGATCTTGCTGCGCTTAAAGCCCGGCGTGTTGACGTTCGCCAGGTTGTTGGCGATCGTATTGAGGTTGAGCTGCTGGGCTTCCATGCCCGTGGCGGCGGAGTAGAGCGAGAGGTTCATAGGCGGCAGGTGGAGGGGAAAGACAAGGGCCGGCACGCCTCCAAGCGTGCACGGCCATGCAGTCGTGATTTTGTCCGTTTTTCGGCTGCAAATTTCATCGCGGGTTGGTTAGCCCAAGGCATCGAGCGTCTTTTGCATCGTCTGGTCGTACGTGCTGATGATTTTCTGATTGGCCTCGTAGGCCCGGGAAATCAGCACCATGTCCACCATTTCGCTGAGTGGCGCGACGTTGCTGTTCTCGGTGTAACCTTGGAGCAATTCAGGCTTGCTCACCGGCAGGCGCTCCATGTCGTCGCCCGCCACAAAATAGCCGCCGGCGACCGGCTGCAGCTTGGAAAGATCGGCAAAGTCCTGAACGGAGAGCTTGCCCAACGCCGTCGAGCCCTGGACGATTGTGCCGTCGCGGTTGATGACCACGCCGCCGCCTTCCGGCAGTAAGACGATGGCGTTTCCAGCCTCGTTCATCACTTGCTGGCCACCCGAGGTGATCAAGGTGCGGTCGGAACTCAGCTTGAATTGACCGTTGCGTGTGTACGCTTTGCTCCCATCCGGCATCTTCACTTCAAAGAAGCCCGGGCCCTGGATCGCGACATCGAGATCCCGTTGCGTCGGCTGCGTTTCGCCCCCCACAAAAGAAATTCCGGTAATGACCGTCGGGAAGACCGTCGGCGTGCCATCGCCATTCCGCGCCAGCTTGCCATTGGAGCCCGACTGCAACTCCCCGCTCAGTTGGGTGCTGAAGCTCACCGTCTGCTTCCGATAGCCACTGGTCTGGCTCGAGGAGATATTTTGGGTCACCACATCCTGCCAACGCTCCAAGGCGACGAGAGCTGACGTACTTTGATAGAGACCAATATTCATCCGATCCCGAGTAATGCAAGGCCCATGCCAAGATCCCTTTTCGCGTCCGACCAGCGACTTACCAATCGCCTAATCCGATCTGGCAAAATTTGCCTGAAAAAATCACGGCAGATAATGCCCCGCCTCGGCCCGGCGAACGGCTACTGCCCGGGAGGATACAGACACTCGATTTCCGTCCGCTCGCCGCACGTGCAGGTGACGACGATCCGCATGATCTTGTCGCCCTGCTTGACGATGTCGATGTGCGGCCCCGCGGTGGCCGGCCCCGTCGGGGTTCCGGCGGCCCCGCCGGGCGCAGCCGCGGACAAACCGGGGGCCTGCGGACTCCGCAACGCCGTGATCTCCAAGTTGCGCTTGCCTTGCAGGAATGAATTCATGGCGAAGACGGATGCGGGACGGGCGACGGTAGGGTCAATTTCTTCCCGGATTCCGCACTGGCCGCCGCAGCGGGGCGACTCTTGGGGACTTTGGACGAGAGGGTCAGGCTCAGCGTCATCCGCTCGTTCGACTCGGCCTCGGGCTTCTCGCCCGGGAGCGGCCGGGTGCTGGCGTAGCCGCTCACCCGTTCAATATTTTTTGCTTCGACCGCATAGTGGACCAAGCTGCGCCGCGACGCGTTGGCCCGGTCCGCCGACAGTTCCCACCCGGAATAGTCCTCATTTTTTCCCGGCGGCTTCACACTGGTGTGGCCCTCGATCGACACCCGGAAGTGGTGCCGGTCAATCAGCCACGCCAGGCTCTGCATCGAATTGCGCCCCCACTCCGTGAACTCCGTCGTGTCGCGGACAAAAAGCGGACGATTGCTCCGGTCGAACAGCGTGACGCGCAATCCGTCCGAGGTCACTTGGATGTCGATCGGCTTTTCCGCAAGATCCTTGTCCAGGTTCATCATCCGGAAAAAATCGGCGGCCACGGCATTGAGCGCGGACACATCGATCTGCTTGTTGCGGTCGGTTTCCTTTTCGGTCCCCGTGTCGGGCCCGGAGGTGTTGGTGGTTTTCTGACTGTTGAACGGCATGACGCCGGAGGTGTTGTCCATCGGCGAGTTGAAGGGATTTTGAAAATACTGGGACGTGGCCAGCAGAATCTTTTTGTCCTGCGACGAGATCCACAGCACCAGAAAAAGCGCCATCAGCGCCGTCATAAAGTCGGCGAATGCAACCTTCCAAGCTCCTCCGTGGCCACCCATTGGGATCGATGTTCCTTATTTAGTGCCGATGTTTTTCAACGCCGTTTCGAGTTCTTCCCCACCCGGCTGGACCGAACTGTCGAGCGAGCGGCGGGCAATCTCCACGGCCGTCAGCGGCGCCAACCCTTTGGCAAAACCCGCCACCGCCTGCATGATGCATTTGAGGCATTGCTGCTCGGAGGCATTGTTGGCCGTGATCCGGCTGGCGAGGGGATTAACGAAGCCATAGGCAAAAAAGATCCCCAGCAAGGTTCCGGTCAGAGCCGCGGCCACTTTTTCGCCGACGACCTCCGGCCCCTCCGCAATGGCGCCCATGGTGTTGATGATGCCCAGCACCGCCGCGACAATGCCGATGGCGGGCAGGGAATCCCCGATCATTTGCATCGCGTGCACGGGATGGGTTCCCTCGGTTTCCTTGGCCGCCAACTCGGCCGTCATCAGCGCCTCCAACTGATCCGGCTTGATTTTGCCGTCGATGATCGGCTTCAGGCCATTGCACAAAAACTCCAGCCGTTCGTGGTGATGCAGGACCGTGGGATATTTCTGGAACACCGCGCTCGCCTTTGGATTCATCGCGTGCTCCTCCAAGGCGATCAGGCCGTTGCGGCGCCCGATCATGAAAATTTCGTAGAGGAGTTTGAGCATTTCCATGAAATCCTTCTTCGAGGCGGATTTCCCGGCCAACGCCTCCTTGTTCTTGTGGATGATCTCCTTGATGACATGCGAGGGGGTCGCAATCACCAGCACGCCGAGCGCGATCCCGAGAATCACCACAAACTCCGAGGCATGCAGCAACACCGCCGGATGACCGCCGGCCATCATGAAGCCGCCCAAGGTTGAGGCGAAGACGATGACTGTTCCGACGATTATCAGCATGCGCGCAGCCTCACCGGTTTTGCGCCCGCGCGAGGAAGGCGCGCAGCCCAAGAATGGTCTGGGAGTGAATCTGGCAAATGCGCGATTCCGTCAGGCCGAAAACCGCGGCGATTTCGGCGAGACGCATGTTTTCGAAATAGTACATCGCAAGTATCTTCCTTGGTATATCGGGCAATTCCTTGATTCGTTGAGCCACAAGTTTGAGCATTTCTTCCTTCATCAGCTTGTCCCGACCGGTGACATCCGACTCATCCGCCAGTAACTCATGCAAGGAAGCGCCTTCGGAATCATCGAGGTCGGACCGTTGGTCGATGGCAATGAACGTCACGGGCTTGGAATCTTCCAGCCATTTGGCGAATTCCTTCTCCGTGAGGCCCAGGTCGGCGCGAATCTCCTCCTCCTTGGCGACGCGCCCGAGGCGCTGCTCGAGGGCGTTGATCGCCTCCTTCATCTTGCGCGCGCGCGCGCGGGTGCGGCGCGGACACCAGTCCATCCGCCGAAGTTCATCCAGGATCGAGCCGCGGATGCGCATGGTCGCATAGGCCGCAAAAGTGCTGCCCTGCTCCGGGTCATATTTTCGCACCGCGGCCATCAGGCCGGTGATGCCCACGCTGTACAGGTCGTCGGCATCGATGTGGGACGGCAGATTGAGTTTGATCCGGTCGACGACGTTGCGCACGAGGGGCAGATAGCGAATGATCAATTCCTTTTGATCAAGTTCGCCGGCATTGGCGCCTTGGTAGGCGCGCCAGGCGGCAGCGGAGGCGGCATCGGGCAAAACGGCAGGGGCGGCAGTGTTCATGGCAGACATAAGGGATTAGGGTTGTTTGGCCGTTGCGACCGCCGCGGCGGCGGCGGCTTTTTGCCGGATTAAAATGGTTTCGCGCAGGCCGCGCAGGAGCACCGTCCAGAACCAGCGGAACAGCAGGGCGCCGGCGATGCAGCCAAGGGCAGAATCGAGTAAAATCCGGTCCGGCGCCCGCTCCGAGAGCCAGCCGGTGGTGGCGGCCAGGACGAAGCCGAGGATACCGCCAATTAAGAAGATGAATTTCATGGGGAGCGGGGGGTCGACTAATTCAGGATGTGGTGTGTGGCAGGGTGCGGCGCGCCACGGTCTGGACGGCGTCCAACTCAAAATCGCCGGTCAGCGAGGGCCCGGTGGAAAGGAAAAGGGGCTCGAGTTCACTCTCGAGCAGGTAGTCCCACAGCCGCGCCCACTGCGGGGTCTCGTCCAGGTGGGTGAAGATCAAGTGCGTCGCGCCCAACTCGCGGCCGGCCGCGAACGTCCGGCGCAGCGCGGCGTGCTCGTAGGCGGCATTCACCACCAGCACGCGTTCTTCAATTTGCTCCGTCGCGAGGAAGGCCGCGATGCTCGCGTTGTCCTCGGGTTGGCGCAGCGAGAGTCCCGGCAGGTCGAAATAGACAAAGCCGCCCGGGATCACCGGATGCGTGCTGGCCGGATAGTGGGCGAGCGTCACGCCCAAAGCCTCGCAAAACACGGGCAACGGACCCGGAGTGTTCGGCCGGTCGAATTCGGCGGTCACGACGTGGCCGAACCGCGCGCGGCGAAAGACCTCGGTCGCGAGCCATTTGCACAGGGCCGTCGTCCGGCCGACGCCCGGCGCGCCCAGAAATGCGGCGCGACTCAACGGCGGACGGGCGGCCCGCGACTCACTGTGCGCGCAAAGCTGCCGGCCCACCTCGACAAAAGCCCGGTGCAGAGGCGCGGCGGAAAGTTCGCCCCAAGTCGGGGCGGATTCCAGCCGCTGCAGCACGTTTTCTGAAAACCCGGAATGTCGCAGCAGCTCGGGCAGAGTCCGGAAGCTGTCCGGCCGCGCGCGGCGATTGCGGGTCGTGGTCACCGCAGCCAACGGCTCCGGCGTAATTTCCACCACCGCCAGCGGGGCGACTTCCGCCGGGGCATCGATCTGCGCAATCACCTCCAGCTTCGGCGCCGAAATCAGGCGCCGCCACCCGCTGCCCGGCACCGAACGCACGGACAAGACCCGGGCGTTCACCCCGAGCCGCTCGCGGATCAGGGTGGCCGCCTGGTCCGCGGACTCGACGACAAAACGGTAGCAGGTGCCGGCGGGCGCGGAATCAGTGGTGAGCAAGTTCATGGAAAATTAGGCGGCCGCCCGCACCGGCAGCTGGTCGTTGCGCAGGAGACTTAACGGCACCGGGACGATGCCGGCGTTTTCAATTTCCGTGTTGGCGGGCAATTCCTGGAACGACACCACCACGAGCCGCGGAAAGGACGGCTCAAAAAAACGTTTTAGCGGCAGGCGCGCGTCGGCCGACACGACCAGCACCGCCGGCAGTCCGCTCTGCGCCATCTCCGCGGTGCGGCGGGTGAATTCATCAAGCAGATGCCGGCCCAGCGCCGGCTCCAGCGACAAGCCCACATCGGTGGCGGTGCGGTGGATCTTGCCCGTGAGCAACTGCTCCAAGCGCGGATCCAAGGTCAGCGCCTTGATGATTCCGGGGCGGGTTTCGTACTCGGGCACAAAATAGATCCCGAGGCGGCGGCGGACGAGTTCGGACAGGTCGTCGGGATTCTTCGACAGCGCGGCAAAGTCGGCGATGCCTTCCAGAATGACGGGGAGATTGCCGATCGACACGCCCTCGCGCAGCAGGTTTTGCAGCACCCGTTGAATGATGCCGATCCCGACGAGATCGGGCAGCAACTCGGCCACCAGCGTCGGGTGCGTCCCCTTGACGTGATCGACCAGCGCTTGCACATCCTGCCGCGTGAGCAGCAGGTGCGCGTTGGACTTCAGGGTCTCCGAAAGGTGCGTGATCAGGACCGACGAGGGATCGACCACGGTGTAGCCGTTGAGCTCGGCGGTCTTCTTTTCCGGCTCGTCAATCCAGGTCGCTTCCAAGTTAAAAACCGGTTCGCGCGTCGGCACGCCGCGCAGGCGCACGGTGCTGCCGGAAACATTCATCGCCAGCCAGCGGCCCGGCGCCAGCACGCCGCGGACGAGCGGCTTCCCGCGCAGCAGAAAGCGGTAGTCGTTGGCCTCCAGTTCGAGATTATCCCGGACGGAAACCGGCGGGACGATGATGCCCTTGTCGCGGGCGAGGCTTTTGCGGACGCCGGTGATGCGTGCGAGCAGGTCGCCGCCGACCTTGGCGTCGGCGAGGCCGAGCAAACCGTAGCCGATTTCGATGGAGAACACATCCACATCGATGAGCTTGCGGACATCTTCCGCGGCGGCGGGCGTGGCGACTGCGGGGGATCCCGCCGCCTCGCCGGCCTTGGCGCCCGCCCCTTTCCCGCCCGCCTTGGCCGCTGGCGGCGCGATCGGGAAGGGCGAAACCAACTCTTCCTGTTCCTTGAGAATCTTGGCGGCAAAGCCCGTGAGCCCCGCCAGCGCCAGAAACGGGAGGAACGGCATGCCGGGCATCAGACCGAAAACCATCAGGCAGCCCGCCGTGAGGCCGAGCGCCTTCGGGTAGCGAAACATCTGCCCGGCGATCTGGGCGCCCAGATTGCTGTTGTCCGAGCCCCGGGTCACAAGGATACCGGCGCCGACCGAGATGATTAGCGCGGGGATTTGCGAGACCAGGCCGTCACCGATGGAAAGCAGGGTGAATTTCTGCAACGATTCCACGAGGGTGAGATCCATCTGGAACACCCCGACCGCGAAACCGCCAATGACGTTGACGAGCGTGACAATGATGCCGGCGACGGCATCGCCGCGCACGAACTTGGACGCGCCGTCCATCGAGCCGTAGAAATCCGCTTCCTTCTGGATCTTCAGCCGTCGCTGGGTCGCGCTGACCTCATCGATGATCCCGGCATTCAACTCGGCATCGATCGCCATCTGTTTGCCGGGCAAGGCATCGAGCGTGAAGCGGGCGCTGACTTCGGCGATGCGGCCCGCGCCCTTGGTGATGACCACGAAGTTGATGATGACCAGAATCAGGAATACAACCGCGCCGACGATATAGTTGCCCTGAATGACGAAATGCCCGAACGACTCGATGATCTCGCCGGCGTAACCGGTGCTGAGAATCTGCCGCGTGGAACAAATATTCAGAGCCAGGCGAAAAAGGGTCAAAGTCAGCAGCAGGGTCGGAAACGAGGAGAGTTCCGTGGGATCCTTCACATAGAGGACGGCCAGGAGCACGAGCAAGGAAGCCCCGATGCTGACCGCCAGCAGCACATCGATCAGGAACGGCGGCACCGGCACCACCAACATCAGGACCGTGCCAAACAAGCCGAAGGCGAGCAGCAAGTCGGCCCGCTTGACCAGGAGCGCGATGGAATTGGGGACCGCGGGAGTCATGGTCAGGCGGCGAGCTCAAAACGGCGCGATTTCAGCCGGTGGAAATAATAGCGATGCGTGCGGTAAACCACGGCCAGAATGGAAGCGACCGCCTGGTAAAGCTCCGAGGGAATCGGCTCCCCCACTTCGCCCATGGCATAGAGCATCCGGGCCACCGGCTTGTTCTCCACC
>CAZAOI010000094.1:0-11565 GCA_964486705.1 uncultured Oleiharenicola sp. | reverse complement strand
GGCGCCCCGCCGACCGCAGAGAAATCAGGGCCGACTTGGGTGGGTGTACCTAACCCTCATTTTGCCCGCATAATGCGCGGCCTGAAAGGTGGAATCCGGCCTCCGGACGGGTTGGTTCGATGCGCGCAGGAGAATGCGCTTCCGGAGGCCAGGTTCCACCCCAAGGCAACGGCATGAGTTCGGACCATGCCCGGCCGTTTGTCCTCCCGGCCACCGCGTTCCGCCAGTCGGCGCGCGACGAACCCGGATATTTCACACCTGGAATCCAAACCGAGCAGAAAATATCCGTTTTCCCCGGCGTCGCGTCGGGGAAAAGCGACCTGGTCGCGGTTGGCCCCGACCAAGTCGGCCCGACAGGGCGAATATTTTACACCCGCAGGTATGAAATATTCGGGCTAATAGTTGGACGATGCCATTGGCTTCCCGTTTACTTCCCTTGGACGCACGTTTGGCTTGTCCGAAATAAATTTGCACCCCATGAGCAATCCTCCCCCGGTTACCCACTCGATTGACTCCGACGGCATTGGTTGGATCACCTTTGATGATCCGGCCGGCCGCGCGAATGTCTTCAATCCCGCGACCCAGACCGCGTTGCGCGGGGCGGTGACGGCGCTGGCCGGGCAGCCGGTCCGGGCGGTGGTGGTCATCAGCGCGAAGGAGAAAATCTTTATCGCCGGCGCCGACCTTAAATGGCTGGCGGCTCTGCCCGACGCCGCCAGCGCCACGCTCGCATCCCGCGCCGGCCAGGAATTGTTTGGGCTGCTCGCGGATTTTAAGGTGCCGGTGGTGTGTGCCATTCACGGGGCCTGTGCCGGCGGCGGTTATGAGCTGGCGCTGGCCTGCACCTGGCGCGTTGCCAGCCAGGCGCGCGAAACCGTGATCGGCCTGCCGGAAGTGGGAATCGGATTGATTCCGGGCTGGGGTGGCTGCGCGCGGCTGCCCCGCCTCATCGGCCCGGTGGCGGCGGTGGAGCACATCCTGAAGGCCGCGCTTGTGCCGGCCGCCGCGGCGCTGAAGGCCGGGCTCGTCGACGAACTGGCCCCGCCCGCGGAACTGAAAGCCTGCGCCCACGCGGCAGCGCTCCGACTGGCGGCCAATGTGCCGCCGCGTCCCGTCCGACCGGCAGCCCCCGCGGATTTTTTCGCCGGCCAACGCCAATTGGCGCTGACCCGCCTGCGCGGCCAGCCCGCGCCGCTCGCCGTGCTTGCGGTCGTGGAAGAAAGCGCCGGCCGGCCGCTGGGGGCGGCGCTCGAGCTGGAAGCCGACCAGTTTGGCGGAATCGCGGCGGGCGAGACGGCCAAGAATCTGATCCAGGTTTTCTTTCTCAAGGATGCGGTGAAGAAACTCACCGTGGATGCGTGGTATCCGGCGGAGCCGAAAGCCCCGCCCGCGCCGCCGACGCGCGCGGTCGGAGTGGTCGGTGCCGGCGTCATGGGCTCGGGGATTGCGCACTGGTGCGCCATGCATGGTCTCGGGGTGATCCTGTGTGACTCCAACCGGGGGGCCTTGCAGGACGGCCTGACGGTGATCCGCGATCTTTTTGCCGACGCGGTGAAGCGCGGCCGGCTCACCGACGACGAAGCGCACCGGCTGACCGGGGGCATCTCCGTCACCACCTCGCTGGAGGATTTCGACCTGTGCGATCTCGTGGTCGAGGCGATCGTCGAAAATGTGGCGGCCAAACAGAAACTGTTTGCCGAACTTTCGCGGATTGTCCGGCCCGATTGCATTCTCGCCTCCAACACCTCGGCGCTGCCGATCGAGGAGATTGCGGTCGCAGCCACGAACCCGGGCCGGACGGTGGGGCTGCATTTCTTCAATCCGGTCGGCCGCATGCCGCTGGTCGAACTGGTGCTCAGTCCGCACACCAGCCGGGAGACGGCGGAGCGGACCCTCGCGTTGGCGAAGGTTTTGGGCAAGTCACCGGTCATCTGCCGGTCCGCGCCCGGTTTCTTCGTCACGCGCGTGCTGTTTTTCTACCTGAACGAAGCTTGCCGGCTGTGGGAGCAGGGCGTGCCGACCGAGGTGATCGACCAGGCGATGCGGGACTGGGGCTGGCCGATGGGGCCGATGCGCCTCATCGACGAAGTCGGAGTGGATGTGACGAATTTCATCTACGGTGAGATGAAGCATTATTTTCCCGGGCGCTTCGCGGCCACGGCCGTCTGCGGCCGGATGCTGGCCGACAATCTGCGGGGCCGCAAAAACGGCGCGAGCGCCGGCTTCTACACTTTCGCGGCCGGCAAGGACGGGCTGAATCCCGCGATGGCAAAATATGCGCCCGGAACCATCACGACGATGACCGCTCCGGCGATCCAGGACCGGCTCAACGGCGTGATGATCGACGAAACCAAGCGGGTGCTCGCGGAGGGCGGCCTGAAAACGGCGGACGATGCCGATTTCGCCCTGCTGATGGGGACGGGCTTTCCGGCCTTTCGCGGCGGCTTGATGCGATACGCCCGCAGTGCCGGCCTGGCTTCCGGCTAGTCCAAAGGGATTAAAGCAACCCAATCCGTGACCGGCTGGACAAGAAATGCGTTGCAGTTGCCGGCGGTTTCTAGGGGAATTTTTTCCTGTCCACGCCCATGGCCCCAGCCGCCACTCTGAACAAAGAACAAAAGCGCCACCTGCTCCTGACGATGCTCGAAAGCCGTCACGGTGACTTGCGGGAAGAAAGCCTGAACCGGCAGGGGAAAGGCCATTTCCATGTGTCCGGGCGCGGCCACGAGGCTTTGTCCGCCATCGGGGCGCAGCTGCGCGCGGGGGATTTTGTGGCGCCGTATTACCGCGATCGCGGCCTGTGCATGGGGCGCGGGCTGACCACGCGGGACCTGGCTCTGGAGTATTTTGCCAAGCGCGATTCCGCCTCCCGCGGCCGCATGATGCCCTCGCATTATTCGTCGCCGGAACTGAAGATCGTGAGCGTGCCGACGCCGACCGGCGCGCAGCTGCTGCCCGCCTGCGGCATCGCCTGGGGCATCCAACTGGACAAACAGGACAGCGTGGTCGTCACCACGGTGGGCGACGCGGCCTCCCGCCAGGGTGATTTCTACGAGGCGGTCAGTTTTGCCTTGGAGAAAAAATTGCCGTTGCTGCTGATCGTCGAGGACAACGCCTACGGCATCTCCACCCCGACCCGCGCCACGAATCCGCTCGCGATCGAAGTCCTGAACCGGACGCAATGGCAGGTGATCGACGGGTCGGATCCGGAGGCGGTGCACGCCGCCGCCCAGCAGGCGATCACCACACTCCGCGCCGGCGCCGGCCCGGTATTTTTCTGGGCCAAGATGGAACGGCTCTCGAGCCACACCAGCACCGACGACCACACGCTCTACCGCTCGAAGGAGGACCTGGCGGCGTTGGAGGCGGCCGACCCGGTCCTCGTCCTCAAGAAGCGAATGGTGGCGGCCGGCGAACTGACCGACGCGGAATTCGAAAAGCTCGAGGCCACGGTGAAGGAGAAGGTCCGCCGCGATTACGCCGCCGCCGAGAAGGCGGAGAATCCGCTGGCGGACGAGTTGATGGGCCAGACTCTGGCGGAGTCACCCGAGCTCAACGAAGAGTTGTTCAAGCCCGGCAAGTACCGGATGGGCGATCTGATCAACCGCACGCTCCGCGCCGGGCTCGATGCGGATCCGGGCCGGATGATTTTTGGCGAGGATGTGGAGGATCCGAAGGGCGGCGTTTTCCGGCTCACGCAGAAACTGTCGACGGATTTCCCTGAACAGGTGTTCAACTCCCCGCTGGCGGAATCCACCATCATCGGGGTGGCGGGCGGGCTGGCGCTCTATGGCCGCCGGCCGGTGTTCGAAATCCAGTTCGTCGACTTCATCTACCCGGGTTTCAACCAGCTCGTTTCGAATCTGGCCAATCTCCGCTGGCGCTCGAACGGCCACTGGAAAGTCCCGGCGGTCATCTACGCGCCCTATGGGGCTTACCTGCCCGGTGGCTCGCTCTGGCACTCGCAGGCGAACGAATCGGTCTTGGCCCATTTTCCGGGGATCAATGTGGTGATTCCCAGCACACCCGAGGATGCGGCCGGCCTGCTCTGGACCGCGATGCATGCGGAGGATATCGTGATTTTTCTGGCCCCGAAGCACATGCTCTGGGCCGAAAAGGAAGTGACGGCGCCGATTGTTTCCATCCCGCTCGGCAAGGCGCGGCAATGCCTCACCGGCGACGATGTCACCATCGTCGCGTGGGGCAACACCGTGGAGAAATCCACCGAGGCCGTCGCGGAGCTGAAAGGCGAGGTCAGCGTGGATCTCATCGACCTGCGCTCCATCGTGCCGTGGGACAAGGCGCTGGTCGAAGCGTCCGTCCGCAAGACCGGGCGGCTCATCGTGGTGCAGGAGGACACGGAAAATTGCTCCGTCGGGCAGATGATCCTGACGCATATCCTCAGTCAGCCTGAGTTGTGGGCGGCGATGAAGGCGCCGCCGGTGCTGGTGACGAAGGGCAACATCATGATCGGCTACAATCCGATCTACGAGTACGCGGCCCTGCCCGACGTACCGCGCATCCTTGAGGCCATCTGGCGCACCGTGTCGATCGATCTGGCGCGCGGCGAGTCGATGCCGGCAACGGTGGGTGTGGGAGCGAGCTTGCTCGCGACTCCGGCCCTCGCACCCGTCGCGAGCCAGCTCGCTTCCACCGCTGATTCCCACGGTCCACAGAATACCGTCATCCCCGGCACCCGTGACATCCGGGTCGTCGTGCCGATCATGGGCGAAGGCCTGCGCTCCGCCCGGGTGGCGGCACTCCACAAAAAACCCGGCGACTCCGTCCAGCACGACGAAGTGCTGTGCGAGGTCGAGACCGACAAGGCGGTTTATCCGATCGAGGCTTCTTTTGCCGGCCAGTTCAAGGAGTGGAAGATCAAGGTCGATGACACCGTGCTCATCGGCCAGGAGATCGCCCTCGTGACCGGCGACGCAGAGAGCGTCGCGGCGCTGGCGGCAGAGTCGGATGGGGGAGGGAGTTTGCCTCCTGACGCTTCGGGGCAAAAAATCTCTCCCGCAAATATCCCGCCTGCAATCGCCCGATCGATTTCGCCTGCCCCAGCCATTTCAACTCCCCCTGCTCCCATGAAAGGCAATGTCCGCCCACCCGCGTTGCATCCCGCCATCACCAAGCGACTCGATGCCGTGGTCCCCGCCAATATGCTGATGGACGTCCTCTGGGACCCGCTGCGCCTCGCTCGGGAAGCGGCCAAGAAACAGCACGGCAAGGCCGCCGCCTCGCCGTCCGCCATGATGGCGTGGTGCGTCGTGCGCGCGCAGGAAAAACACCCGGCCTTCCGCTGCCTCGTCGGCAAGGACGGCACGATCATGGAAAGCACGGACTTTGATGCCGGGGTGGCCGTGGCGCTCGAGGGCGACCGGCTGGCGACGGCACCGATTCCGGGAGCGAACAAACTTTCCTGGGCTGACTTCGGCGCCGCTTATGGCAGGGCGGTGGACGCCACCCGGGCCGGCAAGCTGATCGACGTCCAAGCCCCCGTGAATATCACCAGCCTCGGCGCGTTCGGGATCGAGAGCGCCACCCCGATCGTGGTGCCGCCAGCCATGGCGACGCTCTTTATCGGGTCCGCGCATGAACGCCTGATCAACGACGGGGGCGTCATTCACCCCGCCGAGGTCATCACCTTGTCACTCACGTTTGATCACAAAGTCGTCAATGGCGCCGGGGCCGCGGCGTTCCTGCAGGAAGTGAAACGGCAAATGGAAGGGTTCAAGCTGCCGGGCTGAGGCGCAGTTTTTTGGGTCTGGCCAGAACCGCCGGCCGCCGTCTAGTGTTGGCAAATGAGACGGTGGCTAATGCTCGGATGGAGTGGACTGGTGTTCGCCCATAGCCTCCTGCTGGCGGCGGACCCGACCGCAACGGCCCCGGCGATTGCCTTCACGGCCGAGGAACGCGCGTGGATGGCGGCCCACCCGGTCATCCGGGTTGGACACGACGTCACCTATCAGCCGTACGCGATTCAGGAAAAAGACGGAAAAATCGTCGGCATTGATCCCGATTATTTCGAGCTCATCGCGCAGCGGACCGGACTGAAATTTGACCATCAAGTCCGGCGGAACTGGCCCACGATGATGGAGGCCTTCAAGGCCCACGAAGTGGATCTGCTGCCGAGTCTGGGAAAATCCGCCGGGCGCGAGGCTTTTCTGATCTACACGCAGCCCTACGCCTATGCCCCGAGTGTCATTATCACCCGCAGTGATTCGACCTATCTGTTCTCCCTGCAGGATCTGAGCGGCAAGACGGTCAGTATTCCGGCCGGCTACGCCGGCTTGCGGCGGGAGCTGGATGCCAACGCCCCGGGAAACGTGGTGAAGGAGTACGAAACCTCACTCGACTGTTACCGGGCGGTCGAGCGGCGCGAAGTCTTTGCCTCGATCGGGGACGTCGCCAATGCCGCCTGGCTCATCAAGGGCCACCAATTGACCGGATTGCGCCTGGGCAGCGTCGTCCTCAATGACTCGGATATCTTCCTCGGGGTGCGGAAGGACTGGCCGATTCTAGCCGGGATTCTCAATAAGACGCTGGCCAGTGTCACCGCCGAGGAGCGGCAGCGGATCAACCAACGCTGGATCATGGTGGATTATGCGGCGGATCGGTGGTGGATCACGGCTTTCAAAATCGCCGTCGGCATCGCCGGAGCAGCCGTGCTGGTGTTCATGCTCGCGTTCCTGCACAACCGCCGGCTCGCGTTTGAACTGGCGGCCCGGCGCCGGATTCAGGCCGAATTGGAGCAGGCCCGCGACAAACTTGTGCGCGCCAGCCAGGAGAAAAATGAGCTCATGCACATGCTGGCGCACGATCTGCGCAGTCCTCTGACCGGCATCAATCTCGGGGTGGACTTGCTGCAGCTCGAGCCCCCGCTGACCCGTGACGACCTGAAGTCCACCGCTGGCCGCATCCGGGAAGCGTCGGGGCGGATGGCGCGGTTGATCGACGACCTGCTCTCGGCGCAAAATGTGGAGGAAGGCCAGTTCAACCTGAACTTTTCTGCCGGCGATGCCGGGCAGTTGGTGGGGGCGGCGGTGGCCGCAGTGCGGGCGGTGGCGCAGGACAAGCGGATCACGGTCGCGGTGCTGGTGCCGGCCCACGAAGTGCGGTTGATCACCGATTTTATCGCACTGCAGCAGGTCGTGGACAATCTGCTCTCCAACGCCATTAAGTATTCACCGCTGGGCACGCGGGTGGAGATCGCGCTGACCGCCGGGGCGACGCATTGCCGCTTCGAAGTGCGCGACCAAGGCCCGGGTGTGTTGCCGGCGGAACGGGAAAGAATCTTCGAGAAGTTCGGCCGGGGCAGCGCGCGGCCGACGCAGGGCGAGCCGTCCACCGGACTCGGTCTGTGGATTGTGCTGCGGTATGTCACGGCCCTGCAAGGGCGGGTTTGGTGCGAGCCGGGCGTCGGGGCGGCCGGTTCCGTTTTCGTCGTGGAAGTGCCGCTCGCGGTGCGGGCGGCCTGACGGCTCGCCGGCCTTGCTCGACTCGGCGGAAGTGTCATTATGAGGAATTCGCATGCGTGGATTTGTCTTCATCTTCGGACTTTGGCTCACCGGGTCTCCCTGGCTGGTCCCGACACTTTTGGCGGAGGCCGCGGCGGATTCTTCCGGGGGCTTTGTTGCCCTGACCGCCGCGGAGCGGGCCTGGATCTCCGCGCACCCGGTCATCATCGTCGGGCATGATCCGACCTACTCGCCGTATGCGTTGCAGGATCCGGCGGGCCAGGTCGTGGGGATCGATCCGGACTATCTGGAGTTGATCGCCCGCCGGACAGGGCTGAAATTCAAGAACGAGATCCGCCTCAACTGGGGCGCAGTGCTCGACGACTTCAAGGCCGGGAAAATCGATGTGCTGATGAGCTTGGGCCGCCTCGCCGAACGCGAACCGTATCTGACCTATACGCGAGCCTATGCGTTTGCGGCGAATGTCATCATTACCCGCCGCGATGCGCCCAATCTTTCGGCGATCGGCGAGCTGAGGGGGCATACGATCAGCCTTCCGCGCAGCGATGCGGGCTTGCGCCGGGACCTGGAACAGCGCGTGCCGGGCGCCGTGGTGGTGGAATACGAGACTCCCGCCCAATGTTACGCGGCGGTCGAGAGCGGGGAAGTTTACGCGTCCATCGGCAACGTGGCCAATGCCTCTTATTACATCAAAACGCATCGGCTCGCCAATCTGCGTTTTGGCAGCGTCCTCCCCACTTCGACGGAGATTTTCATGGGGGTGCGCAAGGATTGGTCCGTGCTGGCGGCGATCCTCAACAAGGCCTTGGCCGGCATTTCCGCGGAGGAGCAGCAGCAGATCAACGACCGCTGGATCGTGGTCGACACCTCGGCCGACCGGCGGTGGGCCCGGTTCGCCAAGGGGGGCGCGGTGGTCGCGGGCGTGGCGGTGCTGGTTTTCCTCCTCGCATTTTTTCACAACCGGCGGTTGGCGCGCGAGCTGGTCGAACGCCGGCGTATCCAGTCCGAACTGGAGCAAACGCGCGACCGGCTCGTGCACGCCAATCGGGAGCGAAGTGAACTCATGCACATGGTCGCCCATGATCTCCGCGGTCCTCTGGCCACCATCCAGCTGGGTCTCGAGTTGCTGGACTTCAATCCGCCGCTGGATGAAGCCCGGCGGCAAATCACTTCGCGGCGCATCGGTGAATCGGCGGACAAAATGGCCCGGCTCATCAACGACCTGCTCTCCACGCAAAACGTCGAGACCGGGCGCTATTCCCTTGAAATGACCGCGGGCGACGTCCGCCCGCTCATCCGCGCCGCGATCGCGGTCTTTGAAACAGTCGCTCAACACAAACGCATCGCCCTGGCCGCCCGGTTGCCGGACACGGCGATCCCGCTGACGACCGACCGGGTTGCCCTGCAGCAGGTCATCGACAACCTGCTGTCCAACGCCCTCAAGTATTCGCCGCAGGATTCCACGGTCGAAATCGTCCTGAAGGCCACCGGCACGCACTGTCGAATTGAGGTGTGCGACGAAGGCCCGGGCGTGCCTGAGGCGGAGCGGGAGAAGATTTTCGGGAAGTACGCCCGGGGTTCCGCCATGCCCACCGGCAACGAAATATCCACCGGCCTCGGCCTGTGGATTGTGCGGCGGTTCGTCACGGCGCTGCACGGCCGGGTCTGGTGTGAGGCTGGACCCGGTTCCCGCGGATCCGTTTTTGTCGTGGAGTTGCCGCTCGCGCCGCCGACGGTGGTTTGAATCCTGGAAAAAATCACGGAAACGTTGAGCCGGAATCATGCAGTTGAGAAGCGATTCCTCTCGGAAGGCGGTCGTACTATTGAGTCTTACCCATAGAAGTGACGGAGTCTTGGGTAGGGCGAATCCTCCGGATGAGCCGTGCTGCCGAGCGGCTCGTCGGGGACGACTCGCCCTACCCATTGAGCCGTAGTTGTCACTTCTACGGGTAAGCTTCAATAAAAGGTGGTCGCCCGATTTCCCAGCCGCCGCGGAGGCGGCGCGACTGGGCCCGGGTTCGCAGCAGCGAACAACAGGCCATATCGGCGACAGGCGTCGGTATGGAAACCGACGCCCACCAAATGCATGATCCCGGCTGCGAAGCTGAAGCGCGGAGACAATTCAAGAATGGCGTCATCCCATTCGTGTTTCGGCTCGTCTATGCTTCTGCGATCCCGGCCGCAGCTTTGGGCCTATACCTGCAGCACGCCGGTGTGGAAGCTGGCCTTGGGCGTAGGGCGGCGGGCGAGTTCGAAGGCGCGGAGCAACGTCGTGCGGGTGTCGTGGGGCTGGATGATCGCGTCCACCCAGCCGCGGGCGGCGCCGTAGCGGATGTCGGCCTGCTCGATGTAGCCGGCCTTGACCTGCGCGCGGAGGGCGTCGAGTTCCGCGGGCGTCTTATCCTTGGCGCTCCGGGAAAGAATGTTGAACACGACATCGCTGGCCTGCGCGGCGCCCATGACGGCGTATTTGGCGTGCGGCCAGGCGAAGATGAAGCGCGGATCGAACGCCTTGCCGCACATTGCGTAGTTCCCCGCTCCGAATGAGCCGCCGGTGATGAGGGTGATCTTCGGGACGGTGGAATTGCTGAGCGCGTTCACCATCTTGGCGCCGGAGCGGATGATGCCGGACCATTCGGCGTCCTTGCCGACCATGAAGCCCGACACGTCCTGCAGGAAGAGCAGCGGCACGCGCGTCTGGTTGCAGTCCATGATGAACCGCGCGCCCTTGTCGGCGCTGTCGGCGTAGATCACGCCCTGCATCTGCAGGCCGCCGGTCTTTGATTGCACGCGCATGCGCTGGTTCGCGACGATGCCGATGGGGTGACCGCCGAGCCGCGCGAACGAGCAGACGATGCTCTTGCCGTAGTCGGCCTTGTATTCGTCCATCGAGCCCGCATCGACGAGGCATTTGATCAGGTCGCGGACATCGTATTCCTTGCGGCCGTCGACAGACACGAGCTCGTAGATTTTCGAGATCGGGTGCTCGGTTCCTGATGTGGGAGGGGCTTTATGCCCCGACGCTGATGCTGAGTCGGGGGATAAACCCCCTCCCACATTCAATTCAGCCGGCAGGAGACTGATGAGCGACTTCAACCGTTTCAGCGCCGCGGGATCATCCTTCTCTTTGAAGTCAACCGTGCCGGAAATTTCGGCGTGCATGGCGGCTCCGCCGAGCGTTTCAGTGTCGGTGTCCTGGCCGATCGCCGCCTTCACGAGCTGCGGGCCGGCGAGGTAAAGGCCGCTGCCTTCGGTCATGAGAACCTTGTCGCAGAGGACGGGCAGATAGGCGCCGCCCGCGACGCAGTTGCCCATGATCGCGGCGTATTGCGGAATGCCGGCGGCGGAGATGACGGCATTGTTCCGGAAGATACGTCCGAAGTCGTCCTCATCCGGGAAAATCTCGTCCTGCATCGGCAGGAACACCCCGGAGGAATCCACGAGATAGACCAGCGGCAGGTTACACTCAAAGGCGATGCGCTGGGCGCGGAGGACCTTCTTACACGTCATTGGGACGAATGCGCCCGCCTTCACCGTCGCGTCGTTGGCCACGATCATGCACGGGTGGCCGGCGATGTTGGCGATGCCGGTGACGACACCCGCGGCGGGGAACCGGCCCCATTCCTTGTACATGCCGTCGGCGGCCCAGAGTCCGGTCTCGAGAAAGGCGAGGGGATCGTCGATCAAGCCGGCAATGCGCTCGCGGGCGACGAGCCGGCCGAGCTTGTGCTGGCGCGCGACGCCGTCGGGGCCGCCGCCCTCGCGCAGGCCAGACTCCTGGCCGGCGATTTCCTGGCAGCGGGCGAGGAGGGGATTTGGAGTGGGGGGGGCAGGCGGAGATTTCATGCCAGGAGCGGTTGAGTTTCTGGTTTAGCTGTGGGCGGGGTGCCCTCACCCCGCGAAAACACTTCTGCGGGGTGAGGGCACCCTGCCCACAGGGCATGCGGCTCAATCCAAATCAGGGATGGTTTCACGGAGATAGAACTGCGGGCGGAGGACTTTGCCGCCAGTGTGGGGTGGAGCGTTCATGAGTGGATGCGGCGGAAGAACTCCCGTGGGTTCACGATGTCCACCCCGACGTTGG
>CAZAOI010000093.1:0-11572 GCA_964486705.1 uncultured Oleiharenicola sp. | reverse complement strand
CTGCGGTGCACCACGCGGCAGTCGGCGCGCAAGGCGGCTTGGATCGGTCCGGCCAGCGGGTGCTCGTCGTGAATTAAGACGGCGAGATGCGGGGCGATCTCGGCAAAAGCCGGCATGGTGTGGCTGGCGCAGTCAAAAGCGTAATAAAGGGTTCGCACGCCGCGCACGGCGAGGAAACCGAGCAACTTGCCGATCATCCCCGCCAGCTTTTGGGGATGTTGGCCCGTCAGCACCAGCCACCACTCCTCCCCCTCCGGTTTGGGCGCGGAGAGCAGATCGGCAAGGCCGGGTTTGCCGATCGCCTGCACCGGCAAGAATTCAATTTTTTCCGTCCTCGCCGCCCCCAAAGCCCGGATATTCTCACCATGCCAGTCGCAGTCGAGCCGGGCCATCCGCACCAGGGCTTCGTCGGCGGGATTGGTCACGCGCTTCGCTACGTCGAAGTCCGGCAGGCCGCGCAAATACTCCGCGCCGTCCTGCCAGCGGTCCGCCCACGGGCTGAAGACAAACAGCCGCACCCGGCGCGGCGCAACGGAAGCCGGCGACACTCCCACCATCGGAATATTCCCGCCGGAGGTGGTCATGATTTCAAAAAGTTACCGTCCACGATCGAAACTCTGCTTGAAGCAACTTGCCCGGAGGCCTGCAGCGACGCCGAGCCCTGTAGCGGCAGGCGTCCCTGCCTGCCGGCTCGGCGGGAATGTAACGCAATGTGGGCGCTCCCAAGCCCACAGGCACGGAGGCCTGTGACTACACGGACTGATCGATCCGGACGTAGCGGCAGGCGTCCCTGCCTGCCGGAATCAGCTTCGAACCCCAAGCCCCACAGGCACGGAGGCCTGTGGCTACACAGATTGAAACCATACTGTGGCATGAGCCGAATGTGATGCATGAATTCCATACCCAAATGCCTCGATCACGCCCGAACCAGTAATTCGTCCGTTGCCGACGGCGCGAGCGGCACAGCCGTTTGATCGTCACACCACGTCTTCCAGCACTCGCGCAGGGCAGCCCCGAAGCGTGCCGCCTGTCCCGCGTGGTCGAGGAGCGGACTCGCCAGCATCTCGGCCCGGAGGCTTTGCCTGACTTTCGTGAGCCCAGCGGGATCCTGCGCCAGCTTGACCGCGATGGCCACGTACTCGTCCCAATCACGCGCGACCCATTCCGGGCGGCCGATCGCGTGCAGCAGGCTGACGCCCACACGCGACGCATGCCGGCCGCCGGCCAACGTCACGACGGGCAAACCCATCCACAACGCTTCGCAGGTGGTCGTCGTCCCATGATACGGGAAAGTATCCAGCGCCACATCCACCCGCGCATAGAGCGCAAGGTGCGCGGCAGTGCTCGGCGTCCAGCCATGCAGCTCGACGCGTTCCGCCCCCACTCCCAGCTGGGCGAGCCGGGAACGCACCGCCGCTGCCAGCGCCGGTTCCGTCAGGCCGTGGCCTTTCAAGAGCAGGCGTGATCCCGGCGCCGAGGCCAGAATCCGCGCCCAGCCGCGCAGGGTCGAGTCGCTGACCTTCGAGAAATTATTGAAACAACCGAACGTGATCGGCGCGCCGGCCGACGACGGGGGCGGGGCCGGCTCCGGCGTGTCCTCGGGCGCCTGATAACTCCACGCCGTCGAGGAATACCGCACCAGTTGTTCGGTGTGAAACGCTTCCGCCTCTCCCACGGGATCCGTGATCGCATCGACGAACCGGTAATCCATCGCGGGCAGCCCCGTGGTGTCGGGATAACCCAGCCACGTGACTTGCACCGGCGCCAGGCGGCGGGCGAGAAGCGGCAGGCGGTTGACCCCGGTGTGCCCGGCCAGATCGATCACAATATCCGGCGCGTCACTCCGGACTTCTCCGACGACCGCGTCGCCGGTCCGGCCGGCAAAATTCCGCCACTGCGCCGCGTGGACCTGCAGCTTCGCCGACATTTCATCGACCTTCGGATGGTCGTGATAGAGGTACACTTCAAACTGCGCCGGATCCAGGTGGGCGAGCAGCGGCTCGAGGAAATAGGCGACGGAGTGTTTGCGCAGATCCGCCGAGAGAAATGCCACTCGCAGGCGACGACCGGGCTCGGGCAAGTTCGTCCATTGCACTATTTCGGGCGCGGCGCAGGCGCGGCCGAACGCCACGTGTTCGGCAAACAGCGTCGCCCGATCCACCCCGTCGACGTAATGCTGGGCGAGCAGCCGGGCACTGTGCGCCTCGTAATGACGGGGATATTTCGCCAGCACCTCGCCATATCCGGCCAGGGCTTCCGGAACCCGATAGGTCAACTGCCAGATGAGCGCTCGCGCCGTCAGGGCCTGAGCGTGCGCCGGCTCCAGCGCGAGCGCCCGCTCAAAACAAAGAAAGGCTTCCTCCGGGCTGGTCGACTGACCCAGCGTGGCCCCGAGATTGGACCAAGCCGTGGCGTTGCCCGGCTCCAAATCAACCATCCGCCGAAAATGAGGCACGGCGGCAGCGAAACCATCAGTATAAAAAACCAGAGCCCCGAGCCGGTCGTGAGCTTCCGCGTAGTCCGGCTTGAGTTTGATCGCGCGCTCGTAGCCCGCACGGGCCTCCGAGCTGCGACCAAGGGCGCCGAGCGTGATCGCGTGATTGCACCACGCCTCGGGCAAAAGCGGGTCCCGCTCGAGCGAATCGCGCAGGTGACGTTCAGCCGCCGCGATTTCCCCGAGCCCGATACAGGCCAATCCCAACCGCAGGGCACAGACCGCCGACCGTGGATCGAGTTTCAGCGCCCGGCGGAGCAGGTCAGCCGCCTCCCCGTGGGCACCTTGCTGAAGAGCGACCGTTCCGGAGAGATGCAGCACGTCGAAATTTTTAGGCGCCACCGCCTGAAGGCGCCGGTAGAGCGCCGCCGCCTCTTTCAACCGGCCGGCCCGATGGTGCGCGATTCCTTGCTGAAGCAGGGACTGGAGCTGGGCCGGCGACATCTCAGGCAACGGCGACGGTGTCCAGGATCCGGCAGCGGGCGAGCCAGCACTGGCGCAACGCGCCGCCAAAAAGCGCCGCCTGCCCGGCATAATCGAACAGCGGACTGTGCCGCAATTCGTCGCGGAGATGGTCGTGGATCGAGACCAATTCCGCAGGATTGTCGGCCAGTTCGGCGGCGATCTTCACGTAGTCCTTCGTGTGGCCCGCGATCCAGTCAGTCCGGTCCAGCGCCCGAAGCAAACTGGCCCCAACGCGCGACGCGCTCTGCTCGCCCGCCAGGGTGATCACCGGCACGCCCATCCACAACGCTTCGCACGTCGTGGCGGAGCCGCTGAAGGGAAAGGTATCCAGCGCGATGTCCACCTGTTGGTAAAGGGTCAGATGTTCGCCCGCCCCGCGCGCGCGCTCGAGAAGTTCGAGCCGGTCCTCGCTCACCTCCAGCCGCCGCAATCGTTCCCGGACCACGGCCGCGACGGCCGGTTCGCCGAGGCCCGCAATTTCCAGGCGCAGGTGGGATTGCGGCACCGTGCGCAACAGCAGGGCCCACGTCGCCAGAACTTCGTCGCTGACTTGGTTGAAATGGTTGAAACAGCCAAAAGTAATATAGCCCTTGTTCACGCACGGCGGGGCGGGCGGCGGCGGCGGTGAAGCAGCCGCAGGCAGATAAGTCCACGCCGTCGGCGCAAACCGCACCAGTTGCTCCGTATGGCAGGCTTCCGCCTCCCCGACCGGATCAACCACGGCATCCGTCAGCCGGTAGTCCATCGTCGCCAGGCCAGTGGTCGCGGGCTCGCCCAGGTAGCTGACTTGCACGGGTGCCACCCGGCGCGCGAACACCGGCAAGCGGTTCCCGTCGCTGTGCCCGGCCAGATCGACCAAAATATCCGGCGCGTCCGCGCGGATGACGGCCTCCACCGCATCGTGAGACTGGCCCGCAAAGTTGCGCCAGACGTCGCCCCGCGCCGCCATCCGCCGCGAGACATCGTCGACCGTCAGATGATCATGATAAAAAAACACCTCAAATTGAGCCCGATCCAGATGGCGCAAAAGCGGCTCGATAAAATTCGCGGCGGGATGAGCGCGCAAATGGGGCGACAAAAAGCCGACGCGCAATTTCCGCCGCGCCGCGGGGTCAAACACGGGAGGGAAGACACCCGGCTCCGCAAAAACCGACCCGTAGGCCTGATGTTCCGAAAACCCCTCCAACCGCGTCCGGCCCGAAGCGTACTGGCCCACCCGCAATCGGTGGCTGCGCGCTTCGAGGTGGCCCGGATCCACCGCCAGCGCCGCATCATCCGCGGCGACGGCCTCATTCAGGCGAAAAGACTGTTCCAAAGCCAGCGCGCGCCCGTAGTGCAGATCGGCCGGTTGCGGAGTCAGGGTCAGGGCCCGGTCGTGGGCCGCGAGCGCCTCAGTCGGTCGGCCCGCGAGAAGCAATGCAAACCCGAGGTGCGACCAAGCCGGCGCAAAATCCGGCCGCAAGGCCACGGCGCGTTCATGACAGGAAACCACCTCCGCACCCCGGCCCTGGGCGCGGAGCACCAGTCCGAGGTTGTCCCACGCCTCCGCCAAATCCGGCTGCCGACGCAAGGCACTGCGCGAATATTTCTCCGCCTCGGCGTGGTGCCCGAGGGCGCAAAGGGCCAGGGCCAGCCGCATTGAACAAACGGCGGAGCGGGCATTGAGTTTCTCCGCCCGGCTCAGCCAGTCCACGGCTTCGGCGTGGCGGCCTTGTTGGAGCGCAAGCGTGCCCGAAAGATGCAAGACATCGAAATGCCCGGGCGCGGACTCCCGCGCGTGGCGGTAGATCTTTTCCGCCTGCTCAAGCCGGCCGGCGCCGTGATGGGCCACCGCTTCCTCCAGGAGTTGCTGGAGCTTAGCGGGCGCCATGAGGAAAAACCACTGACCTGGAAGCCCGCGACCAAGACGCCGCGCGTGCCGGCCGGCGCGGAAACGACGGGAGAGTGTGGGGAGTGACTCGCACGACTCTCATCATCGGCGCGGGGCCCGGTAAACTTGAGCAAAAAATCCGCTTAATCCGGCCGCAATTGAGCCGATAAGGAGCCCAGTGAACCCCCGTTTTGGCGGCTCACTGTCCGACCATTCAATTGATGCGCGAATCGCTTACGACACCACATCCGCCCATGGCTCCGCTTCCCACGCCCTACCGTGACGATGAGATCAAGCGGCGGCTGGATGCGTGCCCCAAACTGGCCTCGCTCCAGACGATCAACCGCGCCCTGCGGGAGCTGATCACTTCGGATCTGAGCATGAACTCGCAAATCGCCGAGGTGATCCGGCGCGATCCGTCGCTGGCCGCGCGCCTGCTGCGAATGGTGAACTCGGTCTATTTCGGCAGTTCGACCCGGATCAGCAATATTGAGGAAGCCGTGTTTTTCCTCGGGCTCCGGCAAATTCGCGAACTCTCCACCGCCACCCCCGTGATCGAGGAGATGCAAACCCTGCGGCCGAGCCTGGCCGGCGAGGTGCCGCTGCCGTGGACGCAATTGTGGCAGCACAGCATTGGCACCGCTTCGATGGCGCGGGAGATTCTCTACGCCGCCAGCATCGCGGTGGACGATGACACGGACTATTTGGCTGGCCTCCTCCACAATGTCGGGAAGGTGGTGATTGCCTATGCCTTCCCCAAGGAATTGCAGCAAATCATGACCACGCCGTTGCCGGATCCGGCGGCCGTCTGCCGGCTGGAGGTCCAGCTCATCGGCTGGGATCACGCCCGGATCGGCGCCTACTATCTCGGCCGGCACCAACTCTCGGACGAAATCACCTTTGCCGTCCTCTACCACAACGAACCCGACCGGGCGCCGCGCCACCGGCTGTTCGCCGCGGCGGTTCAGATCGCCGACCATTTGGTCCGGCATGCCGGGATCTCCGGAGGGTTTGAATTGGTCCATCCGATCGAGACCAACTCCTGGCTCAAGCTGGAGGGTTGGAAAATCCTTTACGGCTCCGATGAGAGTCAGACGGCCCTGGCGCGCGCCCACCTGGCGAACGCCGTGCAGCGACTGCCCACCGTCTTGCAGGGGCTGATGTGAGCGGAACCGCCTTTTCCGGCCTTGATCCGGGATCATGCCGTTGACTGAGGTGGAGCGCGGCCTCCGGACGCGCTGGCCGATCCGGCTTTCAAGCCAACCCGTCCGTAGGCCGGGTTCCTCCAGGCCATGCGCTCGTTTCAACTGCATCGCAGACGGCGCTTCTGGTTTTTCACTCATGGCGATGAAAGACTTGCACCTGAACTCATCTGGAATCTTGTCACGCGAATTGCATGATCCCGTATCGGTAGTCTGCCGATCGTGCAGAGGCGCGTCGATTCCCCGCATGAATAGATCGAGGAAAAAAGGGTCGCCAATTTTGGTGGATCGCGGCCTCCGGATGCGTTTTCTCCTGCGCGCATCAAGCCAACCCGTCCGGAAGCCGGGTTCCACCGTTCAGTTCACCTGGGCCGTGAGCGGGATAGGCGTTCAATTGCCCGGTTGCGGCCGAGACCGCATTGTTTCGGCCGGCTCTTGCCGACGGCCGGATCCGATGCGAACCCACGCCAACTCAGGCCGTGGCTCGATCCATCCCCGCGCTGGTCCCCCCTTGGGGCAACTCGTGGGCTTCGGGTGCGGCCACCTGGCCATCAAGCCACTTGATCGCGATCTGACTGGCCTCTCCTTTCCAGTTCGTCTCCGCCTTGCCGTAGATGGCATAAATGGCCGTGCTCTCCGTCCCGTACCAGCTGAGATTGGCTTTCACGCATTGCGATCCATCGGCCAAAGAATAGTTTTGCAGCAAAATGGCGCCGCGCGCCGTCGTCGCTCCGGCGCTGGAGCGAACAACCAGTGCAAGCCGGGCCAAGCCCTGCTTAAAATTGATGACTCGCGAGGTCTCATGGGTGCCGTTTTCCGGGCTGGCATCATTTGCGACGATGGCATTCTCAATTTCGGTCAATAGCGAAAGAAGGCGGGTGGACATGGCGTGGAGGGGTTGAGAAGACGCGTTCCTCCCTCAATCGGCGCGATCGACCGCGAATTAAGCAAATTCCGCTAAACCCGCCAATTATTGTGCCGAGGGGGAGGATTCCCACCGTGTCCGAAGTTTCTCACCCAAGCCCAACGACCACCGCCCCCGCTTCACCGTTGTCCGGCAAAGTCATTTTGCTGGTGGAAGACGAAGCCTTTATCGCCGAGCTGCTGACGTCCTGGCTCGGGCGCCTCGGGGCCCGCATCCTGTGGGGCAATACCGGCGCTGAGGGGATCCGTCTGCTCACGGCGCAAGCCGGGCACGTCGATGTGATTATCGCCGATTTTCGCCTGCCTGACATGACGGGCGACGACATGTGCGTCAAAATGCGCGAATTGCAGCCGCAAGTGCCGGTGCTGTTGTCGAGCGGCCGCTATCAGGGTCAGGCGGAAAAGCTGCTTTCCGACACCGGCCCCACCTTTTTCATCCAAAAGCCCTATTCGCTCGATGATGTGTTCGGCAAGCTGAAGAAACTCTCGAACGCCGGCTGAGCGCAGGCGCGCCGCCGGGAAGCGAAGGATTTAGTTGTCTCGGGACAGGAGGGGGTCTAGCGGTTTCCTTTACCTACCGCACTGCATGGCCATCTCGCTCGAAAAAGTACTGATAGTTGAAGACGAAGCTGTCGTCCGTAACCTCCTGAGTGAAATCTTCCTCCGGAGAAAATGTCAGGTGCGTTGCGCCCAGTCCCTGGCCGAGGCCGAGGCCCTGCTCAGTTCCGACTCGTTCGACCTGATGATGCTCGACCTCCGGTTGCCGGATGGTGACGGGCAAAAGTATCTGGAGCGCGTGGCCACGCTGCCGGAGCATCCGCTGGTGGTGATGGTGACCGGCTACGGCACCATCGAATCCGCCGTGGCCTGTATGCGCGCCGGCGCCTTTGACTACGTCCTCAAGCCCTTTTCTCCCGGGCAGATTGATATCATCCTGAAAAAGGCCCAATCCTACCGCCAGCTTCTGCAGGTAACCCATTATTTGAGCAACCAGGAGGACGGCGAAGAGGGCGGCCTGGTCGGCCGCAGCCTGGCGATGCTGCGTCTGCGCCAGATGGTCGAGCGCGTGGCGCCCACGGATGCCACGGTGCTCATCACCGGCGAGAGCGGAACCGGCAAGGAAATGATCGCCCGCGAAATCTACCGGGCCAGTCCGCGCCGGAACCAGCCATTCATCAAGGTCAACTGTGCCGCGATATCCGAAAACCTGATCGAAAGCGAATTCTTCGGCCACGAACGCGGCGCCTTCACCGGCGCGACCGAGCGGCGCGAAGGCCGCTTCGAACTGGCCAACCAAGGCACGCTGCTCCTCGACGAGGTGACCGAAATCCCCCTCAACCTGCAGGCCAAACTGCTCCGCGTACTCCAAGAACGGGAGTTCGAACGCGTCGGCGGCAATCGCACGATCAAGGTCAACGTTCGTCTGATCGCCACGTCCAACCGCGATCTGTTGAGTTATGTCGAGAAGGGCGACTTCCGCCAGGATTTGTATTACCGGCTGAATGTGTTCCCCGTGCACGTGCCCCCGCTGCGCGAACGAGCCGAGGATATGCTGCTGCTCGCCGAGCATTTCCTGCGCCGCTGCGCCCGGAAACACGGCATCAAGGTCAACGGCTATTCCGATTCTGCCCGGGCCGCCCTCGCCTCGTACCGCTGGCCGGGCAATGTCCGCGAAATGCAAAACACGATCGAACGGGCCGTCATCCTCACCGAGAGCGGCCGGCCGGTGACCTCCGCCGCTCTCGGCTTGCCGGGCGACTTCAGCGCGACCGAGCCGCCGTTTCCCATGGGGGACACGGATCCCCTCGCCGACACCGCCAGCCGGCCCCCGACGCCCTCCTCCGAGTCTGGGGTTTCGCTCACCGATAACGCCGGCGGCGTCCTCTCCATTGCCGCACTGGAAAAAAACGCGATCCGGGCCGCCTTGCGGCAGACGGACGGGAATCGGACCCAAGCGGCCACTGCTCTCGGCATCAGCATCCGCACCCTGCGCAATAAACTGCAGGAATATCGCGATGCCGGCGATCCCGTGGACGCCGGCCTGGAGTCGACGCAGGCCTGACACGGATGCAGGTAGTTTCTCTTGGGGCGGAACGCAGCCTTTGCCGGCCCACCTCAATCCAGAAAGCGCGTCCGGAGGCCACGCTCCACCTCACAGCCCAGCGGCCTGTGGCTGCGCGGATCGATCGATTCCGGATGTAGCGGCAGGCGCTTGCCGGGCCGTAGCCTGGCGAAGGCCGGGCCCTGCCTGCCGGGTTTTCCCTCCGAGGTGGGCGGGCACGTCCCTGTGCCCGCTTTGCACGCCCGCTCCTCCTCTTCCCCGAGCCGGCAGAGCACCATTGTTTGCTTCTGCAAACCCGGCATTTGTCCGGGCCGTCGCCCGGCAAAAGACTTGCCGGCCCACCTCAATCCAGAAAGCGCGTCCGGAGGCCACGCTCCACCTCACAGGCCCGGCGGACTGTGGCTCCACGATCGATCCGCACGTGGTGGTCGTCGATTTCCACATCGACATCGGTGAGCCCCGCCAACTCCGAATTGGTCACGAGCGAGGTTGGGCCCGACCTCCGAACCGTCGGAGCAAACACGGCGTAACCATGACATCTCCGGGGGTAACTGGCGCGCGCTCATTCTCTGCACAAATAAGGTAAAGTTTCTGGAGAAATGCGCCGATAGTGGGGGGAACGCTTCGCCCACCTCCCTTCATGCCTGCAGCCGCCGAAATCACCGAGCCAATGATTCGCGAGTTCATCAACCGCGCGGTCAACGACGTTTTCCAGACGATGCTGGGCTGCGCGCCGAAGTTGATAAGTTCGACGGAGCATAAGCCCGGCGACGACACGGAGCCGCCGCCGCCCGGACCGGCCAGCGGCGATACGCCCTTCGTCGCCGGCTCCGTGGGCTTCCTCGGCGACGTCAACGGACTCATTTATTTGTATCTCAACGAACCCTTCGCCAAAAAGAGCACGTGCCATTTGCTCGGCATGACCGAAACAGAATTGGAGGAGGCGGGCGATGAGGTGATTAACGATGCCATCGGGGAGATGACCAACATGACGGTCGGGGGCTTCAAAAACGGCCTCTGCGATGCCGGCTATCCGTGCATGCTCACGATTCCCTCCATCCTCCGGGGCCGTAATTTCTCGGTCGAGCCCGTCAATATCGACCTCCGCCTGACCTACACCTTTGAATCCGAGGGCAACAAGGTCGTAGCGGACATCATGCTCAAACTCGGAGACTGATTTTTCCCACCCAAGCTATGCGCTATAAAATTCTCACCACCGACGATTCCAAGACCGTCCGCATCATTGTGCGGAAGGCTTTCAAATCCTATGATTGCGATATCCTCGAGGCCGCCAACGGCGTCGAGGGGTTGGCAGTCGCAGCCAAGGAAGCACCCGATCTTATTCTGCTCGATGTCACCATGCCCGTCATGGATGGCGTCGAGATGCTGACCAAGCTCAAGGCGGACCCGCAGCTCAAAGGCATCCCGGTCATCATGCTCACCGCCGAGGGCGGCCGCGACAACGTGCTCAAGATCGCCAAGATCGGCATTCGCGACTATCTCGTCAAACCGTTCAAGGAGGAGGTGCTGATCGAAAAGGTGGGCCGGATCATTGATCTCAAGCCGCTCTCCGACCAAACGCTCAAGGCAAAATCCATTTTTGATCCTGCGGACATCTTGGTTGTCGAGGACAAGCCCGCCATTATCCTGCAAATCCAGGAAGGGCTGAAGCACACGCCGTGGAAAGTCCATGGCGTCAGCACCCAGGGCGAAGCCTTGGATTTTTGCGCGAAAGCTCCGCCCGATCTCGTCCTCATGAGTCTCTCCCTGCCCGAAGAAGGCGCTTATACCCTCTTCCGGGTCATGCGGGCCAACATCAAGACGAAATACACGCCCATCTTCGCCCTTGTCGTCAAAACCGAGGCGGCCCAGCAGCAACAGGCGCAGACCGTGGGCTTCTCGGCCATCATCACCAAGCCGATCGATCTCGGTGAGCTGGAAGCAAAGATGTGCAAGGCGATGAACCTCGATACCTCGCAGCGCTATTTCAGCATTCAAGCCGGTTTCCTGATCATGAAGATGCCCGAGAACAGTTCTCCGTCCGTGCTGATCGAAGTCGGCAACTACCTCAAAAGCAAAGTTTCCGAGGCCGTCGACGCCGGGCACACGAAGATGATCATCGATATCCACGAGCTGAAGAATCTTCACATGGGTGTGATCAAGCTGCTCTTTCAGACCACGCAGACCGCCCGCGAACTGACCATTCAATTCGCCCTCGTCGGCAATCCGCAACTGATCTCCGAGGCCAAGGGATTTGAGGACACCAAGAATTGGGTCTTCTACGATTCAATCGATGATGCCAAAGCCAGTCTGGGCAAGACTCCGACCCAGATGGCAACGGCCTGACCCGACCCAACGGGAAAACAATTTAGGGGTTTGTGTGTGTGTGTGTACGGGCGGTTCGCTTAGCGAGCCGCCCGTATTATTTTTCCTGGCGAGAGCCCGCGCCGGTCCACCCGGTCGGCAGGAAGCAGAAAGTAAATATTCTCGGGGCAAGCCTCGAGGCATTTTCCAAAACCAACACCAACTCACGATGTCCGCCATATCTGCTCTCC
>CAZAOI010000092.1:0-11615 GCA_964486705.1 uncultured Oleiharenicola sp. | reverse complement strand
GATCGTAGGGGCTCATCTCCATCTTCACCTTGTCGCCCGCGGCGATCTTGATGAAATGCTTGCGCAATTTTCCGGAAATGTGGGCCAACACCATATGGCCGTTGTCGAGCTGCACCCGAAACATCGTCCCCGGGAGGACGGTCGTGATTTTGCCCTCTACTTCAATCACTTTGCCGTCAGACATGGTTGGAAGAAAGGGAGTGGCTGGTGGTGTGGATCATGCAGAAAATAGGTACGGAAAAACCGTTGTAAGTGTGGCACGCTCTGCGTAAGTCAAGGCTTTACCCGTCTGGGCCTGCCCGCAGGCTTCGACGCGCCAAGCCCCGCCAGCTCAATCGCGCATCCGGTGGGCCCCAAAAATGAATCCTGAAACCCGGCCCATCCTCCCCTGTCCCTTCGATAAGGTCCACCCCTCCCAACTGCGGCGGGATGATGAATTTTACATGTGGCTGGCCTACAACCTCGCCATCGACGCGTGGCGGCAGGACGAGGTGCCGATCGGCGCGATCATCGAACTCGGCGGCGAAGTCATTGGCGCGGCCCACAATCAACGCGACAGCACCCGCGACCCGACCGCCCACGCCGAGATCCTCGCCCTTGGACAAGCCTCCCAGGCGGTGGCCAACTGGCGGCTCGTCGGCGCCACGCTTTACGTAACCAAGGAACCCTGCCCCATGTGTTCCGGGGCGACGCTGATGTCGCGACTCAAGCGGGTCGTGTATGCCGTGCCCGACCCCAAAATGGGCTGCCTCGGTGGCGCCACCGACCTGAACAGCCTGCCCCAGTCGAATCATCGCTTGGAGATTTCCCGCGGGGTGCTCGAGAAGCCGTGTCTCGATTTGCTGCGGGCTTATTTTCAACTGAAACGAAAGGAGGATTGAGACCGAAAGACGGAAGGAACGAGGACTCCCGGGCCGTGAAGCGGGCCGGAGTTGACGTGCTGCCACACCCGTGCACATTAACTTTTCCGAAAACGTAACTCAAACACCACTACGACCATGGCATACGAACTCCCGAAACTCGCCTACGCTCTCGACGCCCTCGTTCCGCACATCGATGCGAAGACGATGGAAATCCACCACGGCAAGCATCATCAGGCCTACATCACCAACGCCAACAACGCGCTCAAGGATCACGCCGATCTCGCCGCGCTGAGTGTCAATACGCTGATTGCGGATTTGTCGAAAGTACCCGAGGCCATCCGCGGCGTGCTCCGCAACAACGCCGGCGGCCACAGCAATCACTCGTTTTTCTGGACCGTCATGGGCCCGGGCAAGGGCGGCGCGCCCAAAGGGGCACTCGCCGCGGCCATCGACGCGCAACTCGGCGGTTTCGCCAAGTTCAAGGAAGATTTCGCCAAGGCCGGCGCCACGCGTTTCGGTTCCGGCTGGGCCTGGCTTGTGGTCGGTGTGGACAAGAAACTCGCCGTCGGCTCGACCGCCAATCAGGACAGCCCGCTGATGGGCAAGGCCGTTGCCGGGATCGAAGGCCAGCCGGTCCTCGCGCTCGATGTGTGGGAACATGCCTATTACCTCAATTATCAGAACCGCCGCCCCGACTACATCGCCGCCTTTTGGAATGTCGTGGACTGGGACGCCGCCGAGGCGAACTACGCGGCCGCGACGAAGTAATCGTTGCCCATCGGTTGTTTTCACCCTCAAGCCGCGCCGTCAGGCGCGGCTTTTTTGTAGGAAGAAGCGCCAAAGCAGCTCGTCCGGAGGCCGCGCTCCACCTGGACTCAGGCGGTTTGGCCGGTGGAACCCGGCCTCCGGACGGGTTAAAAAAGCCGCATGTCTGACTATCCAGAACGCCTCTCGCACACAACGCCGGGATGGGTGAAGGCAGGAGCAATTCACCACATCCGAATCAGAGTAAAACCGGACACACCCCTTCCTCTGACAAACCCAATGCTTGCACCCAGCTTGCTTGATTCAGCTCGCTGTTATCACGCAAGCGAACGCTGGTACTGCCAGTTGTTTTTGCTGATGCCCGATCACGTACATGCCCTGATCGCTTTTCCGCCCGGGCAAAAAATGAGCGACATCATCGGCTCATGGAAAGGATTTCAAGCCAAGCGGCTCGGCATCAAATGGCAGGAAAATTATTTTGATCATCGGATTCGCCAAAGGAGTGAGTTGGATGAAAAGGCCGCGTATATCCGACAGAACCCCGTGGTAAAGAACCTGCGCCAAGTCGAGAGCGACTGGCCCTGGGTTTTTACGTGCAGCTAATCAGCGCGTCCGGAGGCCGCGCTCCACCTGGACTCAGGCTGTTTGGACGGTGGAACCCAGCCTCCGGACGGGTTGGCCTCGGACTTCATCCGATCGAGCAGGCGCGCCCTGCCGGGCGCACCAAAAAGAGCCGCCCGACTTTTCAGTCGGGCGGCGGAAGTTTTAGTGGAGGGTAGTCGCCGATGTCTCCATCGATCGACTGGCGGCGGTGCGGAGACCGCCGCCCACCTGGTTGCTCAGCTCGTCGGGACGGTCTGGATCGTCTTGAGGATCCGGCCGGCGACCAGATACGGGTCGGCGGCGGAATTCGGACGACGGTCCTCAAGGTAACCCTTATAGCCGTTGTTGACGAAGCTGTGCGGGATGCGCACGGAAGCTCCGCGGTCGGCGAGACCGTAGGAGAACTTGTCGATCGACTGCGTCTCGTGGAGACCGGTCAGGCGCAGATGATTCTCCGGACCGTAGACGGCGATATGCTCGTCGCGGAACTGGTTGAAGGCCGCCATGAGCTTCTCGAAGTAAGCTTTGCCGCCCACTTCGCGCATGTGGGTGGTGGAGAAATTTGCATGCATCCCGGATCCGTTCCAGTCCAGCGGCTGCTGGAAGGGAGCAAGGATGGGCTTGCAGCGCCACTCGATGTCGACGCCGTAGGTTTCCGCCAGACGGGTCAGCAGGTAGCGGGCGACCCACATTTGATCGGCCGCGCTCTTCGAGCCCTTGCCGAAGATCTGGAATTCCCACTGGCCCTTCGCCACCTCGGCGTTGATGCCCTCGAGATTGATGCCGGCATCGAGGCAGATATCGATGTGCTTCTCGACGATATCGCGCGCGATATCGCCGACGTTCTTGAATCCGACGCCGGTGTAATACGGCCCCTGCGGGGCGGGATAACCGTCGACCGGAAACCCGAGTGGACGACCGTCCTGGTAGAAAAAGTACTCCTGCTCAAAACCGAACCAGGTCCCCTCATCATCCGGGATCGTGGCGCGTGAATTGGACGGGCTGGCGACGCCGGTATGCTGAAAGGTCTCGCACATCACGAGCACGCCGTTCTTGCGGGTGCTGTCAGGAAAGATCGCGACCGGTTTGAGGACGATATCGGAGCTCTTACCCTCGGCCTGCTGGGTCGAACTGCCGTCGAAGCCCCAGGCGGGAAGGTCCTCGAGCTTCGGGAAGCTGGCGAATTCCTTGATTTGCGTCTTGCTGCGCAGGCTGGCCAGCGGGGTGTAGCCGTCGAGCCAGATGTATTCCAATTTGTATTTAGCCATGATGATTGTGGGTTTTAAGGGGTGGATGTTGCGATGACCGGTGACTTGAAAAGCCGCCGGCGCACCTCAATTCGTCTGGGATGATTCAGCACCTCATATGCCAGAAGCAAAAAGATTTTTGAAACATGACTCAGGTTTTACAAGAATCTGGGCCCAACCCGTCCCTAGCCCTGAAAGCGCGCTCTTGCCACTTCCCGCCAGGCCCTGAATCGTAGTCGCCACCAGCATGCGTCAGGTAAAAGACACCCAGCGCGCCCTTGTGCGCATCGGCTATGACGGCCGCGTCCATAAAATCTTCCGTGGTCCCGAAGCCTACGTCCGCTTCGAAAACGAGGTCCGGGTGCTCCGGTACCTCGAACAACGGGGCTGTGATTTTGTCCCCCGGCTGCTGGAAGTGGATGAGGCCGCGCTCGGCATCGTGACCACCAACTGCGGCTCCCGCGTCGATCAGCTCAACCCGGAACGCCTGCAGCAGCTCTTTGCCGAGCTCGAGACCTTCGGCGTCCGCCACGACGATCCGGAACTGCGCAACGTGACGTATCGCGTCGGGGACGGACGCTTTTGCCTGATCGACTTTGAGTTCGCGACGCTGATCGACGAAGCCGCCGCCCACTCCGGCCCGCCGCCGCCCGACGTTCGGTGGTCCGGCCTGACCCACCAGGGGCACGTCCGCCCCAACAACGAGGACACGTTTCTCGCCCTCGAATTCGACGGCAAAGAAATCCGCTATCTGGGCAAGAACGGGGAGGCTTCCTGGGCGAAGGCCGACTTCGTTTTCGCCGTCAGCGACGGCATGGGCGGGGCCAAATCAGGCGAATTCGCCAGCCGGATCACCAAGGACAAAATTACGGGCCTGATGCCGAAGCGTTACCGCACCACCGCGCCCGGTCCGGCGAGCGGCTTCGCCGACCTCCTCGACGAGCTTTTCCGCGCCATCCATCAAGACCTGATCCAATTGGGCGAATCCTATGAGGAGTGCCGGGGCATGGGCACGACCCTCAGCATGGTTTGGCTCACGCCCGGCTGGGTGTATTTCGGCCACATTGGCGACAGCCGCATTTACCATTTACCGCCCGGCGGTGGACTCACCCAGCTGACCCACGATCACGGTCACGTTGGCTGGTTGCGCCGCCAAGGCCGGATCAACGAACGCGAAGCCCGCTCTCACCCCATGCGCAACGCCCTGCACCAGTCGCTCGGCGCGGAACACCAGTTCATCGAGCCGCAATTCGGCGCCCTCCCCTGCGCCCCCGGCGACCGCTTTCTGCTCTGCTCCGACGGACTCACCGAGGGTCTCTGGGACCGTCAGCTGGAAGAAATCGCCCGGCAAGCAGACGCGACGCCGGTTGCCCAGCGCCTGATCAACGCCGCCCTCGAACGCGCCGGCCGCGACAACATCACCGCGCTGGTCGTCGAGGCTTTGCCGGGCGACCTCAGCCGCGACGCAGGTCGCGCGACTGACCCTGGGCTCGCAGCAGCGAGCAACAGGGTGCCCGGACAAACACCGGCCGCCCAGCAGGGCGGAACGGTGCTCGCGTCCGCGGCCCCGCACTCATGACTCTTGTCTTCGTCTACGGCACCTTGAAACGCGGCGGCCGCAATCACCGCTGCCTGGCCGGCCAGCAATTCCTTGGAGAGGCCCGGACTGCGCCCGGCTACATGCTCTACTCCCTCGGCGATTACCCCGGGATGGTGCGTTCGGCCGATACCAGCCACGATGTCACCGGCGAGGTCTGGGAGGTTGATGCCGCCTGCCTGGCCCAACTCGACGAACTCGAAGGCGTCGCCGAAGGCCTCTACGAACGGGTGTCCGTCCAACTTGTACCGCCCTTCGGCAACCATCCCGTCGACACTTACATTTACTTGCGCGACCTCAAGGGTCGCACTCCCTTCGGCGACACCTGGCCGGTCGGAAATGTGTAATATAATACGTTACACATTTCCGGCTCGAACCGCGGCCAAAGTCACGACTTGAGTGCCACCTTGGGTATACGCTTCACGGTCACGAAGCGCGCCCGGAAGAGTTCCTCCAGCAGTTCGCGCGCCGGGGCCGGGATGCGTTGCACCAAGTCTTCCATCGGTGGCAACGAAGCTTCGCCTGCCTCGGGCTCGATATTCTCCGGCTTGGGCGGCTGGCCGTAGAATTGCTCGCTCGTCCGGTCCTGCGTCAGCAGGGCGGCTTCTTCGTCGGGCGATGGGCCCGCCGGCACGGAGTCGTCCGCGGGCGGCGCGTCGGTCACCAACGCGGCCGGCGCGCTCTCCTCTTCGTCAGCTCCCTTGCTTAAAGCTTTCGGCTGATCGCCTAGTGCTGCCGCGCCTTCAGGCGCGGCTGTCAGTCGTTTTTTTTTGAGCCGTCGGCGGGCAGGCTGTCGGCCATCGTGGCGATTTCCTTGATCAGGCTGTCGATCGCCCGCGCCCGGCTGGCGTCGACGGCCTTGAGCAAGGCCACTTCGAAATTGATCTTTTCGGACAGGCCGTGCTTCACGCCGCCCTCGCCTTCGCGCAGACCGTCGAGCAGACGGGTCAGCTGCTCAGTCGACATCGGCGTGCCGAGCGCGTCGCTGCCGCCGCCCTTGGCGATGGAGTCAAGCAGCGCGGTGCGGACATTCGCCTGCACATCCACCAGCAACCGGTAAAGGTCGCGGCCGTTCTCGTCGCAGTCGTCCACGATCTCGACGATCTTCCGGGGATCGGCGGCCGCCAGCGCCGCCGCCAGTGCCGCGATCTTCTCCGCTGCGACCAGCCCGTAGACATCGAGCACATCCGGCTCGGTGACCTCGTTGCCGCAGAAGGAAATCATCTGGTCGAAGATCGACTGGGCGTCGCGCATGCCGCCGTCGGCCATGCGGGCGATGCTGGCCAGGGCGGCATCGCTCGCCTTGATCTTCTCGGCGACGGCGATTTTTTTCAGCCGCTGCACGATGAGCTCGCTGGGGATGGGCTTCAGGTCGAAGCGCTGGCAGCGGGAGATGATGGTCGGCAGCACCTTTTGCACTTCGGTGGTGGCGAAGATGAACTTCACATGCGGCGGCGGCTCCTCGAGGGTCTTGAGCAGCGCGTTGAACGCCTGGTTCGAGAGCATGTGCACCTCGTCGATGATGTAGACCTTGTACTGGCCCTGCGCCGGCGCGTAGCGGACGGTGTCGCGCAGTTCACGGACCTGCTCGATGCCGTTGTTCGAGGCGCCGTCGATCTCGATCACATCGAGGCAGGAGCCGTCGGCGATGGACACGCAAATCGGGTCATTGACATCGAAGTCGGCCTTGGGGCCGCCGGTGGCGTTGAGGGCCTTGGCGAAAATCCGGGCGGTGCTCGTCTTGCCCGTGCCGCGCGGGCCCACGAACAGGTAGGCGTGGGCGATCCGGTTGCGCGCAATGGCGTTCTTCAGCGTCCGGATCACGTGATCCTGCCCCACGACGTCATCGAACGTCTGCGGGCGCCACTTGCGGGCGATGACTTGGTAGGTGGAGGACAAGCGGTTGAAAGTTGAAAGGTGAAAGTTGAAAGAGCGCCAGCCGGAATTAGCCGGCGGCGCGGATTACCGGCTTTCAACCTTCATCACTCAACTTTCAACTGGTCAAAAAAGTGGCCAGGCAATCCACGGCACTGGGAGAACGTCGTCACCGTTGCTGCCTTCCGGCCCTGGCGGGGTTCACGCGCCTGCCCCATGCATGGCGCCTGGCCAAGGCGGAACGTAGGCGGCACCCCCCGGTGCGCAACTAAAATTAAAGCCACCCCCGGGCCCCGTCGCCTGCCCCCAGCCGGGCATATTCCCGCTTGGCAATCCCAGCGCCCAGACTGTGCTGAGGCGATGCCACCACGCTTCCCCGCCCTCGCCCTTCTGGCTCTGCTAATTCTTGTCCCGGCCCGATCCGCCACCTTCGACCTGACCTCCGCCGGCGTCGCCGAGATCAACGCCGCCTTCGCCGCGGGCGCGCTGACTTCCGAAAAACTGACCCAGCTCTATCTGGCGCGCATCGAAGCCTACGAGAAGAACGGTCCGAAGCTCCACGCCCTCATCACGGTCAACCCGCACGCGCTCGACGAGGCCCGCGCCCTCGACACCGAGCGCAAAGCCAAGGGCCCGCGCGGTCCCCTCCACGGCATGCCCGTGCTGCTGAAGGACAACATCGAGACGGCGGGCCTGCCCACCACCGCGGGGTTCTACGCGCTGCGCGACTCGATTCCCGCGCAGGATGCCGAGCAGACTCGCCGCTTGCGGGCGGCCGGCTGTGTCATTCTGGGCAAAACCAACCTGAGTGAATTTGCCAGTCGCGCCGCCATCTCCACGCTCGGCGGGCAGATCCACAATCCCCACGACCTTGACCGCTCACCCAGCGGCTCGAGCGGGGGCAGTGGCGCGGGCATCGCGGCGGGCTTCGCGGTTTTCGCTCTGGGGACAGATACCGGCGGCTCCATCCGGGGACCGGCCGCCAACAACGGCATCGCCGGACTCAAACCGACTTTTGGCCTCGCCGGCCGCGGCGGCATCATCCCGCTCTCACTCAGCCTCGATACCGTCGGCCCGATGGCCCGCTCCGTGTCCGACTTGGCTTATGCGCTCAACGTGATGGCCGGTCCCGATCCGCGCGATCCGGCCACGGCTGTCAATTCCGGCCGGCTGCCGGTCGACTATCTGGCGGGGTTGAAACCCGGCGCCTTGCGGGGCGCCCGCCTCGGTCTGTTGCGCGACTTCATGAAACGGGACCCGGGCGTTGACGCCGTGGTTGAGACGGCGGTCGCCGTTTTGCGCAACCAAGGCGCCGAAGTCATCAACATCAAGCTGCCGGACTTCGTGCTCGGCATCAACCAGGGCCTCTACACCGCGATCCGTTATACCGAGTTCCGTTACCAGATAGATACCTACCTCGCCACCCTGCCGCCCGACAAGGGACTGCCCAAGACGCACGCCGAAATCATCAAGCTCACCGAGAAGATCAAGGCTCCCACCCCCGAAGGCTGGGTGCCAAATCCCACCCGGCTCAAAAGCTACACCCGTGAAGCCGAGGCCGGCACCCTCGCCGACCCGCCGTATCTTTCCGCCCTCCACGAGGGCCGCGAAATCATTCGGAAGAACCTCGAATGGTTTATCGCCAAAGAAAAGCTCGATGCCTTCATCGTGCCCACCGACCCGGAGCCGCCGGAGTTGATTGCAGACGCCGAGAAGGAAAAGCCCACCAAGGTCGGCGGCTGGCCGGGGCATCTGGCCAATATGACCGGCTGGCCCGACCTGATCGTGCCGGCCGGCTTCACCAGCGATCCCGCGCTCCCGGTTGCTCTCTCGTTTATCGGCCCGGCTTTCAGTGAGGCGAAACTGCTGGCGCTGGGCCATGCTTTTGAACTGGCCCTGCCGGTGCGCCGGCTGCCCGTCACGACTCCATCCCTGCCGGGGGAGAAATTTGACTACTGACGTCCCGCGAATGGCTCAGCCGGAACGATGCACTAGAACTCTCATCGCGCTCACCACCGGCGTGGACTGAAAGGGGAACCCGGCCTCCGGACGGATTGATGCAGCAGGCGCAGGGGAAAGCGCGTCCGGAGGCCGCGCTCCACCCATGGCAACTGCATCGATCAACCGCCGCCCGGCGGCTTCTCCGGCGGCGGGCGCTCGCCCGGCGGCTTGCCCGGCTCGCCCATCGGACGCTCGCGCTCGGAACGGGGACCACCCGGGCCTCCGGCCGGCCGGTCATTGGTGAACTTTCGCACGCGTTCCCGCATGTCCTTGTTCATTTGCTCGAACTTGGCCCGCTGCTCGGGCGTCAGTTTTTCCGAAATCTCCCGCTGCATCTGCTCAAGGCTGCTCTTGGTCTCAGCCATCGAATAGGTCCGGAGCCGGTTCAGCTGCTCCATGTTGCGCCGCACGATGGGGCGAATCTGCTCCATCTGCTCCGGCTTCAAATCCAACCGCTCCATGAGTCGTTTCATATGCTGCGGGGCCCACTGCTCGGGCATGGGCCGTCGGGCCGCCATTTCTCGCCCGACGCGCATCATCACAAACGCGCCGGTGACACCACCGGCGATGAAAATGCCGGCCAGCAGGAGGATAAGTTTCCAGGGCTTGTTCATTTTAGGAGAGGTCGAGCAGTTCACCCACCGCGTCCGCCGCGGCATATTCATCCGTCGGCTCAGTCGTGATGGTGGAATAATTGAAGGCGATCGCCGCCACGCCGCAGGCCGCCGCGGCCAGCAGACCGCGTAGGGCGAAGCGCTCGAAGGCCGCCCAAGTACCCGTGAGGGGCAACTCGGCGGCCCGGGCGGCGACGCGCGTGGCGAGGCCTGACGGCGGTGCACTATCGCGGTCGTCGGGTGCCTGCCGCGCGAGGGCGGTGAGTCTTTGCCATTGGTGGTCGAAGCGGTTCATGATTTTTCCTTGGTTTGCAGTTCGAGAAACATTTTTCGCAATTTCCGGCGCGCGCGGAAAGCGCGCACCTTCACGAGCGTCTGGTTCCAGCCAGTTGAAGCGCTGATCTCGGCGATGGTTTTTTGCTCGAGATCCAGCAACTGGAGGACAAGGCGGTCATCCGGCTTGAGCTGGCCGAGCAGTTTGTGCACGAGTTCGTGGGCGGCGAAGGCGTCGCCCGGCGGGGCGTCACGCTCATCGGTCAGCACCGCATCAAGCACCTTGGCTTCGTTCTCCGACAGGTCGGCCCAGCGGAACTCCGGCCGGCGCTTCTGCATCCGCAACTGGTCGATGCACGTGGTCACGGCAATCCGGGAAACCCAGTGGGACAGCGGCACGTTGCCCTGATACTGCTCGAGGCGGCTGAACATTTTCAGAAAAATGTCCTGCGCGAGATCTTCCTCGGCCACGCGTCGGGGGAGATGGGACCGCACAATGCGGATGACCAGCGGATAAAGGTGTTCGACCAAGTCGCGGGCGGCCGCTTGGTCGCGCTGGCGAACGCGAACAAGGCAGGCGGCCACATCAAAGGCGGCATCAGCTGGATCCATAGATTTCGGTTAATTGGCACCGGACCGGTGACGACACGCCATTCCGGCAAGTTACGCCAACGTAATATTCAGATGACCCGGCTACTACCCTCCCGGCAATGACAAATGGAAAGCTTCCGCTGCTCCGTCAGCCCGACGCACCTACGTCAGGCGCGACCGGGACGAGTGCGGAAGCCTCGGCCGCTGGCCGCGCCGTAGGGACATTCGCGGACGGCCCGGCGGTCCGTCCCTACCTTTAGTCCAGAACCGTTGAAAAATTGGTATTACGAGCGGTCAACCCGGTAAAACATCCAGAATCCCAGCGCCTGAAAGCTGAGGGTCGGGATCCACGTTAAAAGGTCGGGACGGAGGGACGGCTGGTTGTCGAACCAGCCGACGACAATCGTGGCAAAGTAGTACGCCATCGCCAGGGCCAGCCCGATCGCCAGGTTGGCTGAAGTCTCCTTGCGCGAGGCCTTGATGCCGAGCGGGATCGCGATGAGGGCGAAGGAGAGTACGGAAAACGCCGTGGCTAACTTCTCGTGGATGGTGATCTGGAGGCGCATCTGCTGCTTCGCGCGCTCGGCCGCCGGGATCTTCGGGTCGGTCTGGTTCAGTCGGTGCCACTTCGCCATGAGCTGGCCGAAGGTCAGCCACTTGTCCTTCATTCCCACCGTGCGCTGACCGGTGACCTTATCAAGAGGGAGGTCAAACGTTGCCTGCTCCCACGCCGCCGCGCCTCGCGTTTCAGAAAAATTCTCGGGATCCTTTTCATCGCGCATCTCCGCCTGCGCATGCTCCAAGGTGAGGATAAGCTTGTTGTTGGCCTCATCAAAATCGAGCCGGCCCGTATCCGCCCGCGCAAACCGCTTCACCCGGTTCTGGGTATCCAGCTCCCACAGCCAGAAATCCTTGAGCTGCGACCCTTTTTTCTCACCCGCATAGAGCACGATGCCGGGAAAATCACGGATAAAAGTCTTCGGCACGATGAAGCTGAGCGGGTTCTGCCGCACGGCCTCGGCCATTTCCCGGTGATAGGTCACCCGGGCGACCGGCATGAACTGGAAATTGATCACCGCGCATAACACAACCCCGAGAATCGCCGAGAACAAAATGGGCGCCGATAGCCAGGCCACGCTCAGGCCGGAGGCGCGCAGCGCGGTGATCTCGCGATCGGATGACATCC
>CAZAOI010000091.1:0-11643 GCA_964486705.1 uncultured Oleiharenicola sp. | reverse complement strand
CGACGGGCTCACGGTCCACGACAAGCTCCGGGGTATTGGACCCACCGGGAATAAATCGGAATGAGAGCAGACCGAGGATGGATCCGATCAGTGCGCGTGGGCTTCGTCGCCAGCGCTGCCGGCGCGGACAGCTTTGATCGTCCGGCCGTAGAAAACCGCGTTGAAGAACACCCGGTTGCCGCCGTACCAGAAACCCCGAAAGTTCGGGTTGTCGGGCATCGCGACGACGGCACCGCGCCCGATCGGCAGCGCGACCACCGCGGCCGAATTCGCGATCTGCGCAATGTTCTCGGTCGACGCAAATCCGCTCTGGCGTGGCTGGGCGGTATAGACCACGGGCGTCTCGTAGGCGGATTTCGCGGGCTTCAGGATAATGGTATTATTGCGGAACAGCGAAAGCCGGTCGTCGCCGAAGCCGTAGCCCAGGGGATGCGTCCGATCGATGGAGACGGCAAAGATGGTGCCCGCAACCAGCTTGGTGGCCTCGAAGTCCGCGCCCGTTCCGTAGGCGCGGCGCTCAACGGTTTTGCCGCTCGTCTCCTCGGCGGCCGTCGCCCGCGCCCGGCCGCCGGTGGTGGCGGAGGGTTCGGCGGATTTGGCTCCGAACTCCAGCGCGGCGATTTCCTTCTTCGCCGCCCACTCGGCGGCGCGGCCCATGACGAGCAGGGTGCCGCCTTCGCGCACCCAGCGCTTCAAGTTCGCGATCGTCGCCTCGTTCAGCAGGTCGTAGGGACCGTCGGCCATCACGATCGTGGTGTAGCGCCCGAGATCGGTGCCGTTCATCACGGCTTGGTCCAGCAAGGTCGGCGTGAGACCGACACGCTGGTCGAGCACATGCCAGGCCGCGCCGATATCATGTGCATCCACCCCGTCGCCGGTAATGAGCGCGACCACCGGTTTGCCGAGCACGACGAACGAAGCGCTGCCGAAGTCGACGCCGGCGGGAGTGAGCCCGGTGCCGCAGCCGTAGACGGTGACCGCATCTTCCTTCACGATGGTGTCGATGAGCGCCGCAATCTCTGGCGCGCGGGCGGCCTGCAGTCCGACCGGCACCAGCACGGCGCCGTAGCCGAATTGCGCCCGGCTCCCGTCGGCGGCGACCGCCTCGAGCGGTGAAGTGAGTCCTTTCACCAGCAAACCGGCTTTCTGGAGACGGAGCAGCGCCCGCGGGGCGTAGTAGCTGTTCCAGTTAAACAAATAGGCGTAGCCGCTGTGGCCGCCCACGAGCTTCCCCACCGGAAACACGGACGGCCCAACGAGGTCACCCGCGGCCGGAGCCTGGTCCAACTCGGCATAAGGCAGGTTGTAGGCGAGCGGGAGCGTCCAGGCGGAGACGTCGTAGAAGACCGGGTCGTTGAAGACGGTGCGCTGGATGAACATTTCCGTGAGCAGCCGGAACTGCGGCTGGGCCGTCAGGGCGACCCAAGCCGCGCCGGGCTGGTACGTGCGACCGGCCGCGGTGACCGCTTCTTTGAGCGGCCGAACCTCGATTTGGTGCCGGGCGAGCAATTCCAAAAAGGCCGCGGCCCGGGCGGGATCGCCATCATCCCCGAACACATAGGCCTTCACCGGACTCTGCCGGGCGAGCGCGAGCGTCTGCCCCGTGAACTCCTTCTGCAGACCGAGCAAATCGAGGCGCAGCGCCTGCGCGGCCTCGAGGGAAGAGAAGGAGCTGAGGACCTGGTTGCGGATCCCGTAGGCGAAGGTCAGCACACCGTTGGCGCTTTCCTGGGCGTGGCCGCGCGCGCTGGCCTGCTCAAACAGAATGCCGATGGTGCCGTGCAGGTCGGTATAGGTGGAGCCCTTGCCCGGATAGAAATCATCAAAGCCCTGCTCACTGTAATAGAGCACCCCCTTCGCATCGAGGGCGCGCTGGTGGAAGGCGGCGACCTTGTGGTTCAGCTCGAAGACCTTCGCGGGGGAACTCGGATTGTTGCGCGACTCGACGCCGGGCTGGAAAAAGAAGGTGCTGTTTGTGCCCATCTCGTGGTGGTCAGTGAGCAGATTCGGGCGCCACTGGTGAAACAGCGCGGCGCGGGCCTGCGCCTCCGGGTGCACCAGGGGCAGCCAGTCGCGATTCGGGTCGAAGAAGTAGTGGTTGTAGCGACCGCCGGGCCAGATCTCCTTGTGCTCGCGGTCGGCCGGATCGAGCGACGGGGCGCCGACCGAGCGGTTGCTGTTGAACCATTGCGCGGCGCGGTCGCCGCCGTCGGGATTGCGCTGCGCCTCGATCAAAATGACTGATTCGCGCAGGAGGGCGTCAACCGTGGGACCCTGCGCCGCGGCCAGGTAATAGACCACGAGGGGCATGGCGTTGACGCCGCTGGGCTCGTTGCCATGGACGCTGTACCCGAGATCGACGACCACCGGCATCTTCGCCGGATCGAGCGCGGCGTTTTTTGCCGGGTCGAGCAACGCAAGATGCTCGGCCCGGAGCCGCTCGAGGTTCCTCAGGTTTTCCGGGGCGGTGATCGTGAGAACGACGAGTGGTTTGCGCTCATGCGTGTAGCCGATGATCTCGAACTTCACGCGGTCGGGCGCGGCGGCCGCCACCGCCCGGAGGTAGGCCACGTTGAGCTCGCTGCGAATATGCCAGTCGCCCACCTGCCAGCCGAAAAACTGCTCCGGCGTGGGGACCTTCGGATTGTAGACGGTGCCCGTGGGCAGGTAGTAATCGAGCGGGACGCTGGCACGAAGCAGTGCGGGCGCGAGGGTGATGAGCGCAGCGAGGCCAAGGGCGGGTAGTCGGGACAACATGCTGGCAAGTTGCCGCACCGGATCTCCGCCGCCAATCCAAATGGATGGCGTAGGTCTACGCCCAGCCTGGTGGGGAAGGCATGGCGGCAGACCCCCAGGTAGGGCGAGTCGTCCCGACGAGCCGCGCCGTGAGATCGGCTCATCCGGAGGATTCGCCCTACCCACGGGACCGGCGTTTCTCGGAGTCCTCCTCCGTCAGGGTACAGCCAAACAGTGTCATGGCGCTCTCCGACGCTTGCCTCGGGCCGGAGCGATCTGGCAATCTCCCGCCATGTCCCTGCCTACCCAATTCACCGGCGTCACCGTTCACACCAAAGCCAATGTCTATTTCGACGGCCGCGTGGTCAGCCACACCGTCCTGATGCCCGACGGCGCAAAGAAGACTCTCGGGCTCATCTATCCCGGCAATTATCACTTCGGCACCGGCGCACCCGAGCGGATGGAGATCGGGGCCGGGGCGTGTCGCGTGACGCTCGACGGCGCGAATGCCGTGAAGGAATACGCCGCCGGCACCAGCTTCGACGTGCCGGGCAAGAGCGGTTTCACCATCGAGGTCTCGGCCGGCCTCTGCGAATACATCTGCTCGTTCCTGTAGTGCGCACGGTGGGACGCGGCCTCCGGACGCGTTCTTCCAGGCACCCCTCTTGCCAGCGCGTCCGGAGGCCGCGCTCCACCTGCTCGCAAACGGGCTCGCGCCGGCGCCGCCCACCCCTATGGTTCGCGGAATGCGATTCCTGAACACTGCGGTGCTGACCGCTGGACTGGCTCTGGGCGTTTCCCTGGTCGCGACGGAAAAACTGGCCGATGGCCTCTACGCTGAGTTCACGACGCCCCGCGGCGTTTTCGTCACCGAGCTGTTTTTTCAGAAAGCCCCGCTGACCGTCACGAACTTCGTCGGCCTCGCCGAGGGCACGCTCGGACCGAAGCAAGCCACCCCGTACTACACCGGCCTCAAGTGGTACCGCGTGGTGCCGGGCTTCGTGATGCAGAGCGGCGACCCGAGCAATCCCGGCGGCGGCATCCAAAGCCGTGACCTGCCCGGCACCACTCCGGGCTACACTTTCCCCGACGAGTTTGTGCCCGGCCTGCGGCACAGCGAAGCCGGGATTCTGTCGATGGCCAACGGCGGACCGGACACCAACAGCGCGGAGTTTTTCGTCACGCTCGCCGACACCTCGCGGCTGAACTACCTGCACAGTGTCTTCGGCCGGATCGTGATGGGGCTCGACGTGCCCGCGCAGATCAAGCGGGACGATGGCTTCTCCATCAAGATCCTGCGCGTTGGCGCCGCCGCCCGGGCCTTCAAGGCCGACGAGGCCACCTTTAAGGCGCTCGCCAAGAAAGCCGTGCCCTACCGCGGCGAACCCGAGCCCGGCCCGGCGGCGCACTTTGACGATCCCGCCAAGCTCCTGCCGCAGGACGTGCCGCGCGCGAAGAATTTCAACTACAAGCTCGCCAACTTCGAGCGGGCCACCGGCGGGCGGATCTATGGGCGCCTGTTTTCAAAATCGCCGACGGCCGACCAGGACCGGGTCCCCGGCGCCTTCATGCGCGCCCTCGCAGAGAAACTCGGGATCGCCAAACGCGGGGCCGTCGCCGCGTATTTTGCCGACGAGGACGACTGGCGCGTCTGGATCGGCGACGAGTCGACCTCCGCCTTTCTCGGCCGGACCAGCACGCCCGCGGACTTGGTGGACGGCGGCGCTTTCCACGACGTGAAAGAGGCATTTCTCACCGCCACCCGCGCCGCCGGCGATGCGGCGTTCGCCCGGGACCAGCAATCCTTTCCGCCCAACGACCCGCCTCCGCCTGCGCACCGCCTGAAGCTCCAGGCCGACGCCGTGCTCGACGGGCTGATCCTCAAACTCGAACCTCGCCCGAAAAACTAATCCTCTCCGCCACTCGCCGCCCTTACCTGAAGAGACCATCAAGCTCATGATCCCCTCCTCCCGCCTCCTCCTCGCTTCCCTGCTGCTCGCCCAATGCACCGGGCTGTCCGCCGCCGAACCGGCGCTGCGCGACATCGTCGCCAAGAAAACTGCCGCCGACTACGCCTCACTCGACACCTTCTACAAGGACCTCCACGCGAACCCCGAGCTGTCGCTGATGGAGGAAAAGACCGCGGCCAAGCTCGCCGCCGAGCTGCGTGCGGCGGGCTTCGAGGTTACGGAAAAATTCGGCGGCCACGGCGTCGTGGCGGTCCTGAAAAACGGGCCCGGTCCGGTCCTGCTCATCCGCGGTGACATGGACGCGCTGCCGGTCGAGGAGGAGACCGGCCTGCCCTACGCCAGCAAGGTGCGGGCGATCGATCTCTCCGGTCGGGAAATGCCAGTGATGCATGCGTGCGGACACGACATCCACGTGACCTGCCTTGTCGGCACCGCCCGTAATCTGGCGACGCTGCGCAGCCACTGGAGCGGTACGCTCGTCATGATCGGCCAGCCGGCCGAGGAACGGGTGGTCGGCGCCCGTGCGATGCTCACGGCCGGTCTCTACCAGAAATTCCCCAAACCCGACTTTGCCCTCGCCCTGCACGACGACGAATCGATGCCGGCCGGCGTGATCGGCACGGCCGAGGGTTTCAACGCCGCCAACGTCGACACCGTCGAAATCGCGGTGCGCGGCATCGGCGGCCACGGCGCCTACCCGCACACGACCAAAGATCCCATCGTGCTCGCCGCGCGCATCATCCTCGCCATCCAGACCATCACCAGCCGCGAGACCAATCCGACCGATCCGTGTGTCATCACGGTCGGCTCCATCCACGGCGGGACCAAAGCCAACATCATTTCCAACGAGGTGAAACTCCAGCTCACCCTGCGCTCCTACTCCGACAAGGTCCGCGCGCACAGCATCGAGGCGATCAAGCGCATCTGTCGCGGCGAAGCCATCGCCTCGGGCCTGCCGGACGACAAGATGCCGCTCGTCACCGTGATCGAGAACGAGGCCGCACCGGCCCTCTACAACGACCCCGCACTGACCCGCCGCGTGCGGGCCGTGCTCACGGACTGGTTCGGTGCCGACAACCTGCGGATCACGCCGCCGCAAATGGGCGCAGAGGATTTCAGCGAATTCGGTCGCACGCGCGAGAAAGTCCCGGTGTGCATGTTTTTCGTGGGCGCGGTCGATCCGGCGACGTTCGCCGAGAGCGAACGCACCGGCGTGGCCCTGCCCTCGGCCCACTCGAGCAAGTTCGCGCCTTCACCTGAGCCCACGATCAAGACCGGCGTCATCGCCATGACCGCCGCCGCCCTCGATCTGTTAGCCAAGAAATAATTTTCCCTACCAACCCTCCTTCCCTCCATGAAACTCCGCCTTTTCGCCCTGCTCGGGCTGCTCGCTCCCTCGCTCTTCGCCGCCGCTGACGCCGGTTTGCAAGAGCTCGTCGCCAAGAAAATCGCCGCCGAATACGCCTCGCTCGACGCCATCTACAAGGACCTGCACGCCCACCCCGAACTCTCCTTCATGGAAGTGCGCACCGGCGGCATCGTCGCGAAGGAATTGCGCGCGCTCGGCTTCGAGGTCACCGAAAAAGTCGGCGGCATGGGCGTGGTCGGGGTCATGAAGAACGGCCCCGGCCCGACCGTGCTCGTCCGTGCCGACATGGACGCGCTGCCGATCAAGGAAGAAACCGGCCTGCCTTACGCCAGCACCGTCGTCGCCAAAGATTTCGCCGGCCGCGAGTACCCCGTGATGCACGCCTGCGCCCACGACTCCCATGTGACCGGGCTCATCGGCACGGGCCGCATCCTCGCCGCGCTCAAGGACCACTGGTCCGGCACGCTGGTCCTCGTCGGCCAGCACGCGGAGGAAGCCGTGGGCGGCGCGCGCGCCATGCTGACGGACGGTCTTTACACCCGTTTCCCGCGGCCCGATTTCGCCATCGCCTTGCACACCCTCTCCGACATGCCGGCCGGCCTGGTCTACTGCATTGAGGGACCGGCCTATGCCAACGTCGACTCGGTCGACATCACCGTCCGCGGGTTCGGCGGCCACGGCTCGCGGCCGCAGACGACGCGCGATCCCATCGTGCTCGCGGGGCAAATCATCAATTCGCTCCAGACCATCGTGAGCCGCGAGCTCAAGCCCGGTGTGCCCGCCGTGGTCACGGTCGGCACGATCCACGGCGGCACGCGCCGCAACATCATCCCCGACGAGGTGAAGCTTGAGCTCACGCTTCGCTCCTACGATGAAGCCGTGGCCGACCACCTCATCGCCTCGATCCAGCGCATTTGCCTCCACCTCGCCGAGGCCGCCGGCATGCCCGCTGACCGGATGCCCATCGTGAGCGTCGCCGAGCACCGCAATCCCGTCACCGTCAATGACCCGGCGCTGGCCCGGCGGCTGAACGGCGTGTTCCGCGCCTGGTTCGGCGAGGCGCGCGTGTCGCCGGCCGAAGCGGCCACGTACGGCGAGGATTTCACGGAATTCGGCCGCACGTCGCCGAAAGTGCCCATTGCCATTTTCTCCCTCGGCGGCACCGACCCCGCCAAGTGGGAGGCCGCGAAGAAGACCGGCGCTCCCCTGCCCGGGAACCACTCGGCGCTCTTCGCGCCGCTCCCCGAGCCCACGCTGAAAACCGGCATCACGGCCATGAGCGCCGCAGTGCTGGACCTGCTCGCGAAAAAGTGACGCGGAAGATGCCCGGGAGCCAGCTCCGGGGCATTTGATCGCGCCAACACCGACACCCGATGCCCGTTGATTCTGCCCTCATTTGTAGGAGCTTGCTGGCAAGCGATTCAACAGGTGGTCCGTCGGCGGCCCCCCCGCATCGCCTGCCAGCAGGCTCCTACACTCAAACCAAACCGGTCCCGCCACAGCGCGCTCCGGGGCATCGGACCCATTCAAAATGAAAAACATCCTGCTCTGCTTTCTCCTGCTCGGAACCACGCTCACGCTGCGCGCCGGGAACGACGACGACATCAAGGCCGTTCTGCTCGCGCAGCAGGCGGCGTGGAACCGCGGCGACCTCGCGGGTTTCATGGCCGGCTACGTCCAGTCGGACGAGCTCCGTTTCGCCTCGGGCGGCACGATCGCCTACGGGTGGCGGACGACGCTGGAGCGTTACCAGCAACGCTACCCCGACCAGGCCGCCATGGGCACGCTCGCGTTTCGCGATCTGATCGTGACCGTGCTCGCGCCCGACGCCGCCTTGGTGTTCGGCAAGTGGGAGCTGACACGCGCGCAGGATAAACCCTGGGGCCTCTTCACGCTCACGCTGAGAAAAACCGCCGCCGGCTGGCGGGTTTTCCAGGATCACACGTCCAGCGCGGAGAAATAATCCCAAAGGCCCGAGGCGCTTACCCGCAGAGTGCAGAAGCTGGGGTCGCTTGGCCTGAGGTGGGCGGGCACGTCCCTGTGCCCCGCGTTGGGTTTGGGCCGCGTTCGCGGTCGGTGCGGCGGTCCGGCCCCACTTTTCCCCCGAGCCGGCAGCGGGACCTGCCGGCCCACCTCGAGCGAGGGCTGCGTTCCCCCTCAGAGCAGCTCGGGGATGATCTTGAGTTTGCCGTCCGAGCCCGGGCGCAGGCGGTCTTTCGCCATCTCGTAGGAAATTTCGCGCAGCGTGATGTCCTTGCGCCGGCTGCTCTGCAACCGGCCGAACATCTCGTCGATGTTCTCGGTGATGATGCGCGTGACGAGTTTTTCAAGGAAGGCGCGACCCGTGCCGTCGTCCGCCAGGACGCGGGTGCGAAAGGCCGCGTCGACATCGGCCTTGGCCTCGACGTAGGCGGCGATGACGCCGCCCGAATTGACGATGAAATCGGTCAGGCTCATCACCCCGCGACGGTGCTGGAGAAAATACTCGCAGACCAGATCGGCCGGGTTGTTGGCGCCCTGCAGGACGAGGCGCGTGTTGATGTGCGGCGTATTGCGCGCGTTGATGGCGTGGGGCCGGGCGGCGGGCACGAGCATGACGCAAGGCATCTCGAGCATGCTGTCGACATGGTCGCGGTCGAAGCGCTGCTTGACCGGGCCCGCGTAGGCGGCGAGGCCCTCGGGACCGCGGCGAATCGCACAGAGTTCGTCCACATTCAGGCCCTCGGGGTGATAGAGACCGGCGTTGATATCGGAGGCGCCGACGATGCGGGCGCCGAGCGAGGCCAGTTTTTGCGCGATGGGCGCGCCGACATTGCCGAACCCCTGGATCACGACACTGGAGTCCTTGATGCGCATGTCCGGGAGGTGTTTCTCGGTCGCGATGGCGGCGGCGAAGAGGCCGTGGGCGGTGATGGCCCATTCGTCGAGCGGAAATCCGCCCTGCGCCGGCGGCCGACCGACGCCGCCACGGCCGTGATGCGGACCCTGATTGCGCTGCGCGAACGCCTCATAAATCGTCTGCATGTCCGTCTCGTTCGTCCCCATGTCCGGACCCGGAATATATTCCGGGATCTCCCAGAGCGCGCCGGCCACCATGGTCACAAACTGCCGTTTGAGCTCCGGCTTGCTGGCAAACGTGCGCGGATCAACCAGCAGGCCGCTCTTGGCCCCGCCCAACGGCAGCATGGCGGCCGCGCTTTTCAAGGTCATGGCCGCCGCGAGCCCGTAGACCTCGTCGGCGGTGATATCGGGGGCAAAGCGGACGCCCCCCAGGCCCCGGCCGCGCACCAGGTTGTCGACGGCGACGTAGCCCCAGGTGCGGTCATCGGTCGGGTCGAAAAGACGATAGATCGCCGCCGGGCCGAACTCGGTGGCTTGGATTTTGTAGCGTTTCTCGATGTCCGCGCCGCGGGCGGCTTCGGCTTGGAGGCTGCGTGGGAGAGGGGGATTTTGCATGGGGTCTAATTAGACGCGGCGGGGAAGATACCAAGGGAAAACCCGGCCCGGGCGGAAGCATGAGCGCATCGCTCGCGGTTGATAATTCCCGCGAATATCCGGCAAATCACCTTTCCTTTCCCGCCAATCCGGATGCAGTGAGCCCCAACCCTTTTTGCCATGCGCCAATACGGAATCCTGCTTGTCCTCGGCCTCGTCCTCGCCGCCATCGCGTTCCAAGCCCGCACGGGGATTTTTCGCCGCAAGAACCCCGGTGACCCCGCGAACAAATATGTCCGGCAGATGATGGAAAACCCGCAGCTGAGCGAGACCGACGCCGCCCTCGTGCGGGAGAAATACGATACGGCGCACGTGAATCCGACCGGCCTGCGCTATCTCGTGCGCAATCCCGGCACGGGTCCGACCCCGGCGCTCGGCGCCGAAGTCGTCGTCCACTACGACGGCTATCTGCTCAACGGGACGAAATTCGACAGTTCGCGCGACCGCCAGACTCCCTTCAATTTCCGCGTCGGCACCGGCCGGGTGATCAAGGGCTGGGACGAAGCTTTCGCCACGATGAAAAAGGGCGAAAAACGCACGCTGATCATTCCTTATTGGCTGGCGTACGGCGAGGACGGCAAGGGGCTGATCCCGGCACGGGCGACCCTGGTTTTTGAGGTCGAATTGCTGGACATACCCTGACCCTTCTGCTGAGGTTTCTCCTGAATTCTCGCCCGCGAGCCCCCATGACCAAACGCCCGCCGCTCCTCGCCTATCTGGTCACCTTGGGTTTGTGCACGACGGTGCCGTTTATGGCCCTGTTAGGCTACAACATCTACGCGCAGTACGAGTCTGACCGAGCCGGCGCGATCTCCCACCTCGACACCCTGCGCCTCGCCGCCGCGCAGCAAATCGGGACCTACCTCCGCGACGTCGAACTCATTCTGGCCGAACTGGCCAGCGACCCGGCGGTGCAAGCGGGGGAACCGGGCCCCATGGTGGCGGCGTTAAAACAACGCCAGGCCTCGCGGCCCGATCTGGCAAATCTGGCGGCACTTGATCAGGAGGGCCACATCCTGGCCACAATTTTATACGCGCCAGCGGACCCCACCACCACGCTGCGCCCCCTCGCCGGGTACCGCGAGGGACTGGAGGCGACCGGCTTTCATATCAGTCAGCCCTTTCAAGGCACGATCACCAAAAAGTGGACCTGCGTGGCGAGTTATCCGGTGCTGGACGCCGCCGGTCGGCGGATCGCCACCATCATCGCCCCGTTGAACCTCACTGACCTTTCGCGGCGATTTTTCTTCGAAACTCCCAATGCCGATTCCATCATCTCCGTTATCGACACCAGCGGTGTCCTGCTCATGCGCTCGTTTGAACCGGAGAAGTGGATCGGCTCCAGCTCCGAGCAGATTCAAAGCGCCTTTGCACGGAGCCGGGTCGGTCTGAAAACCGGTGAGATCACCGGCCGCGACGGCCGGGAACGCATCTATAGCATGGACTGGATCAACGGCACGACCTGGTCCATCGGCGCCACCCTACCGCGGGAAACGGTCTACGCTTTTGCCGATGCCAACCGGCGCCGCAGCTTGCTTCTCCTGACGGGGTTCGTCGTGTTGACCGGGTTCGCGGTGGGCTGGTTGGCGCGCAATTTCAGCCGGCCCATTCGCTCGCTCGCCCTGGCCGCGCGCGCCCAAATGCAAGGCCAGGCCGACCCACTCGCCTTGGAAGGCGGCCCGGCCGAAATCGCCGACACGGCGCGCGCCTTCAATGAAATGTGGGCGGCCCGCCGCAGCGCCGAGGGGTCGCTGCGCGCCAACGAGCAACGCTATCGCACGGTCGTCGATCAAACCGGCCAGATGATCTACGAGGTCGACTTGGCCACCGGAGGCATCGTCTGGTTCGGAGCCCAGGCCATCGAGCGCACCACCGGTTATTCCCTGGAGGATTTCCCCGTTTCCAGCCTGACCGCGTGCGAGGAGTTTACCCACCCCGATGACCGCGCTGCCGCATCCGCCCGGTTTGAGCAGTGTCTCGCCACCGGCGAGTTTTTCCACATGGAATACCGGTTCCGTCAAAAGGACGGCTCCTACCGCCACGTCGAAGATCACGGCGTTTTTGTGCTCGATT
>CAZAOI010000090.1:0-11668 GCA_964486705.1 uncultured Oleiharenicola sp. | reverse complement strand
CGCGGCGCACCGGGCCGGTGCGCCCTACCTTTGCAAGCTCGACGGATACCCTTTTACTGAAACTGCTCAGGGTGGATTACGCTTTTGGCCGCGGTGGAGCGTGGCCTCCGGGACGCGCTTTCTTTTCGGAAATATCGCTCAACCCGTCCGGAGGCCGGGTTCCACCACAGAGCGTTCGTTCAACCGCGTGCTTTCACCTCACAACCCCTGAAGAAAATTAAAGATGCGATCGGTGTGGCCGGGCAGCGAGCTTTCGTGTCCGTAGTCGGGATAGATCACCACGTTTTTCCGGCTCGTGATCTTGTTGTAGGCGGCGAACTGGGTGGAGGGCGGGCAAATCGTGTCCATCAGGCCGGTGAACATCAGGACGTCGGCGCGGATGCGCGGGGCGAGATGCTGGCAATCGATGTAGCCCAGTTTCGTGAAGATTTCGCGGGCGCGCTCATGGCGCGGATCGAAGGCGCGGAAATACAGGCGCAACTCTTCGTACGCATCCTTGGCGAGATCCATCTCCCAGACGCGCTGGTAGTCACAGAGGAAGGGGAAAACGGGGGCGGCGAGTTTGATCCGCGGTTCGAGGGCCGCACAGGCGAGGGTGAGCGCTCCGCCCTGGGAGGCGCCGGTCGCGCCGACCCGGGCGGGATCGACCTCGGGGAAATCCATGACGATCCGCGCGAGCAGGGCGGTATCGAGGAAAACCTGCCGGTAATAGAGCTTGCGCGCATCGGGATCGTCGAGGCCGCGAATGATGTGGCCGCGCAGCGTGTTGCCCTGCACGCCGCCGGCGTCCTCGGACCGGCCCGCCTGGCCGCGGCAGTCCAAGGCCGCGAGGCAAAAACCCGCGCCGACGTAGGCGAGCTTGTCGACCCAGTCGCCGCTGTGGCCGGAGTAGCCGTGAAACTGGAGGACGGCGGGGCCCGGGGCGGCGCGGTGCCGCGGCCGGAGATATTTTGCGTAAACCCGCGCGCCGCCGACGCCCGTGAACCACAGATCAAAACATTCCGCCGTGGTGGCCTGAAGCGTGGGGTTGGGTCGCAGCTCGACCTGCGGATCATGCGCGGCGAGTTCACTCCGCGCCGCCTCCCAATAGGCATCGAAGTCGGCGGGACGTGGGTTGGTGCCTTGGTAAAGGCGAAGTGCGGGCAGCGGCTGGTCGACGATCGGCATGTCGGGAGCGAGGCAGGGATTTTGAATCCGTGCAAGCGAGAGCACGCAGGGGCTTCGCGAATGGACGCCGGCGCCGCCCGTGGCGCGATCGGCTTACCGCGCCTGGCCGGTGAGCCCGGAAGTAAGAGTGCCTTCGAACCCCACGTTTTGCTCGGTGTCCACCTGGACGGTATTGCCGGAAAATTTCAGCGTGACGGTTTGGGCAACCACCGAGCGGTATTGGCAGAGCTTCACCGTATAGGTGTCGTCGGTCGTCCAGGCCCCGGCGGCGGCGAATGGCTCGGTGTCGTCAGCATCCGCTGCAAAGATGCGGACGGGTCCGCTCACATAACGCCGCGATGCGGCCAAGGGTGGGGCCGACCCGGAGCCGTCGGCGAAGGAACCTTTGAGCCAAGCCCCAAAGCCACAAGCCACCTGCCGGGCGCGGCCGTGAAGTCGCAGATCGAGGGTGACGCTGTGGTCCGCGGCAGTCTGGAGACAGAGGGACTCAAGCCCCGCGTCGTTGGCGGCAAAGGTGTATTGGCGGCCGGAGACCTTCGCGGCCAGCGGCGAAGTCGCGGCGCCGGACGGGGTCCGCAGGGCCAGTCCGCCGAGTTGGGTGGATAATTTCGCGTGGGCCGCGGGGTCCGCGGGCAACGCGATCGGGCGGAGTTCAGGCACGAAATGGGTCCAGATCAGATTCATGACGCCGCCCATGTCGCGCGTGGCGCTCGTGACGACGACGACCGTGTCGTATTGCGGCAAGACGAGGCAGTACTGCCCGAAGGCGCCGTCCGCCCGGTAAAACCCGTACCGGCATTGCCAGAATTGATAACCGTAACCCTGGTCCCAGTCGCTCTTGGGGTCGCTGCCAGTGGCGGTCTGACGGGAGGTGGCGGCCGCGACCCAATCCGCCGGCAACAGACGGCGGCCGTGCCATTCGCCTTTTTGCAGGTAGAGCTGGCCGAACCGCCCGATGTCCTCGGTGCGGAGATTGAGACCGAAGGCGCCGAAGGAGTCGCCTTGCGCCGAGGTTTCCCACGTGGGCCCGACGATGCCCAGGGGGTCGAACAGGCGCGGGCGGAGATAGTCGAGGACGGTTTGCCCGGTCGTCTTCCGGATGATGGCCGAGAGCAGGTAGGTGGCCGCCGAGTTGTAGAAGAAGTGGGTGCCGGGTTTGTCGGTGACGGGAGCGGCGAGGAAGCGTTTCACCAGATCCTCGGTCGAGGCGAAGGGGAAGGGTTCAATGTCCGCCGCCCGGTGCCCGGTCGACATGCGCAGCAGATCGTGGATCCGCATCGCCTTGAGATGGGCGCTGGGCGTGGCGGGTCCGTCACCCGGGAAAAATTTCAAGATCGGGTCGTTGATGCTCAGTTGGCCTTCGGCCTGGGCGAGGCCGATGGCCGTGGCGGTGAAACTCTTGCTCAGCGAATACAGCACGTGCGGCTCTGTGGCCGCGTAGGGCGCCCACCAGCCCTCGGCGATGACATGGCCGTGACGGATGATCATCAGGCTGTGCATCGCCTCGACCTGCTGGTCGAGCGTCGTGATGAGATTGCCGAGCGCGGCGGACGAAATGCCCTGGGCCTCCGGCGTGCTCCGCGGCAGTTGGCCCGACGGATCGGCGGCGGCCAGGAGGCGACCAAGACAGGAAAACAGGAGCAGCAGGGTGAATCGTTTCATGGCGAGACGGGCGGGGGCGAGCGGGGCGGAAAAAATCCAAGCGGCTGCCGCCGGAGACTCAAGACTCCAGTGCGGTCCGGCTGGGCCCGAGTGATTTTCCCAGCGAAACGGCGGCCCGGGTGGGAATCCGTTTGCGCCGGCCGGCAGCATAATTACGCTGGTCTGATGACTGATTTTGCTCCCGCTGCTGAAATTGCGGCCACCCGCTCGGCCGTCGAACGTCTCAAGGCCAACATGCGTCTGACGATCAAGGGCAAGGACGAGGTGATTGAGCAGACACTCGTCTGCCTGCTGGCCGGCGGCCACCTGCTGATCGAGGATTTGCCGGGCGTCGGCAAGACGACCCTCGCGTACTCGCTGGCCCGGTCGATGGATTGCGCCTTCTCGCGCATCCAGTTCACGAGCGACCTGCTCCCGACCGATGTCACCGGCGTGTCGATCTATGACGAGACGGTGAAGGAATTTATTTTCAAGTCCGGCCCGGTGTTCGCCAACATCGTGCTGGCCGACGAGATCAACCGCGCCACACCCAAGACCCAGTCGGCGCTGCTGGAAGTCATGGACCGCAGCAAGGTGACGGTGGACGGGCAGGCCCACGCGGTCGGGGCGCCCTTCATGGTGGTGGCGACGCAGAACCCGGTGGATTACGAGGGGACGTTTCCGCTGCCCGAGAGCCAGATGGACCGGTTCCTCATGCGGCTGCAGATGGGTTATCCGCAACCGGCCGACGAGCTGCAGATTCTCCGGGCGCCGCGCCTCGGCTACGATGCGATTGTGCTGAATCCCGTCGTGACCCGGACTGACATCCTGCAGATGCAGGCGCTGGCCGGCCGAGTGTTTGTCGAGGACAGCGTGCTCGACTACATCCTGAAGATCATCACGGCGACGAGGACCGAGGTGGAGTTCAAGGCCGGCGTCAGTGTGCGGGGCGGCCTGTCGTTGCGGGTCGCGGCCCAGTCCCGCGCGTTAGTGCAGGGGCGGGATTTCGTCATTCCGGAAGACGTGCAGGCGATGGCCGGTCCCGTCCTCGCGCACCGGTTGTCGCTGGCCCGGTCGACCTCGGATGCGTTGGAGGAACGCCGGACCGTGCTCGCCGCGCTGCGGCGGATCATCGGGGCGATCGCGATTCCGGAGTGAACCAGGTTGGAACGCTCAACGTTTAACGCTCAACTTTTAACGTCCAACGGTGAATTTCCAGCTCACGTCTCCGGCTTCGACGTTGAGCGTTGAGCGTTCGGCGTTGAACGTTACCGCTGCCGCGGCGGCCGCCTGGCACGGCCCCGGTGCCGCCGGGCGCGGGCGGCGGGTCTTCGACTGGCGGACCCTGCTCTGGTCGTTGGTTTTCCCGCCCCGGCGCCACCGGATTTCCCTCACGGTGCCCGGAGTTTTTCTCATGGCGCTGTCGATGGGCATCGGCACGGCCGCCTACAATACGGCCAGCAATATTTTGTTCATCACCCTGTCGCTGCTCCTGGCCTGTCTGTTGCTGAGCGGCCTGTTGTCGTGGTTCAACCTCGCCGGCGTGTGCTGGCGCCTGCGGCGCCAGGGGCCGTGGCGGGCCGGGCACGAGGCGCTCGTGACCGTCGAGGTGCAGAATCGCAAAAAGTGGCTGCCGACTTACAGCCTCTGGTTTGAGCTCGCCACGCAGCCCCGCCAGCTCCCCGCGTCGGAGAAGCCGGACAAGGAAATGCGGCTCCGCGAGATCCTCGCCGCCGCCGAGAAATTTGTCACGCGCGGCCGGATCTTCATGCGCGAGCGGATCGAGCCCGCGGGGGAGGCCACCTTCGAGTGGGTGGTGAAACCCACCCAGCGCGGCGAGGCCGTGGTCGAACTGGCCGCGGTCGGATCCCTGTTTCCCTTTGGCTTTTTGCGGAAAAGCATCGGCGTGGCCGTGAAGGACACCGTGCTCGTCTGGCCGGCGCAAATTACCTATCAATGGGAGGGAGCGGCCGCGGCGCGCTCTGGTTCGCAGGGCCAGCGGAGCGTGCGCGCCGGGATGGGGGACGACCTGCTGGCGCTGCGGAAATACGACGTCGGCGATTCGCATCGGCTGATCCACTGGAAAGCCAGCGCGCGGCTCGGGCAACTCATGATCCGCCAGTTCGCCGCCGAGAGCCACGACGGTTATGTGCTGCGCCTGGACACGCCGGCGGGGGTCTGGACCCGGCCGGACCAGTTTGAGTTGCTCTGCAGTCTCGCGGGCACGATGGCGGAGGATCTGTTTGCCGCGGGCCGGTTGCAGGGCGTCTGTCTCAACGGCGGGCCGCTGCGGGATACGCGGCGCTTGCGCGACATCGAGGCATTTCTCGATCTGCTGGCGCTGCTGCCACCGGGGGGAGCGGAGAATCCCCGGGATGAGCCCCCGCGCGCCGGGCCCGGCGGGGCGGGCATTCATTCTCCCGGCAAGGCCACCCACAACCTCATCACGTTCGCGCCGGAAGGAGCGCGGGGAGTCGCTGCTTATGTCGATGGCCACAAAACCGCGTCAGCTTAACCTCGACGAACTGCGGCGCCTGAAATGGCTGCTCGGCGGCGCGCTCGCGCTGGTCTCGCTGTGGACGGTTTTTTTCCTCGATGTGGAGGCGGCGGGGCTCGTCGGCGTGGCGGGCGCCGCGATTCTGGCAACGTTGCTCTGGCCGCAGTTGCCGGGCCGGGTGCCGGCACTCGTGTGGAAATTGACCGTGCCGGCGATCATTCTCGCCCTGGCGGCGGATCTGTATTTCAGCCCCGACACGCTGCCAGTGCTGATCCGGCTCGCCATTTTGCTGGTGCTCTATCGCGCGGTTTCCTATCGCCGCAAGCGCGAGGATCTGCAGCTCATCGTGCTCGGCCTGTTCCTGATCGTGGTGGCCGGCGTGCTGACGGTGTCGCTCGGGTTTGCGTTCCTCCTGCTGCTGTTCACCGCCTGCGCGCTGGGCTTTCTGTTTGTCATCAATCTGCTCGACGCGTCGGAAACGAGCCCCAGCCGCACGCCGGAGGCCGAGACGGCCTGGACCCGCCTGGCGTGGGGAAAATTCCTCGTCCGGTTGCGGCAGGTGGCCGACTGGCGGCTCCTGGGTTTTGCGACGGTGCTGTTCGCGACCGTGGTCGTGATGTCGGGCCTGCTCTTTGTCATCATCCCGCGCTTCGAATTGGCGAGCGGCTTCTTCCTCGATAAATACATCACGCGCAAAAGCCGCACGGGGTTTACGGATTCGGTCCGGTTCGGCGACGTCAGCGAACTCGTCCGGGATGAGAGCGTGGCATTGCGGGTTGATCTGACCGATGCCACCGGCCTGCGCGCGCCGCCGTACTGGCGGATGGTGGCGCTGGATGAATACACGCCGCAGGGCTTCCGGGTCTCCGCGCAAGTGAAGGCGCAGCTGATCAAGACGCAACGGGTGACGCAGTCGGTGCGCGGGCGGACGGCGCCCGGCAGTCGCACGCCAGCGGTGGGCGGCGTGTGGACGGTTTATGTCGAGCCCGGGGTGAGCCGGTTTCTGCCGCTCCCCGGAAGTTTTGGCAGCCTGCGCTTGCGCGAGCCGGCCCAAGTGCAGTCGACGTTCGCCCAAAATCGCGGGGCCTCCGCCCGCCCGCTCGCGATCGAGGGCCTGGGCATGGTGGCGCTGCGGACCGAAGCGATGGCGATGACGGCGTTCCAGCTCGAGCAGGTGGAAATGACGGCGGCAATTCCGGACGTGAATTTTGCGCGGCTGTTGCAGGGCTGGCTGCATGGCGGCGAGGGGACGCGGGATGACCGCAGTTATGATGCCCGGATCATGCTTCAGGTGCCGCTCGGCGCGGCCAACGAAGCGGCGCTCAGGGGAATGGTCCGCGAGATCACCGGCGGGGCGGCGCTGCCGGCGGCGGAGTTCGGGCGCCGGGCCACGGCCTGGCTGCAGACGCGCCATGCCTATACGCTGTCGGTGAAAATACCGGCCGGGGCGGGGAAGGACGAGATCGTGCGCTGGCTGGAATCCAACGAGCCGGGTTTTTGCGAGTATTTTGCCGCCGGCTTCACGGTTCTGGCCCGGGCCGCCGGGCATCCGGCGCGGGTGATCGCGGGTTTTCACGGCGGAGTGCTGAACGGTTTCGAAAATTATTACATGGTCAGGAATTCCTCGGCGCATGCCTGGGCGGAGATCTATGACGGCACCGGCGCGTGGGGGCGCGTCGATCCCACGCCCGGCAGCCTCGCCGCCACGACGGAGAACGGCACGGCCGCGGTCGCGCAGGAGCAGGACAGCAGCTGGACCGCACGGGTCGACAGCCTGCGCGTGTTGTGGTACCGGCGGATCGTCAACTTCGACGCGCGAACCCAGGTGCAGATTTTCGACCGGGTGAAATCCTTGACCGCAGATTCCGGCCAGGCGCTGCGGACGCGGCTGGAAGACTTCACCAAACAGCTGAAGGCGTGGCTGGCGCGCCCGTGGGACACCGCGCGTTTCGCCCGGGCCGGTGGGCTGGGCGCGGGAGTCGCGGTCTTGGGTTGGGCGGCCTGGCGGTGGGCCGGGCTGGTTGGGCGGCGCTGGCAAGCGTGGCGGCGGCCGGATGAATTTGATCCGGTGCGGCGCGAGGCGGGCCGCTGGCTGGTGCGGTTGCACGCGCCGGCGGAAGCCGGAGGCCAGAATGCGGAGGCCGCCGTCGTGGTCCAGGACCTGCGTCGCCTGCGCTACGGTCGCAAGGAAACGTGGCCGGAACCGCGCAGGGTTTTCAAGCTGGCGCAGCGGGTGCGGAAGAGTGTTGGGCGGTAGGTTGGATTTGGCTGGTAGGGCACGGGCTCAAGCAACACGCCCCGCCGCCTTTCGACCCACTCAAGGCCCTGAGTCGGGATAATGCAATTGGCGTGACCAGATTCCAGATGAGTTCAGGTGCAAGTCTTTCATCGCCACGAGTGAAAAACCAGAAGCGCCGTCTGCGATGCAGTTAAAACGAGCGCATTGCATGGTGGAACCCGGCCTCCGGACGGGTTGGCTTGAAAGCCGGATCGGCAAGCGCGTCCGGAGGCCGCGCTCCACCTCATTCAACTGCATGATCCCGGCTGAGCTTGCCGAACGCGCTGCGCGCCACCCCTCTTGATCGAGGGGATCTCAGACTACGCATGTCATGGTCCCCTCTATCAAGAGGGTGCCCAACGGGCGGGGTGTGTTTCCTCACTCCACTTTGAAATTCACCGGCTTTTCCGGCACCCGGTCGCGCTTGGTTTTCCAGGCTTCGAGAATCGCTTTGACCACGGGACCAGCGTAGGCGCCGCCGCCGAAATTATTGTCGTCAAGCGCGCCCTCGAGCACGACCGCCACGGCGATCTTGGGATTCTCCAGCGGGGCGAAGGCGATCAGCCAGGCGAGGTCGATCCGGCCCTTCTGGGCGGTGCCGGACTTGGCGCCGGCGCTCAATCCATCCACGCGGGCCAGCCGGCCCGAGCCGAATTGGTAACACTGGCCCATGCCCTGCAGGATCAGGTTGTAGTCCGAAGGAGAAAGGCCGAGGGGCGCACTGTGCTGCGCCGGTCGCTTGGGGTCATGGATCAAGGTGGGCTTGGTCTCGGTCTCGCCGCGCGCGAAAGAGGCGACAAAGCAGGCGACCTGCAGCGGCGTCACGAGGGTGTCGCCCTGGCCGATGGCGGTGTTGGCGGTGTCGCCGGGCACCCAGCGTTCGTTCATGTTGGCCAGCTTCCACGCGGGGCTGGCGACGTGCGGCGTGCGGTATTCCGCGGGCAGTTCGATGCCGGTGGGATGGTTGAAGCCGACGCGGTTTCCTTCGGCGGCGATCAGATCCGGGCCGGTCTCAAGGCCATATTTGTAGAAAAACACATTGCAGGAATCGCGGATGGCGCCGACCACGTCGCGTTCGCCGTGGCCATTCCGATCGTGGCAGGGGAAGCGCCGATTGCCCACCATGTAGTAGCCGGGACAGAGGACCTTGGAAACGCCCGGTTCGATGGCGCCGCTCCGCAAACCGGCGATGGCGGTGATGATCTTGAAGGTGGAACCCGGCGGGTACTGGCCCTGGATGGCGCGATTCAGCCAGCCGCCGGATGCCTCGATGGCCTTGGCCTCGTCCTGGGTAAGCCGCGGCACGAACGTGTTGAGGTCGTAGTCGGGCTTGGAGGCGAGCACGAGGACTTCGCCGGTGTTGACGTCGAGGGCGACGGCGGCGCCGGTGCGGCCTTCCATCGCGGCTTCCGCGGCCTGCTGCAGCTCGATATCGAGGCTGGTGGCGAGGTTCTTTCCCTGGACCGGCAGACGGCGCTCGATGGGCAGATCCACTTTGTAGCCGGCGGGATCGACGCGATAGATGGCGCCGCCGGTCTCGCCCTGGAGTTGCTCATCGTAGACTTTTTCCAGGCCGGTGCGGCCAACACTGCCCTTCATCTTGAAGGTCAGGAGATCCTCGCCGGGAAAATCTTCCACCTCCGGATCGCTGTTGACGCCGATAAAACCGAGGGTGTGCGCCGCCGCCGAGTTGTACGGGTAATAGCGGGTGCTTGAGGTGTAGACCTGCAAGGGAGACTTGACCGGCAGCCGTTCGATGAGGCGCGCATATTCCTCGGGCGCGAGATCATCGAGCAAGACGAAGGGTAGCAGCAGGGTTTGGGTCACGTGCCGGTTCAGCTCCCCCGGGCGGACCTGCTCATTGCGCCCGAGGATAAAGTTGATCTTGTCGAGGTAAACTTGGGCCACGCTCGCCCGGGCAATGCGTTCCAGTTGGTCGTACGACGGCTGGTCGGGCCGCGCGAGCGCGCTGTAGTTGCGCTGAATCCGCCGGTATTCCGCGCGGAATTCGGCGCGGAGCTCGGCCAGATTCAGCACGACGGAGAAACGCGGCCGGTTGCCCACGAGCACGCGCCCGTCGCGGTCGTAGAGGTTGCCGCGCGGGCCGGGGACGACGACGCGGCGCTGATTCTGCAAGCGTTCGCGCTCATTGTAGAGGCCGGTCTTGAACAACTGCCGGTAGGCCAGCGCGCCCACTAAAATCACGACGATCCCGGCGACGATGCCGTGAAAAAACAGCAGGCGCGGATTGCGGGCGCGGTGGGTTTCGATGAGCTTGCTCACGGGGACAAGGGACGGGGCGGCAAAAAATCAGAGCATCACCCGACGACCGGTCTCGGGATGAATCTGCGCCAGCTCCATGGCCCGCGTTTGCAGGGCCAAAAACCACGGAGTGACGACGAGAATGGCCAGTTGCGAGGCGAGGAGGTCGACAAAGATCCGCAACCACGCGTCGCCGGGCCGGGGATTGGCGCCGACCAGGAGAAAGGAGAGCGCGATGACGAGGAAGAGATTGGCGAAGAGCGCGACGACGATGCCGAAGATCGCGCCTTCGCGGGGGAAGCGCTGGCGGCCGGAGAGCAAGGTGGCGTAAACCACGCCCAGCAGGACGAGGCTGGTGCCGAACGGCACCGGCTCCAGCGCGTCGAAGAGCAGTCCGGTCAGCAGGGTGGCGATCAGGCCGTGGCGCGGGTCGAGTCGCAGGGCGGCGTAAACCACAAAGATGCCGCCGACGTAAAGGTGCATCGAGGCGGCTGCGAGATAGTTGTTGGCCAGGCCGACCAGCCACCAGAGCAGCAGGTTGGAGAGGAAGACAATCAGCCAGCGGGGGTCGAGGCGGCGCATGGCAATTACCCCGGCGAGCGGAGCTGGTCGCTGGAAGGGGAGGCGGCTTGACCCCAAGACGCTGAAAGCGCGTTGCGGTCAACGCGCTCCCCCCAGGGCAGATCAAAGTGCGGCGGCATCAGCTTTCGTCCGGGTTCAAGGGCACGAGGACGGTGACTTCGGTCAGCGAGCCGAGCCGTTCATCGAGCTGAACTTCGCCCAGTTTAAACAGGCCGTCGGCGCTCGGCTCCAGCGAGGCCAGTTCGCCGATCGACAATCCGGGAGGGAACACGCCGCCGAGCCCCGACGTGACGAGGCGCTTGGTGGCGGTGCGGGTGGCGTAGACATCGAGCGGCACGAACTCGACGGTGCCGCGCGGGGACTGGAAAGAGTCATTCAAGCCGCCCTGGTAGCTGATCGGCCGGTTGTCTCCGGCCACGCTGGCCGCGAGGCGAAAAGTCGGGCTGGTGATGAGGTCGACGACGGCGGTATAACGGTGGACCTCGGTCACGCGGCCGACGACCCCGCCGGCGAAAACCACGGGGGCGCCGACGGTCAGGCCGTAGTTCTCGCCCTTGCGGATGATCAGGCGCTGCCACCAGCCGGAAAAATCCCGCCGCGCCACCCGGGCGGGCTCGAAGCGGAAGGTGGGCAGGGGCGGGAGATTGAGGATGTTCTCGAGGCGCAGGATCTCGGCCCGCAGCTGCTCGTTCTCATTCACCCCATACTCGTACCGGGCGATGAGTCCCGCGACCTGCCGGCCCGCCTGCAGGAGTTCGTCCTTCGAGTGCAGGCGGTTTGACCAGAAGGTCTGCAGATCCTGGACAAAGGAATCGGCGAGCAGCAACGGGGCCTGGATTTCGAAAAAAGTGGCGCGGGAAAAAGTCTTCACCCCGAGCGGCAGCAGGAGCCAGACGAGCAGAATGACGCCCAGGGTGGCGAAGGGGCGGGCTTGATCAAAGCGTTTCGGCAGCACGGCGGGAGGGATTGTCGGTCGGGGCGGTTACCCTTAACCGTCCGCCGGGCGCTTGGGGGCAAGCGCCCCGACTTCAAAAATCAGCGGCGGTCCGGTACAGCTCGTCGATGTTGTTCAGGAACACGCCCGTGCCGTTGGCGACGGCGGAGAGGGGATCGTCGGCGACGATGACCGGCAGTCCGGTTTTCTCGGACAGGAGTTTGTCGATGCCGCGGATGAGCGAGCCGCCGCCGGCCATGACGAAACCGCGGTCCACGAGGTCGGCGGAAAGCTCGGGCGGGCAGCG
>CAZAOI010000089.1:0-11856 GCA_964486705.1 uncultured Oleiharenicola sp. | reverse complement strand
CATGCGTACAGCCCTCATTGCCGGAGCCAGCGGTCTCGTCGGGAGATTTCTGCTGGAGCAGCTCCTGCTGGCGCCGGAGTACGATCGCGTCATCGCCCTTGGCCGCCGGCCGGTGGCGGTCACCCACCCCAAACTGGTGCAGGTAGTCACGGACTTCGCCGGGCTGGAGAAGGTGGCGGCGGACCTGCAATGCGACGACGCCTTCTGCTGCCTTGGCACGACTATCAAGCAGGCGGGCTCGCCCGCGGCCTTTCAGGCCGTGGATCAGGCCGCGGTGCTCGCTTTTGCCTGGGCGGCCCAGCGCAACGGCGCGCACAGATTTTTCGTCGTCTCGGCGTTGGGCGCGGATGCGCACTCCCGCGTGTTCTACCGCCGCGTGAAAGGGGAGACCGAGGAAGCGCTCGCGGTGCTGCAGTTTTCGACGCTCGGGATATTTCAGCCGAGTCTGCTGCTCGGGCCGCGAGTCCAGAAGCGGTGGGGCGAACGTCTCGGCGCCGTGCTCCTGGGGTTGGCCGAGCCGGTGCTACTCGGGCGGTGGAGAAAATACCGCGCGATCGAAGCGGCGGTCGTGGCCCGCGCCATGGTGCGTTGCTCGTTTGGCCGGCCTGGTCAGGGGGTGCTGATTTTCCCGTCGGACGAGATTCAGGACCTCGGCGCGTTCGGTCCGTGAGGTGAGAGCCGTTTTCAGAATGCCCCAAATTGGCTGTTGTGAATGTGGGAGGGGCTTTACGCCCCGACGGGCTAACGGCATCACAGGCAGAGTCGGGGCGTAAAGCCCCTCCCACATTCCCGATATCCGGATTTCTGCATTTTAAAGTCACACCTTGGATTCAGTGGACTACGTACGGCGCCAAACAGTAGCGCTCCCGCCTCAGCTCCAATTGTAGTTAAAGCTCACGCTGATGCGCTCGGCGGTCGTGCGGTTGGCCGCGACTTCGTGACGAAGCCAGCTCTCGAACAGGATGACGTGGCCGGCCCGGGCCGGATAGGTGATGTGCGGCCGGTTGGCGGGGCGGGCGGCGGCGGTTTTGGGCGGGGCGGCCATGAACTTGCTGAGGCGCGGATCCTCGAATTTGAGCCCGGGGCAGCCCGGCGGGGTCGCGACATAGTAGGTGCCGCTGATAAAGGAAAGCGGATGCAGATGCAGGCTGTGCGCGGCGTGCTCGGGCATGATATTGACCCAGAGATCCGTCAGCTGGATGGTCCGGCCCCGCAAATCCATGTCGAGCTTGCCGGCATAACGGCGCACGTGGGCGGTCAGCTTGCGCTCGAGTCCGGCGAAGGAGGAGGAGAACTTATGCAGTTGGTTGAGCGAAGCATAGGAAGTGTAACCGCCGGGGTAATTCTTGACCGACCACCGCCGGCCGGCGGCATCATAGTCGCGGAGATTGCGGCACTCGTCGGCTAGTTCGGTATTGAAGCGCTCCAGGCCCCGGCTCTGCAAGGGCTCGTGGTAGATCAGGGTGGGGAACCAGGCACGGGTGGGCATGGGAGAACTCATGCTTCGACCAAGCGGCCAGCGCAATCCGTTATCGCGGTACCCGACAATCTCCGGACCCGCCGATCGCCCGAAATTTTGCATTGATTTGAACTAGGGCGGCTGTTTTAGGTCTCATCCTCTATCGATGAAAAACACACCTCTCACCGCTTTGTTTATTGGTCTGCTGGCGCTGTCTGGCTCCAGCTACGCTTCTGACCGGATCGAACTGACCGACGGGTCCGTTGTGGTCGGAAAGCTGCTCTCGGCCGAGGCCGGGAAATTCAAGATTGAGACCGGTTTCGCCGGCACGATCGAAATCGCCCAGGACAAGATCAAGAATTTCACGACCGACGAGGCCGTCAATGTCGCCTTGAGCGCCGGCAGCACGGTGTTGGGCAAGGTCCAGACGACCGAAGCCGGCATCGCCGTGGTCGCCAACGACGGGCAGATGTCCGCCGCGACCAGCAAGGTGGCCGCGATCTGGCGCCCGGGTGCGGACAGCCCCGAAATCCGCGCCGCGAAGGAGATGGCCGCCAAAGCCCAGCGCAAGTGGGCCTATGAGGCCTCCGCCGCCGTGGCGGGCCGCACGGGGGCCAGCGAGAAGTTCGGTGCCGCTTTCGGCTTCAAGGCCACGCTCGCCAGCGCCCAGGACAAACTCATCTTCGCCCTCGCGGCGGAGAAGGCCAAGGACAACGGCGTGACCACCGCCGACCGCCAGTTCGGCAGCGTCGACTACTCGTCATTTTTCTCCGCGGACAACGGCTGGTATGCCCGCTCTTCGCTCGAGAAGGACAAGATCAAGGCCCTCGATCTGCGCTCCAGCAGCGCGTTCGGTTTGAGCCGCCGGCTGATCAAGAACGAAAAGCAGGAACTCGAATTTCGCTTCGGTTTGAACTACCTTTACGATTCCTACTCAAACAACACGCATTTCGGTTCGCCCGGTCTCGATCTGACGTTCCTGCACAGTTACGTTTTTTCGACTTCGAAGATGACGAATGTGCTCACGTACACGCCCGCCTTTAAGGAATTCTCGAACTACCGCGTGCACCACGAGTCCGCGGTCGAACTCCCGTTGGGGGCCTCGCTCTGGAAACTCAAGCTCGGCCTCGCCAATGATTACCAGAGCGTGCCGCCGGCCGGCACCGTGCGCCTGGATACGACGTACTTCACCAGCCTGATCCTGAATTTCCAGTAAGCCGTCTTGAGGAAATGACTCTCCCTGCGGGGCCGGCACCGGCCCCGCTTTTTTGTGCCCGGCCGGCACGAACCCATTCGCCGGCGCCGCGGGGAAATGGGGGATCCCTGGGGAAACGGTCCGAGCGGTCAATTTCCTGAAACATCGGCGTGACGAATGCCGCAATTACGGAATGATGCGAGAGATCATGTCCCGTGCCCGATTCGTTTTGGCCGTCCTCTGCTTCAGCTGTGCGCTGGGCACGGCGGGCGCGCAGCCTGCTTTGACCCCGTTGGCGGCGGTCCCGGCGGTCCTCGGGGTGGCCGGGCCAAACCTGATCGAACCGCGGGATTTGCTCGTCTACCCGAATGGCGACCGGCTCCAGGGGCGGCTGGTGAACCGGACGGAGAAGCTGATTGTGTTTCAATCGAATCGTTTTGGGGAACTGCGCGTGCCGGCTGACGAGGCGGTGGTTATTCTGCCGGATCAGGTGGCGGTGCCCGTCCCGGTGACGCCGGCGGCGACCGCGGCGCCGGAACGTTTTACGCCGGCGATGCTCGCGGCCCGCTTGGGCGCCTTTTTTGGCGCTTGGCACGGGCGGTTTGCCTTTATGACCGAGCTGGTGACCGACACCAAGGAGCGAAGCAACTTTGCCGTGGAGATGCAGCTGTTGCGCAAATGGCAGTCCAATGAGGTGCAGCTCAAGACGCGCTACGATTTCAGTTCGACCGACAGCAAAACCACGACCGATGTCGCCAGGGCCGACGGGTTGTGGCGGCATGACTTCGCCAAGGGACGCTTTGCCCTCTACCGGCCCTCGCTGGAATGGAATCGCGCCAGCTACAAGAACAGCGTCCCGAACGACTACGTCCAACTCCAGCAGGAAGTCGGCGTGGGTTTCAGCCCGTTGTACAATGTCAGCCACAAGCTGCGGGTGGGGGTGTCGGAGAATTTTTTCTACACCTGGGACACAACCCCCGGGGGCACGCAAACGGCGCGAACCGTGGAATCGGTCTTTCTGGAGGCGGACTTTAAGCTGCCTTGGCGGATGAATCTGTTGGAACGAGGCGCGTACTACCTGCCATTTTCCTCCGGCGAAGACGGCTGGGAAAATCGCATCGAGCTGGCCAAGCGATTCACCGAGACGTTGAGCACCTCGCTCCGGCATGAGATCCGACGGTACAATCCCGACGGCAAGACCCAGGATTTTACGCGGTTGCGGCTGCTGCTGGGGTTGGATTTCTAGCCGGGGCATTCGCCGGGGCGGCTCCGGGTTTCAGGCCTTTGGCGGTCGAGCGGGCTGGCTTGGCTGTGCTGGTTTTGCGAGCGGGCCGGCCATCCGCAAGGCAAAGGTTTGGAGTGTCCGATAGACCGGCGGGCGTGCGGGGGGCAATTCGCTCGCCATGAGGTGAAACTCGGCAACCCGGAACGGCGGCGCTTCGAAGTCGGCGTGCTGCTTCAGGAAACGAGCGAGCTGCTTCGGCTCATGGTCCCGGCCGAGCCGCCCGAGCAGGAAGTGCGGGAAGAATCCCGGCATAGCCAGGCCGGCGTCGACGGCGAGCAGTGCTTCGTCGACCTGCATGCGCAATTGGTAGAGGCGGGTGTGTCCCCGGCCGACCCCCGTCCACAGGATTTTCGCCGACCCACGGGCCGGGAAAACCCCTAGGCCGCCCACTGGCAGGACGAACGGCTCGACCCGCACGCGTTCCAGTGACTGCGCGAATCGCGGGAGCTTTGCTTCGTCCGTCTCGCCGATGAAGCGCAGGGTCAGATGAAGATTTTCCGCGGGTGTCCAACGCACCCCGACGAGCGGCGAAACGAGTGCCGACATTTCTGTCCGCCCGACGGCCGGTGGGAGGAGGGCGACAAAGAGGCGGATGGCCATATCGGCAACAAAGCCAGCCCGATGCTTTTCGCGAATCCCAACCGCCGGTCAGGGCTCAAAAGGCACCCGCGTGGCAGCAGTGAGCTTGACAACTCTGTTATAACCGTAGCCTTCCCATCCATGCTCGCTGCCGACCCATCATGCCAACCAATGCCTGCCCGGGCTTTGCGTTTTGTCGTGCTCGGTTGCGCGCTGCTGGTGGGGCTGCTCTCGTTGGCCGTCGTTTCGCCGGATATCCACTCGGCATTGCACGGTCAGCATCAGGGATCGGCCGAGCAGGCCGGGCAGAAAGAGCCGTCGGGGACCGAGGGCGAAGCCGCGCACCACTGCGTGGTCACACTTTTCAGTCAGGGAATTGAATCAGGCTTCGCCCCCATGCTGGTCCTGGGGGCGCCGGAGCCCGTGATCTCGGAAGCGATCGCGCTGGCCGATCAGGTGGCGCGGGCCGCCCGCACGGCGGCGCAGCCCCCGGGGCGCGGGCCGCCGCTTTGCTGAGTCAATGACGGTCGCCCGCCCGCCTGTTTTCAGGCCGGGCGTTTTCCTCCCTGCCGGAGTCGCCCGCCTTGGTGCGCGCATTGCCGGCTGTCCCCCCAACCTGACCCAGGATGAAATCCATTTATTCTTTCCCGTTAATTTTTCTCGCGCTCGCGGCTCCGGCCCGGGCGCAGACCATCGTTCCCGTGGCGGCCCCGCCGGTCGATCAGACCACGCATCTCGAAATAATGATCGTTAGCGCCAGTCCACTCGCTCGCGGACAGGATGAGATCGCTTCTCCCACCACGGTATTGGCCGCGGCCCGGCTCGCGCAGCGCCTCCAGCCCACGCTGGGCGAGACGCTTGCCGGGCTGCCGGGAGTTGACTCCACCTATTTCGGTCCCGGGGCCAGCCGGCCGATCATTCGCGGCCTCGGTGGCGATCGCATTCGCGTGCTCACGGGCGGCGTCGGCACCATCGACGCCTCGGTGATCAGCCCCGACCATGCGGTCAGCCTCGATCCGTTGCTGATTGAGCGCGTGGAAATCGTGCGCGGCCCGGCCTCGTTGCTGTACGGCGGCGGTGCGATCGGCGGCGTGGTCAACATCATTGACGGCCGCATCCCGGAGGCGTTGCCCGTCGCACCGGTCACCGGTCGCTTCGAAGCGCGCGGCAACTCCGGGGCCGACGAGCGCGCTGGCGCGGGTGTGGTCGCCGGTGCCGCCGGGAAATTGGCGTGGCGGCTGGACGGGTTTCGCCGCCAAACGGGCGACGTGCGCATTCCCGGCCTCGGGCCGACCCCCGCGATCGCGGCTGAGATGATCGGCAACGGCGAGACACCGTCTGACGGCAGGCTGATCAACAGCGCAACGGAGACCAGCGGGGGCGCGGCGGGCCTCAGCTATATCGGCGAGTCCGGCCATGTCGGCGCAGCCTACAGTGGTTTCGACTCCCTTTACGGCACGGTGGCGGAACCGGAGGTGACCATCAAACTTCGTCAGCGGCGCTTCGACGCCCATGGCGAGTGGCTCAAACCAATCGGATGGCTGCGTGCGGCGAAATTGAATTTCGGCCTCGCGGACTACCAGCACGACGAACTGGAGGGCACGGCTCTGGGCACCCGATTTAAAAACAAGGGCTATGAAGGGCGCTTCGAATTGCTGCACGAGAAGGCCGGTGCGTTTGAGGGCGCGCTCGGTTTCCAGGCCACCCGGAGTGACTTCGAGGCCATGGGAGAGGAGGCCTTTCTCCCGCCGACCGTCACCGAGGCCAAGGCCCTGTTTCTCTACGAAGAGGCGACCTCTGGCCCGGTCACCTGGCAACTGGGTGCGCGCGCCGAGCGGCAGAAGATCACCCCCGAAGCGGGCAGCGGTTTCCCAGACCGCAGCCACTCGCTCGCCACCTTCACCGGCGGTGCGGTCTGGAAGCTGAACGCGGATTACGCGTTCGCTCTCTCGTTGTCCGTCAACGAGCGTGCGCCCAATGCCCAGGAACTTTTCGCCGACGGTCCGCACATCGGCACCGGCGCCTACGAGGTCGGCGATCCCACTCTCGGCAAAGAGAAGTCCGTTGGTTTTGACCTCAGCCTGCGCAAACGGCGCGGTTTCCTCACTGGCGAACTCAGCCTGTTTGTGAACCGGTTCAACGGCTACATCTTCGAGCAGGACACCGGGCTCATCGATCCTGATGCCGGCCTCCCGGTCTTCGCCTACGAGCAGCGCGATGCGAAGCTTTATGGCGGCGAGGCCGAGATCACGTTTCACTTCCATGAGTCGAAATCATTCCTGGCCGACTTTCGGCTCTTTGCCGATTCCGTCCGCGCGACCAACACCACCGACGGCACGCCGCTCCCGCGCATCACGCCCGTGCGCTTCGGCGCAGCGTTCGACTGGCGTTCGGGCCCGTGGTCTTTCAATGCCGAGCTTCGCCACGTGGAAAGCCAGCGCCGCGTCGCGCCCGGGGAGACGGACACCGCCGGCTATGACTTGCTGACCCTCAGCGGCTCCCGGCGTTTTGCCCTCGGCAAGACAACCGGGGAAGTGTTTGTCCGCGCGACCAATCTTCTTGACGCCACCGCCCGCGTGCACGCCTCGTTCCTCAAAAATATCGCGCCGCTGCCAGGGCGCGATTTCTCCCTCGGCCTTCGACTTTATTTCTAATCTGCCTAGGCGGAAAACCAGGCTCTCTCCAGTTTTCCCAGAAGACTCAAGCGAAACGCGGAGGACGCGCCCAACGTCGTCGTTGAAGAAAGTCCGGTCGAACGGGCGCGCCCTCCGCTGGCGGGTTGCGGCCAGGTAGTCACCGCCCCCGGTCAATCGTTTCGGAGATTCGATGCTGGAGGCGGCGCTGAACTGACTACTCCAAGTCAACCCGCATTGTGAGAATGCGTGAGGGCTCGGTTTCCTGAGTGTAGGTGACGAGCAATTGCCGTTTGCCAACCAAGACCATCCGCGGGAACCCACTCATGCGGGTGGTGCCACTCGCCGCGAGCATCCGGGGTTCCGACAATTGGCCGCGGGGGGAGATCGTGCGCAGATAGATGCCGCCCGCCGGCCCGATTGCCTTCGCGGTGGCCTCGAGCCAGATCAGCGCAAAGGTGCCGTCGGCTAACATTACCCCATCGACGCGGCCCTGGGGCCGGCCGAGATCGACGCGCTTCACCTGGCCGAAAGATCGCCCCGCGTTGGCTGACACCCGGGCCAGCACCTGCGACTGGTTGTCCGGCGCAGTGAACCAGATTGCGCCAATCAAATCACCGTGGGCGGCAAGCTGCGGTCCGTTGACCGGACAGCCAGCGATTTTCCAACCATCACCGTGAAGGGGGCCCGACCGGCTCCACGTCTGGCCGTCGAAGCGGGCGAGCTGCATGTCGCGGACCTCGTCCTGAGTGCGGCCGCGGTAGGCGAGCAGGGCGCCGCCGTCGGGCGTGGGCACGAAGGACAGCTGGCAGCAGTCGCACACAAAATCATCGACCAGCACATCGGGCCCCGGCGCGCCGAGAATGCGCGCGTAGAGTGCCTGGCGGTCATCCCCCAGCGGGCGGGCCCGGCCGTCGAGCCAGGCGGCGAGCATTCTCCCGTCGGGTAGCGGCTGAAGGGCGACAAACTCGACCGGCAGCGATTCGTCGCTGACCGGCAGCTCAGGGCTCCAGGTTTTACCTTGATCCGTCGAGCTGGCGTAGATGGCGCGATAGCCCGCCCCGTGGTGGCTGGCGGTGGCCGCATGATGGGCGGGGTTGTTGACGAACCAGACAGCGGTCAGCCGGCCATCGCTTGCGACCGCGAGTTGAGGAAAGTCGGCCCAGTTGAGGAACCAGTCCGCACCCTGCGCGATGGTATGCGCTTCGCCCCAGTGTTGGAGGGTGCTGTCAAACCGGCTGAACTTTAGCGCCCACGCCTCGCCGCCCACCGGCTCCAGCCACGAAAGGTAGGTCGTACCATCGGGAGCTTGGGCGAGGGAAGACCCCATCGCGCCGGCGGTCGCCGGCGAGGGGATGGAAACGGGGCGCGTGATTACGGGTTCGGCCACGCGATCCAGTCTTTCCGGCTTGAGCGGATCGGCGCGGAGAGCCGCGGTTCCGACCGCCAAGAGAAGCGCGGTCAAGACGACCCGGACAAAGGGAAGAGTTTGCTGAAGGGCGAAGCGAGTCATGGGAGGGGATGGGGAGACGCTGAATGCACCTGCGCGGTTGGGCAATCGAGATCAGCTGCCCGAGAGCTTAAACACAAACAGACCGCCTTTCTCCGTGCCGACGGCGAGGAGGGAGTCGTCCGGCGACCAGGCAAATTTGGTGGCGGCCGCGGGCATTTTGACCTCGGCGATGACGGGATTTTTTCGGGAAGGCGACCAGAGGCAAAATTCGCCATCCACCGAACCGGTAGCGAGCAGGCCGTGCTCCCGCTGGAAGGCCACGGCACAGGTCCGCGCCTTGTGCGGCAGCAACAGCGGCTCGCGGCCTTCGGGGCCGTCGCCGGTGCAGTCCCACACGCAGGCGTCGCGGCCGCCCCCGGTGGCGAGCCACTTCGAATCGCGGCTGAAGGAGAGCTCTTTCAGTTTCGTCTCGTAGCCGCTCATGTGCAGCTCGAGATCCTCGGACGGGATCCACAGATGCACGGCGTTGTCATGGCAGCCGGCCACGAGCCAGCGGCCGTCGGGTGACCAGGTGAGGGCGAGGATGGCGTTGCCGTAGGGCAGTTCCTTTTGCGCGGCGAAGGCGACCGTATCCCACACGCACACGCCGCCAAAGTGGGCGGCGGCGAGCAGCGGGTGAGCGTTGCGCCGTTGCTGGCTGCTGCCAGCCCGGTGTTTGTCCGGGCCGTCGCCCGGCAAAAGAGTTGCGGGGGACGAGACCGCCAGGGCGGAAATTGTCTTGGGTGCGTCGGGAAAGGTGTGGGCGATGGAGCCGTCGGAGTTTAGTGCGACGAGTTTTTTGCCGGCGGAGGCGAACAGGTAGGGCGAATCCTCCGGATGAGCCTTGGCCCCGCGCGGCTCGTCGGGGACGACTCGCCCTACCGACCAGACCAGGTGCTCGACCCAGGCGCTGCCGAGTTTCACTTCGGCGGTTTGTTGGCCCGTCGCCGGATCCCAGAATCGCACGCAGCCGTCCTGACCGCCGGTGGCGAGAAGGTGGGGCGTTTCGAGCGTCTGCGACAGTCCGCCATCCTCCGGATGAGCCGAGGGTAAGCGCGGCTCGTCAGGGACGGCTCGCCTTACCGGCCGCCAGGCGAGGCAGTTGGTGCCGTTTTCGTGGCCGGGGAAGGCGTGCTTCACCGCACCGGTGACGGCGTCATAGAGTGTGACCGCACCGGCGGCGGAGGCCGCGGCGAGGATCGTGCCGTCCGGCGACCAAGCGAGATCGATGACATAGTCGTCGAGGGTGCCGGCCCAGTGTTTGGTGAAATTCATCTTGTTTGAACCACAGAGGCACAAAGGCGCAGAGAAGAAAAACCAATCCTGCTGAGAGATGGGGTTTCTTTGTGCCTTCGTGTCTTTGTGGTCAACGGGTGAAGCAGGCCTTGAAGCTTTCGGTCAGCGCGGCGCGGTCGAGGTTCTTGCCGATGAAGACAAGCGTGTTGGTGCGATTCTCGTCGCCGCGCCAGTCGCGGTCGAACTTGGCGTCGAAGAGCATGTGGACGCCCTGGCAGACGAGGCGTTTGTTGGTGCCTTTGACGACGAGCACGCCCTTCATCCGGAAAATATCACCGCCCTTGGTCGCGAGCAGTTTCGAGATCCAGTCGTTGAGCTTCTTGCCATCGAGCTCGCCGGCCAGACTGATACCGACGGAGGAAACTTCTCCATCGTGCGTATGCTCATGACGAAATCCTCGGTCCCAGCTGTAGCGGAGCACGTTGCCGTCCGGACCGTGGAGATGCGTCGGCACGTCGTGGCCGGTGAAAAGCAGGTAGTGGCCGGCGTGGGAAATCGAGACCGGAAAGCGCCCGTGTTCGTCCTTGAGCTTGAGCCGGTGCATCGTGCCGCCGGGCGCGATGGCCTCTCCGGGCTGGGTGGTTTTTTCCCAATCGGAAAAAGTCAGGACAGCCGCATCGCGCGCGGCGTTGAGATCGTCCTCGGCCAGACTCTTCAAAGGCATCAGCACCACATCGAGCTCGTTGTGGTTGTGGCCGCAATCCGGGCCGCACTCATGATCATGAGTGTGGCCATCTTCGCCGTTCTGCTGGCCAGCAGAATGGTCGTGGTCATGGCTGTCATGGCCGTGATCAGACGCGTGGCCGATGGCCAGTTCGTGCGTGCCGGGTGTCAGCTGGTAGGCGCCGGCCCATTCGAAGGGATATTCCGTTTCCAGAAACTGCGGGTCGACCTCGATGGCGCGCTCCAGATTGAAGCCACCGATGTTGATGACCTTGTCGAGTGAGAGGCTTGCGTTCGTCGTGCGGTGAATCTTGGCCACGGCGTTGATGGATTTGATCCGCTTTTCAAGAGCGACCAGGTCGACCTCCGCGACCAGGTCGGTCTTGTTGAGGAGGATGACGTCGGCGAAGCCGATCTGCTTGATGGCCTCCGGCGAGTCGCCGAGGTGGAGGAGAATGTGCTTGGCGTCGACGAGGGTGACGATGGCGTCGAGGCGGAAGTTTTCCTTCATCTCCGGATCGGAGAAGAAGGTCTGGGCGACCGGCGCGGGGTTGGCGAGGCCGGTGGTTTCGATGAGGATGCCGTCGAGGCGGTCCTTGCGCTTCATGAGCCGGCCGAGGATGCGGAGGAGATCGCCGCGGACGGTGCAGCAGATGCAGCCGTTGTTCATCTCGAAAATCTCCTCGTCGCTCTGGATGACGAGCTGGTTGTCGACACCGACCTCGCCGAACTCGTTTTCGATCACGGCGATCTTCTTGCCATGCTGTTCGGTCAAAATGCGATTAAGCAAGGTAGTCTTGCCGGCGCCAAGGAAGCCGGTGAGAACGGTGACAGGAATGGGAGGGAGAGACATGAGAGGACAGAAAGAAAAACCCTCGCGGGCTGCTTTGCAACCTGCAGATTGCTTCACGCCACCCGCACCAAATCGTCCAACGGCACGTTTGCCTGGATAGAGGCGAGCAAAAGCTTCAGCCTATCGGGTCCGATGGGCTTCAGGCTTTGATAGACGCCGGCATCCCGGGTGCGCAGGGCCGCGTAGTCACCGGTCTGGATCAGCCGGCGGACGTGACTATCCAGCACATAGGCGTGGAAGGTGCGGCCCGGCTCACGGATCTTCGCCGCATCGCTTTTTTGGGTGACAGGGAAGCGCAGAATCGGGTCGGGCTTACTTGCCCGGTGGCTTGCGCAATGGCAGGAAACCGAAGATCAGTTCCCGGCGGGCCCGCACTTGCTTCGCCTCGCGCACGATGAGTT
>CAZAOI010000088.1:0-12015 GCA_964486705.1 uncultured Oleiharenicola sp. | reverse complement strand
CGCTTTCGCCTTCGGGGTTTTCTTGGGCTGCGGGATAACACCGAGGCGCGGATCGCGGCGGCGGGCGAGGGCGACTAACTGGGCGGCGACGCGCTCAAAGGTGTCGGCGGTCTCCGGCAGGTAGAGCCACTTTGGGAGGATCGAGTGAGGCTTCAGCTCGGGAAATTCGGTCTGCAGCGCGGGCTGGCGTTCGCGGTCGGTGCACGCGAGCACGCCCCGCCACGGTTCCTCACTGGCGCAGAAACAGAGCGTCAGCTTGCCATCGAGGTAGAGGGCCTTGGCGCCGAACATCGCACGCAGGACGAAGTGGGGATCCTCCTCCAAGGGCTCCCACAGCCACGCGTGAGGGTGGACCGGTTTTGCCTTTGCAAATAGACCTTCGGCCAGCTTGCGCATGAGGGCGGTGCCGGTCAGGGAAAACTAATTTCTTGCCGGCCCCTTGGCCCAGGTGTCCTTGAGCGTAATGGTGCGTCCGAAGACGAGTTTGGAACCGCGCGGTTCCGGGCGGTCGCCGGGCGAGGCGTCCTTTGGGTCGAGGGCAAAATAGCCGAGGCGCTCGAACTGGAAACAATCAGCCAGCGTGGCGCCCGCGAGCGACGCTTCGAGTTTCGCGGTGACGACCTCGAGCGACCTCGGGTTCACGTGCTCCAGAAATTTACCGTCGGCGTCGGGCTCCGCGACATTGAAGAGCCGGTCGTAAAGGCGCACCTCGGCTTCCACGCAATGCGTGGCGCTGACCCAGTGGATCGTGCCTTTCACTTTCTTGTCCGAGTTGGGCTGACCGGCGCGCGTCGTCAGGTCGGCGGTGCAGCGCAACTCGATGACCTGACCGGAGGCGTCTTTCACGATTTCGTCGCACGTGATGATGCAGGCGTACTTGAGGCGGACCTCGCCGCCGGGTTTCAGGCGGAAATATTTCGGCGGCGGGACTTCGGCAAAATCATCGCTCTCGATGAACACTTCGCGGGTGAGGGCGAGCGGACGCGTGGTGGGGTTTTCGTCCTGCGGGTTGTTGGTGGCGGTGCAGGTGATAACCTCGCTGTCGGGAATGTTCGTCAGGACAACCTTGATCGGTTTCAACACGGCCAGGCGGCGCTGGGCCCCGGCATTGAGCTCCTCGCGGATGGCATTTTCGAAGACGCCAACCTCGGTGAGCGAGTCAAACTTGGTGACGCCGACGCCGGTGACAAACTTGCGGATGGCGCTGGCGGGGATGCCGCGGCGCCGCAAGCCGGACAGCGTGGGCATGCGCGGGTCATCCCAGCCGGTGACGATCTTCTCGTTGACGAGCTGGAGCAGTTTGCGCTTGGAGACGATGGTGTAGCCGAGGTTGAGTTTGGCGAATTCGTACTGGTGCGGCAGCGGGCGCGGCAGGCTGAGGTTTTCCAGAATCCAGTCGTAGAGCGGGCGGTGGTCGACGAATTCGAGGGTGCAGATGCTGTGGGTGATGCCCTCCAGATAATCGCTGAGGCAATGGGCGTAGTCGTAGAGCGGATAGATGCACCACTGGTCGCCGGTGTGGTGGTGGGCGGTGTGCCGGATGCGATAGAGCAGCGGATCGCGCAGCCACATGTTCGGGGCTGTCATGTCGATCTTGCTGCGCAGCGAACGGGCGCCATCGGGGAATTCCCCGGCCTTCATCCGCTGGAACAGCTCAAGATTTTCCGCGACGCTGCGCTGGCGGAACGGGCTGTCCTGACCCGGACGATCCGGGGACCCGCGGTATTTTTCCGTGTCCTCGGCGCTCAGGTCGCAGACGTAGGCTTGTCCTTTGTTGATCAGGGCGAGGGCGTACGCGTAGAGCTGGGCGAAATAGCTGGAGGCGGAGAAGGCCTCCCCGTCGGCGGGCGCAGCGACGGGGCCGAGGTAGTAATCCGGCTGCCCGTTGAACGGCGTCGCTGCCGGCGTCGCCCCCTTGGCCTTAAAGCCGAGACACTCGTCGGCCCACCCGGCGATGAGCCACCGGACATCAGCGGTGATGGAGTCGACATACTCGATGTCCTCCTTGGCCGGGTTGGTGTCGTCGAAGCGGAGATTGCACCGGCCGCGGTTTTCGCGGGCGATGCCGAAGTTCAGCAAAATGGACTTGGCGTGGCCGATGTGGAGGTAGCCATTGGGTTCCGGCGGGAAACGGGTGACGATCTGCGGGTAACGATTTGCGGCGACGTCGGCCGCGACGAGGTCGCGAATGAAGTCGGTGGGAGCAGGGACAGGAAGGGCGGGCTCGGCGGACATAAGGCGGCAAGTTGCGGACTCGGCCGGTGCGATGCAACGCCGCAATTCACCGGCGCGCCCGCCGCCGCTCGCCTAATTGGGCAGAATCGTCAGCGAGAATTCCGGAGATTCCTGGCCCGCCCAGCGGAACTTGAAGCGGTAGGCGCCAGGGATGAATTTCCCGTCGACCACGGGCCAGCCCGGGCCGGTGCCGCCGCCCGCCAACACCGCCGCGACGGGCACCGAGAACGCCCGGCGTTCGTGTGGGGGGATCGCGAAATGATTGCGCGGGTCCTCGGCCAAAACGGTGTCGTCTACTTCCGCCGTGTTCGCCAACCCCCAGTAACCATCGGGGCGGGCAGTCTGCGGCAGCAGCGGATTGCCCTTGGGGTCGGTAATCCGGACCATGCAGCCCAGCGGGAAGGCGAGTGCGTCGCTGTCATCCGCGTTCAAAAAACGGACGGCAAAAACCGCCAGGGATTCATCGGATTTATTGGTCAACACGACCGAAATGGTCACGGGCATATCCGGCTTTCCCACCAGATTGTTGTTCCCGGAATTCTTGAGCATGAACTGCATCAGGATCCCCGGCGGCACCAGGGCATGCGGGGGCTCGACCGGAGCCGAGGCGGACTGGCCCACCATCTCGCCGGCCAGCGCGAACCAGCAGAGCAGGGCGGCGGCGGCCCAGACAACGGTTCGCGTGCGGGCGAGACGAACAGGTGAGGTCATGGCTCCGGGGAATTGCAGATGTCGCACAGTCATTCGCATGGCTTTCGGGGTAAGCCTGCAGGAATACTGAACTTCGGAGGCAGGGCAAGTCACCTCTCATACCAATTATGGGCTGCTTTGAGATGGTTGCGCGGCGCTGCGGTGCCGAGGTCTGGAAGTCAAAGGGCGCTGGTCTCAGCCTGCGGTTGGCTCCGGGTTGCGGCTTCGGTCCGACTCGGGGTTATGACGTGAGGTGCGCACTCCCTCCTTGCCAAAGGGCACCGGGACGGGCCATTTAACCGGGTTCGTAACCATGGCTCTCATTGTCCAAAAATATGGCGGTTCCTCGGTCGGCGATGTCGACCGGATCAAGAACGTGGCCAAACGCATCCAGGCGACCCGGGATGAAGGCCACAGCCTGATCATCGTGGTCTCGGCCCGGTCGGGCGTAACCAATGAGCTGATCGCCCGCGCCAAGGCCATCAACGACCGGCCCGACACGCGCGAGATGGACATGCTGCTCGCCATCGGCGAGCAGGAGACCATCGCGCTGACCGCCATGGCGCTGCACGCACTTGAGATCCCGGCGGTTTCCTACACGGGGGCGCAGGCGGGCATCTTCACCGACCAGGTTTTCACCAAGGCTCGCATCAAGCAAATCGTGCCCAAGTCGATTTTGAAGGATTTAAAGGCGGGCAAGGTCGTCATCGTCGCCGGCTTCCAGGGCATCAACGACGAAGGCCAGATCACGACGCTCGGGCGCGGCGGTTCCGACCTGACGGCGATCGCGTTGGCCGCGGCGTGCAAAGCCGACAAATGCGAAATCTACACCGACGTGGACGGCGTTTACACGGCCGATCCCCGCATCGTCAAAAACGCCCGCAAGATCGAGGAGATCAGTTACGACGAGATGCTCGAACTCGCCAGCCTCGGCTCGAAGGTCATGCAGTCGCGTTCCGTCGAGTTTGCCAAGAAATACGGCGTCGTGTTCGAGGTTCGCAGCAGCTTTAACCACAACCCAGGAACTATCGTGAAAGAAGAAGTCGCCTACATGGAAAAAGTTGTCGTGCGCGGGGTCGCGCTCGACAAGGACCAGGCCAAGGTCGTCATCAATCGGCTGCCGGACAAACCCGCCACGGCGGGGACCATTTTCAAGGCCCTCGCCGATGCCAGCATCAACGTTGACATGATCGTGCAGACGGTCGGGCAATCCGGGGCGGTGGATCTGACCTTCACCGTGCAGCGCGACGACGCGGCGAGCGCGGTCAAGGTGCTGCCGGGCGTCCTGAAGAAAATCGGCGGCGGCGAAATCAAGGCTTTCGACAACATTGCCAAGCTCTCCGTGGTCGGCGTCGGCATGCGGACGCACGCCGGCGTGGCGGCGGCGCTCTTTACGGCGCTCGGGGAAGCGGGCATCAACATCCAGCTCATCGCCACGTCCGAGATCAAGATCACCGTGGCGGTGGACCGGGCCCGGGCTGACGAGGCCCAGCGCACCGCGCATGACGTGTTTGGTTTGGGGAAGAAGTGAGCCGAAAAATCTTGTTCTCCTGCCCGTTCCGCCTGCTCCAAGGATTGCCTTCCCGGGGCGGGAATGATTGGAAATAGGGAAAAGCGACCGATGAAATTCATTTCCACCCGCGGCCAGACCAAGCCGCACAGTTTCTCCGAAGCCGTGGCGGTCGGGCTGGCGCCGGATGGCGGGCTGTTTTTGCCGGAGCTGATGCCGGACATCACGCCGCGGCTGGCCGCGTGGCGGAATCTCAGTTACGCGGAGTTGTGCACCGAGTTCATGGGGATTTTCGCGACGGACCTTCCGGAGGATGCGCTCCGCCGGATGATTCATCACTCCTATGCCGCCTTCACTTATCCGGACATTGCGCCGCTCCACAAGCTGGATGACGCGACCTATGTGCTGGAGCTGTTTCACGGGCCCACGCTCGCGTTCAAGGATTTCGCGCTGCAGCTGCTCGGCAACCTCTACGGCTACCAATGCGAGCAGACCGGTCGCGGTATCAACGTGCTCGGGGCGACGTCGGGGGACACGGGCGCGGCGGCTATCCACGGGTTGCTCGGCAAGCCGCGGACCGCCATCTTCATCCTTTATCCCGACGGTCGGGTCTCGCCGCTGCAGGAGCGGCAGATGGCCTGCACGGGGGCGGAGAATGTCTACGCCATCGCCATCGACGGCAGTTTCGACGACGCGCAACGGGTGTTGAAGAATATTTTCGGCGATCACGAGTTCAGCCAGCGGCACCGGCTCTCCGCGGTGAATTCGATCAACCTGGCCCGGGTGCTGGCGCAATGCGTGTATTACCTTTATGCTTGGCTGAAGCTCGACGCGCACGAGCGGGGCCGCGTGGAGTTTGTGGTGCCGACGGGGAACTTCGGGAACGTTTTTGCCGGTTGGATGCTGGGGGAAATGGGCGTGCCGATCATAGGATTCAAGGTCGCGACCAATCAGAATGACCTCCTGCACCGGCTCTTCACGACGGGCGACTATCGGGTGGGCCTAGTGCGGCCGAGTCTGGCGCCCTCGATGGACATCCAGCTGGCGTCGAATTTTGAGCGGTTTCTTTATTATGAAGTGAATTGCGATGCCGAGCAGGTGCGGACGGTTATGGCGCAGATTGGGGCCACCGGCGGGTATCGTTTCGAACCATTCGACAAATCGGCTTTCAGTTCCTCGAGCGCGAGCGATGCGGAGATCAGCGGCTTCATCCGCCGGGTGTATGCGCGCTACGGTTATTTGGTCGATCCGCACACGGCCTGTGCCTTCAAGGATTTGAATCCCGACCGGGTGAGCATTGTGCTGGCGACGGCGCATCCGGCAAAATTCCCGGAGGCGATCCGTGCCGCCACCGGGCAGGGAGTCGGGCATCCCTCCTTGGACGTCCTGGTGTCGCGGCCGGTGGTGAAACACCGTCTGCCGGCCGATGAGGCGGCGATCAAAGCGTTTATTGAACAGCACGCCGTGCGCACCGGGGAAGTTTAACCGAGCGGGCCAAGCCATTGATGGGGAGAGTGGAAGGCGTGCTGGAGGCGGACGGAAAAAATCCGCTCGCCCTTGAGCGGAGGCGAAGCATCATTTTCCGGGTATGCCATTTCGCCTTCCTTCATCTCGCATCAATTGGACCAATAGTTTGTTCCTAATCGGCACAGCGGTGGTCACTTGCACCGCCGTCCCGGTCTACTTGTGGTTTTACGGGGTGGATCTGTTCCAGGCGTCCCTGTTCCTCTTCTTCTTTATCGCCACCGGCCTGAGCATCACGCTCGGCTACCATCGACTCTTTTCCCATGTGGCGTTCCAGGCAAGGTGGCCGGTGCGTCTGGCCACGCTGATTTTCGGCGCCGCCGCCTTCGAGAACAGCGCCATGCACTGGGTTTCCGACCATCGCCGGCACCACAAGCATGTGGACCACGCTGATGACCCTTATGATATTTCCCAAGGGTTTTGGTACGCCCACATGGGCTGGATTCTCTTCAAGCTCGATGCGGAAGCGCCGCTCGACAACATTGCCGACCTGCGCAAGGACCGGATCTTTATGTTTCAGGACCGGTACTATACGCTGATTGCCGTCAGCGTCGGGTTGGTGCTTCCGGCGGTCCTCGGCTTCCTGCACGCCGGTTGGCTGGGCGCGCTGGGCGGTTTTCTCCTCGCCGGGGTCGCGCGCGTCACGGCGGTTCAGCACATGACTTTCTTCATCAACTCGCTTTGCCATACGATCGGCAGCCAGCCCTATTCGGACCGCTGCAGCGCGCGGGACAGCTGGATCATGGCGATCTTCACCTTCGGGGAAGGCTATCATAACTATCACCACGAGTTTCAGCACGACTACCGGAACGCGGTGAAATGGTGGCAATGGGATCCGACGAAATGGACGATCTGGACCCTGTCGAAATTCGGATTGGCGCGTGGGTTGAGGCGTGTGCCGGAAGAGAAGGTTCTCCTCTCGCAACTGGCCGACACGCGCCGCCGGCTGAATGCCCGGCTTACTTGTCAGAAAACCGTGCTCAATGCCAGGATGCGGGATATGCTTCAAACCTCGGATGCCAAGTTGCATCAATTGGGCGAGCGCTGGACGGCCCTGAAATCGCAGTACGCCGAGAAAGCCGAGGCGATGAGGACCGAATACACCGAAAAAGCGGAAGCTTGGAAGGCGGAATACAGCGAGAAAGCGGAAGCCTGGAAGGCGGACTATACCGAGCGCGCGGCGACCCAGCTCGACGAGGCCCGGGCGGCTCTCGCCGAGATGCGGCGCGAGCTCCACCAGGCGTTGCGGCTGCTGGAGCATGCGGCGACGGTGGCGTAAGCCGGATCGACTCAGACAGGCGGGCGTCGGTTTCTCCATTCGACAAACTAAGGACCCCGAGCCTCTCGAGGGGCCCCTCTGCGTCGATCGACGACCGGGACATCGGCGACCACCGATTCCCTACAGCATCGGGGCAAGCAACCGGGCAATTTCCTCCCCGATGGCGGAGAAGAGCCCGCGCTTGGTCGGCGGTTGGGGCATGGGCGAAGAGAGAGCAAACACCTCTTTCATCCAGTGCGACAAGGCTGCGGCTTCCGCCGGCGAATAGGTCACCACCCCAATCTCGAAATTCACAAAGAGGCTCCGCCAGTCGATGTTGGCCGAGCCGAATAGACCGGTGCTTTCGTCCACGAGGATGAGCTTGGCGTGGTTCATGCCCGATTGATAATAGAGAATTGTCGCGCCGGCCGCCGACAGCTCGCGCAGGAAGTGGCGCCGCGCCAGATCGGTGATCAGATGGTTCGACCGGGCGGGCACGACAATGCGCACATCCGCACCGCTCCGGGCCTTGAGCAGAAGGGAACGGAACAGGACCTCGTCGGGAATGAAGTAGGGGGTGACGATCCACACGCTGCGTTCGGCGTTCTGCACCAGGGAGAGAATGCCCTCGTACAGCGGATCGCCCACCACGTCGGGGCCGCTCGCGACGACCTGTAATTCGGCCGACCCGACCGCGCGGGCCGTCGTGCCGGGCCACATCCGGTGCAGTTCGTCGATCGATTGCCCTCGGGCGAAGGCCCAGTCGGCGATGAAAGTTTCGTTGAGCAGGCCGACCGCCGGGCCTTCGATCACGGCGCCGAAGTCGCGCCAGCGCCGCTTGAGAAGGGTCGGGCCCATGTACTCCTTGGCGAGGTTGTGTCCGCCGATCATGGCGATCTGGTGGTCGAAGACGGCGATTTTTCGGTGGTTGCGCAGATTGGCGGAGCCGCGAGTTTGGAGCGGCAGCACCGGCATGAATTTGGCGACTTCCCCGCCCGCCTGGCGGAGGGGATCGACAAACCGGCCGCTGCTCGGAAAACACCCGAGTGCATCGAGCAGCAGTCGGACCTTGATGCCCTCCTTGGCGCGCTGGGCGAGAAGCTTGACCAGGCGCTTGCCGACCGCGTCGCGCGCGAGGATGAAGGTCATCAGGTGGATGGTATGCTTGGCCGATTTGATCTGGTGCTCGAGTTCGGCGAAGGCGTCTTCGCCGGTGGTGAGTAATTTCACCTTGTTTCCGCCGACCGGCGGACACGCGCCATTGAGGGTAAGAATGCGCGCGGTGGCGCCGACGGCGGCGGGCGAGGGTGGGGCGCCGGGCACGATTGGGCAGAGCCGGGTCTTGCGCGCGACGAGGCGCCGAATCTTGCTGCCCCCGAAGAGCAGATAAAGTGGCACCCCAACGTACGGCACGAAGGCGATGGCCAGAAGCCAGGCGAACGTGTTGCTGGGCTGGCGTCGCTCACTCATCAGCCGGGCCAGCGCCAGCAAGGCGAGAAGGAAACCCGCCACGGTGAACAGATGCGGCATCAAGCCGTTGCTGATCGGATGCGCCAGCAGTGCGTCATAGGCTTGATGCAGGGTGTCCATCTCAGGTGGCAGTTTTGCCGTGAATGACCGATTGGCAAGCGGACGAGTGCAGAAGCCTCGGGTGGTCGGTCGCGCCGTCAGGCCATTCGCGGACGGCCCAGCGGTCCGTGCCGACCGGCGCGGCTACGTCAAAGTCCCGTGCGGCAAGGGCGAGGGAATGATCAGGCTAAATAGACAAAAAACCTCTTGGCAAAGTCAGTAACGCCCGCATACCTTCACCGCTCGTTTTTGTTTTGGTGGAGTATCCAAGTGGCTAAAGGACGTTGACTGTAAATCAATTCTGCTCTGCAGTTCGCTGGTTCGAATCCGGCCTCCACCACCACTTTAAGTATTGTCCGGCAGTTTGTTAAAGGAGGCCAGCCTCACGAAAGCTGTAATAACCGAGGCCGCGCGGATCGGGTCCGGCCCGGCCGACGATCACGTGATCGAGCAGTTGAATATCGATCGCTTTGGCGGCTTCGCGCAACTGGCGGGTCACCTGCACATCCGCCGCGCTGGGCGCGGGGTCGCCGCTGGGGTGATTGTGGACACAGACCAGCGCCGTGGCGCCGTGCCGGATGGCTTCGCGAAATACCTCCCGGGGGTGGGCGAGGCTGCTGGTGGCGGTGCCGGAGGTGATCTCGACCTGCTTGAGCAGGCGGTTCTTGCGGTTCAGGCAGAGGACCCAGAATTTCTCGACGACGAGCCCGGCGATTTGGGCTTGGAAATGTTGCAGCACAAGTTCGGGCCGGTTGAAAGCCGCCGTGACTTCGCTGGCGCTCGCGAGGACGCGGCGGGCTATTTCCAGCACGGCGACGAGTTGCAGGGCCTTGACGCGGCCGATGCCCTTGAGCCGGCGGAAATCAGCATCGGTCCATTGCACCAATGTGGCCAGCGAGCCGGATTCCGTGATGAGTTGCTGGGCGACGGCGAGGACATTGTGGCCCTTGCTTCCGCTGCGCAGCAGCATGGCCAGCAGTTCCGTGTCGCTCAAGGCCGCGGGCCCGAGTCGTTCGAGTCGCTCCTGCGGCCGCTCGCCGACGGCGAGGTCTTGGACGCGGAGGGGTGGGTAGGGGTTTTCGTTCATGGGCCTCGGTGCTTTCACCCGCTGGCCCACGGGCGGTGAATCAGAAGTGCTTCACGTAGGCGTTCCGTCGCAACTTTTCGAGCCAGCGCTCGGTGGCCTGGCGGGAACCTTGTTGGATCAAGGAGCGTTCGATTTCGGGGCGCGCCTCATCCAGCGGGATGGTGCCGGCGTGTTTGCGTTCCTCGACGAAAAGGATGAAGGCGCCTTCCGGCATGATCAAGGGGTCGCCATACTGCCCTTTTTCGAGTGAGAAAATCACATCGCTGAACTCCTTGCGCAGATCGGACCGGCGCTGCCAGCCCCAGTCGCCGCCCTTCGTCTTGCGGGAATCCTGACTGTATTGTCGGGCGAGATCGCCGAAATCCGCGCCGGCGGTCAACTGCACGATGACCTCGGCTGCTTTGGTGCGCAGCGTGCTGTCGGAGTCTCCCTCGATGCGGGCGATCTGAATCAGACGCAGGTGCACGCTGTCCTCCTGATAAAAGCGCTCTTTGTTTTCGGTATAGAACGCCTCGATCTTCACGGGGCTGACCGTGCTGGACGATTTGGACTGCTGTTGCCGCATATAGCCGTAGATCATATCCTCCTCCACTTCCTTGCGGTAATCCTTCTGCGAGATGCCGCGGGAGCGCAAATAGGCCAGGAATTTGCTCCGGTCACTGTCGAACTGCGTGATGATGGTTTCGGCGACCTGATTGTCCACGTAACTGGCGGGCACCTTTCGCTTCTCGTCTTTGTAGAATTCCTTCACGATCAGGACGCGGTCAATGAGGTTTTGCACGACGTCCTCTTGGAGGGCTTCGAGCTTTTCATTGAATTCCTTTTCATTGCGGCTCTGCTTTTGAATTTCGGGAATGAGCGGCCCGACTTCCCGGCGAATGTCGTCCACCGTGACCACATGGTCCTCCGCGATGGCCGCGATGCCGTTGGCGTAGCGCAAGTTAAGATTGTCCTTGATCGGGGGGGCGACTTGTCCGCGCGCCGGGACAACAGACAAGGATACCGTGATAACGGCGATCAGGATGGCGGAGAACGAACGGATACCTCGGAGAATCATTTAGCGGGAAGATTTTGCAGAAAAGTGATGATTTCTTTCAACCTTGCAAGGGGGGTGGGGGCGGTCAAGCGGGGAAAGCGGCTGCTTAGTTGAATGAAATCGTCGTGGCGGCCCGAATTGCGCAGGCATTTCAGTCGGCTGCCGACGGTTTCGACGGACAATACCCCCTTTTGTTCCGCCCGGGCGCGAATTTCCGTCACGAGCAGCAAGGCGCGAACCTCTTCGCCGAATTTCCCAAATCGGTCGCGCAGCTCCGCTTCGAGCAGTTTTACCTGGGCGGCATTCTCGACCATCGCCAGCCGGCGATAAAAATCGATGCGGAGCCGGGTTTCCCCGATATACGCCGCCGGGAGCCGGGCTTGAATTTTGCCGATCTCCCCCTCGCGGCGTTCGGCTTGCTTTAAGGCCGTGAAGCTGTCGGTCGCCGTGGCGCGGGCGGTTTCGGTCCCTTCGCCGACGAAAACGAAATCCAGTTTCACGCCGGCCCGCACCACCGCCGCGTGTTTGTCGCCTTTCAGCCGGGCCACGCTTTGCCTTAGGAGCTGGCAATACAGCTCAAACCCGACGCCCACGATATGGCCGCTCTGCTCGGCGCCGAGGAGATTGCCGGCACCGCGGAGTTCGAGGTCCCGCATCGCGATGCGAAAGCCCGCGCCGAGCTGGTTGTGCTGGCGGATGGCGCTCAACCGTTGCCGGGCGAGGTCGAGCAGCCGGGCGTGCCGGTGGAGCAGCAGGTAGGCGTAGGCCTGATGTTTGAACCGGCCCACGCGGCCGCGCAGCTGGTAGAGCTGCGACAATCCGAAACGGTCTGCGCCTTCAATGATGATGGTATTGCAGTTCGGGATATCGAGGCCCGACTCGATAATGGTGGTGCAAACCAGCACGTGGAATTTTCCGGCGACAAACTCGGTCATCATGCGCTCCAGGTCGGCCTCGCTCATCTTGCCGTGACCGACGCCGATGGTCAAATCGGGCAGCAGCGCCCGCAGGCGCGTCGCCACCAGATCAATGCTCAGGACGCGGTTGTGCAGGTAGAAAACCTGGCCCCCGCGCCGCACCTCGTGCTGGATGGCCTCGACCACCAG